>NZ_LRQV01000011.1 GCF_001567585.1 Micromonospora rosaria
CGACCGGGACGACGGTGCCGCGCAACGGTGCCACTCCGGCCGGTCCGTTCGGGCACGGCCCGGTGGACGCGGGTGCACCGCGCGACGTCGGGCGGGCCCAGCCGGCGGGTCGTCCGGCCGGCTCGACGGTCCCGCCGTCGGTGGTGGTCGGTGCCGCAGCGGCACCGCCGGGCTCGCTGAACCACCCGGACGCCGACGACGAGCCGGGCGCGGAGGGCCGCCGCGGGCCGGGCCGGCGTCGCTCGTCGGAGCGCCGGGGGCGGATTCCGCTGGTGCTCGTCGGCCTGGTCGTGGTGGTGACCGGGGCCACCCTGCTCGTGCCGGCGCTCACCCAGGAGTCGGACCCGCCGCCGCAGGTGCTGCCCACCCACCAGCCGGCCGAGGAGCCGCCGCCGTCACCGCCGGCGCCGAGCAGCCCGGCGGCGTCGGCGTCGCCGTCCGCGCCGGCCGCCAGCGTCCCGCCGCCACCGGCGACGACACCCAGCCGGACGGCCACCTCCGCGCCACCGACCCGGAGCGCCCCGTCAGCACCGGCGGTGGACGCGGTCACCCTGGTCGGCCAGCTCATCGACGAGGGCGTGGCCTCCGGCGACATCCGCGACGACGTGGGCACGGACCTGCGCAACCTGATGCGCAACCTGAACTACGACAGCGATCCGGAGACGTTGGCGGCGGCGGTGAACTCGGTCCGGGGGAAGGTCGCCGAGCGCCGCCGGGAGGGCAGCATCACCCCGGCGTACGCCCGTGAGCTGGACGCCGCGATCGCCCGGCTCACCACCGCGCCCCTCTGACCGTCGTCCCCGCCGACCCCGTCGCCCGCCGCTGGCCGTCGTCCCGGTGCGGGTCGCCCGCGCTGCCGGCCGTCACCAGCCGGCGACGCGGACCGGGTCCCGGGCCGCCACCGAGGCGGCGAGGAAGCTCCGGTACACCGCCGTGTAGCCGAGCGCCATCCGGTAGGTGGAGAAGTTCTCCGCCACGTGCGCCACGCACTCCGCCGGGTCGATCCGGGTGACCGCCCGCAACGCGCCGGGCAGTTCGTCGGGCTCCGTGCAGATCAGCCCGGTCCGCCCCGGCCGGAGCAGCTCCGGTACGGCACCCCGGTCGAGCGCCACCACCGGCGTACCGGTCGCCATCGCCTCGACCATCACCATGCCGAACGGCTCCTCCCACTGGATCGGCATGATCAGGCACCGGGACTCCACCAGCAGCCGCAGCGCGGCGTCCCGGTCGGCGTTGAGCACCACCCGCACGTCCGGGCCGAGCATCGGCTCGACCACCTGCTCGTAGTACCGGCGTTCGGCCGGCTCGGTGCACTTGCCGGCGAGGATCAGCGGCAGGCCGGCCGCCCGGCACGCCCGGATCGCCAGGTCCGGACCCTTGTCCGGGCTGAACCGGGCCAGCCAGAGCACCGGCCCGGTGCTGGGCACGGACTTGCGCGGCACGTCCCGGGCCTCGAACGCGTTGTGCACCGTACCCACCCAGGGCAGTCCGGGGTTGGCCCGGCGCTGGGCGTGCGAGATGGCGACCAGGCCCACCCCGTGGTCGGTGTCGCTGAGCACCTGGCCGTACTCGCCGACCGGATTGCCGTGCACGGTCGCCACCGTGGGTACCGCCCGCCGGCCGGCGACCAGGGGGCCGATGGTGGTGTGGTCGTGGACCACGTCGAAGTCCGCCGGGCTCACCAACTGGCGTACCCGGGCCAGGTGGGCCAGCTCGGGCAGGGCCTCGCCGAGCCGGTCGAACTGGAGGTGCGTCGCCGTGGAGACGAAGTCCGCCGGCGTGCCGTGCTGCCGGCCGGCACCGAACAGCGTCACCCGGTGCCCGCCCCGGACCAGCGCGTCCACCAGGGCGGCGACCATCTGTTCCAGACCGCCGTAGCCCGGTGGCGGGACCGACAGCCACGGCGGGACCACCATCGCGATGCGCAGCGGCGCCTCCGGTGCCCCGCCGGACTGACGGTGGTCTGCGGCCACGAGCCCCTCCCCGCTGGTCCCCTGAGCGCGTGACCGGCGGCGTTCCCCGTACCACCAGGGGTAAACCGGGCGTACCGACGCAGAAGGCGGCGGGTGGCGGGCCGACCCCCTCGGCCCGTCACCCGCCGCCCGGTCGAGAGGCGGCTCCGCGTCCGCTCTCCTGGCCCTGGCGGACCAGGTCCGCCTACGACTCGGTGAGCGTGACGGTGACGGTGTTCTCGTTGCCGTCCCGCTGGTACCGCACCTCGACCCGGTCACCGACCTTGCGCGCCTGGACCGCGCCGACCAGGTCGCTGGAATCGTTGACCGTCGTGTCCCCGAACCGGGTGATCACATCGCCCTGCCGGAGACCAGCCTGCTCGGCGGCGCTGCCCGGCAGCACCGAGGCGACGAGCGCACCGCCGTTCTGGGCCTCGGCCACACTCACCCCGAGGCTGGCGTGGCTGACCTTCTCGCCGCGCTGGAGCTTCTCGGCGACGTCCTTGGCCTTGTTGCTCGGGATGGCGAAGCCGACCCCGATGTTGCCGTTGCCCTGCCCGGCCGTGAGGATCGCGGTGTTGATGCCGATCACCTCGCCCCGGGTGTTGACCAGGGCCCCGCCGGAGTTCCCCGGGTTGATCGGGGCGTCGGTCTGGAGCAGCCCGGCGATCGAGGTGGCCCCCTGCTGCTGCGGGTCCTGCTGGCCGCTGCCGGCCCGGATGGTCCGGTCCCGGGCGCTGAGGATGCCCGCGGTGACCGAGCCCTGCAGGCCCAGCGGGCTGCCCAGGGCGAGCACCTGGTCACCGACCTGCATCGCGTCGCTGTCGCCGAAGGTCGCCGCCTTCAGGCCGCTGACCCCGTTGGCCTTGAGCACCGCGAGGTCGGTCTTCGGGTCGGTGCCCACGACGCTGGCCTGGGCGTTCTTACCGTCGGCGAAGGTCACCCGGACGCTGTTGGCGGAGCCGGACGCGATCACGTGGTTGTTGGTGAGCACGTACCCGTCGGCGGTCAGGACGACGCCGGAGCCCTCACCGCTGTCGGTGGCGATGGAGACCACGCTGTCCTGCACCGACGCGGCGATCCGGGGCAGGTCGGCGCCGTTGATCACCGGCGCGGCGGAGTAGGTGCGGGTGATCCCGCCCCCGCCCACCGCGAGGGCGAGCGCGCCACCGGCGAGCCCGGAGCCGAACATCAGCGCCACCACGGCGACACCCGCGACGACGTACCGGCCGGCGCGGCTCGGCCGTGGCGTGGGCCCCTGGGCCCACGGCGGCACCGGCTGACCCGGGTGACCGGGCTGACCCGGCTGGCCGGGGTGACCCGGCTGGCCCGGCTGGCCGGGGTGACCCGGCTGGCCCGGCTGGCCGTACCCGCCGCCCGGCTGGTAGCCCGGGGTGCCGTGCTGGCCGTAGCCGGCCGTGCCCTGCTGGCCGTACGGCGCGCCGTAGGCGGGGCCGGCGTTCGACCCGGCCCAGCCGCCGCGCTGCCCCGGCGCCCAGGGGCTGGGCTGGTACGCCCCGCTCGGGCCGGAGGCCGGGTACGGCGGGGCGGACGGGGTCGCGCCACCGGGGTGGTACCCACCCGGCCGGTACCCCTGGTCGGCCCCGGTACCGGCACCGGTGGACGGGCTGGCGTCGCCGGCCGACGGGCCGGGCTGACCCGCACCGGCGGCGGTCGGGCCGGGCTGGCCGGAGCCGGCGGCCTGACCACCGTCGGCGGCGGAGCCGGCGGGCTGACCACCGTCGGCGGAGCCGGCGGGAGCGGCCGGGGTGTTGCCGAGGGGACCGGAGGACGGGGGCGGTGTACCACCGGCGGGGGTCCCGGGGGTGGACCCGGCGGCGGCCGGGTCGGAGTGCCCGTGGTCGACACGGGGCAGCTCGGCATTGTGGGGCGACGGCTCGGCGTCGGCGGGAGCCGGCCGCCGCTGCGGGTCGGACTCGTACTCGGTCATGACTACACCTTGCCCCGTCGCACTGCGACCAGCCTGGAATCGACCTGGATGTTGCCTGAAAGTCACTCCGGCTCGCGGTCGGCGTCCGGGTCCAGCGGGAGCCGGACCCGGAAGGTGGCCCCGCCACCCGGGGTCTCCGCCACCTCCACGGTGCCCTGGTGCGCCGCCACCAGCGCCGCCACGATGGCCAGGCCCAGGCCGGTGCCGGTGACCCCGCCCGCCCGGCGGGTCCGCGCGGCGTCCGCCCGGTAGAAGCGCTCGAAGACCCGTTCCGACTGCTCCGGGGAGAGCCCCGGACCGGTGTCGGCCACCTCCACCACCGCCAGGTTCCCCGGCTCGGTCCGCAGCCGCAGGGTCACCCGGGCGTCGGGCGGGGTGTGGGTGAGCGCGTTGGTCATCAGGTTGCCGATCACCTGCCGCAGCCGGGCGTCGTCGCCGAGGACCACCAGCCGCCCGGAGCCCGGCGCGATCTCCAGCTCGATCCGACGGTCGGGGGCGACCGCGTGGGCGGCCTGCACCGCCTCGCTGGCCAGCACCGGCAGCTCCACCGGCACCAGCGCGAGCGGGCGTTCCCGGTCCAGCCGGGCCAGCAGCAGCAGATCCTCCACGAGCAACCCCATCCGGGCCGCCTCGTCCTCGATCCGGCGCAGCAGGCCGGCGGTCTGCTGCGGGTTGCGGGCCGCCCCCTGCCGGTACAGCTCGGCGAAGCCCCGGATGGTGGTCAGCGGGGTCCGCAGCTCGTGCGAGGCGTCCGCGACGAACTGCCGCATCCGCTCCTCGGAGCGGCGGGCCCGGGTCTCCGACGCCTGCGCGGCCAGGGCGGCGTCCCGGGCCCCGGCCTCGGCCTCGCGGGCGGCGATCTCCGAGGCGGCCCGCGCGGTGAAGGCGGCCTCGATCTGGGCCAGCATCACGTTCAGCGCGCGGGAGAGCCGCCCCAGCTCACTGGTGGCGTACGGCTGCCCCTCCTCGGGGTCGGGCACCCGGCGGCTGAGGTCACCCCCGGCGATCGCGGCGGCGGTCTGCTCGATCTCCACCAGCGGCTTCAGGCTGGTCCGCACGATCGCCGCGCCGATCGAGGCGAGCAGCACCAGCACCGCCCCGCCGACCAGCAGGTCGATCCAGACCAGTCGGGCCACCGCCCGGTCCACGTCGGTCAGCGGCTGGCCGAGGACGACCGCCTGCTCCCCCGGCAGGTCGACCAGGATCATCATCCGCCAACGGCTGTGCCCGTTCCGGGCCGACTCGGTGAACGGCTCACCCTCCGGGTGGCCGAACCCCTCGGAGGTGGTCGGCCAGTACGGCAGGTCACTCGGCTGAAAGCTGGGCTGGTAGTAGATCGGATCGACCCGGCCGCCGCCGCGATAGATCAGCATCAGGTTGTCGCTGGGCAGGCCGACATCTGCGGACGCGCCGGGCGGCAGCTTGTCCACGATCCGCTCGATCGCGCCCCGGAAGCTGTTCAGCTCGCTGTCCACCTGGTCGACCAGGTAGCTGCGCAGGAAGAACGTGGTCGACACGCTGATCACCAGCAGCGCGGCGGCGACCAGGGTGAGGACGGAGGCGACGAGCTTGACCCGCAGCGGTACCGCGCGCAGCCGCCCCTTCGCCTGGTCGACGGCGTTCACGCCGCCGGCTTGCGCAGTACGTACCCGACCCCCCGCAGCGTGTGGATCAGCCGGGGCTGGGTGTTGTCGACCTTGCGGCGCAGGTACGAGATGTACGACTCGACGATGTTGTCGTCACCGCGGAAGTCGTAGTTCCAGACGTGGTCCAGGATCTGTGCCTTGGACAGCACCCGGTTCGCGTTGAGCATCAGGTACCGCAGCAGCTTGAACTCGGTCGGCGAGAGCTGCACCCGCTGGCCGGCCCGGTGCACCTCGTGGGTCTCCTCGTCCAACTCCAGGTCGGCGAAGGTGAGCCGGGACGGCGCGTGCTCACCGGTGCTGGTGCGCCGCAGCACCGCCCGGATCCGCGCGGTCAACTCCTCCAGGCTGAACGGCTTGGTGACGTAGTCGTCGCCGCCCAGGGTGAGCCCACGGATCTTGTCGTCGGTGGCGTCCCGGGCGGTCAGGAAGACCACCGGGGTCCGGGTACCGCCCTCGCGCATCATCCGGATGACCTCGAAGCCGTCCAGGTCGGGCAGCATCACGTCGAGCACCACCAGGTCGGGGCGGTGGTCCTTGGCGGCGGTCAGCGCCGCGCTGCCGCTGGTCGCGGTCGCCACGTCGAAGCCCGCGAACCGTAGGCTCGCGGAGAGCAGTTCGAGGATGTTGGGATCGTCCTCGACGACGAGCAGTCGCGCCTCGGTCTGGGTAGCGGCCATGGCGCCATCATGCGGGACCCGGCTTCGACCCCGCTGGGCGGTACCTGGAAACACGCTGAGAAAACCTGTGCCCCACCAGCACGGTCCCGGGCGTGGCTCACTGCGGCTGTGGCGTCCTCCTCGACCGGCTCCCCAGGCGGCCTTCTCAGGCGGCGAGGCCGAGATCCGGTGGCGCCGCGGCCGGTACCCGCGGTCGGGCGGGTGCCGGGTGCACCGCCGACTCGGCGAGGCGGGCGAGGGAGCGGCGGTCGGCGTCCCGGGCGGGGTGCAGGGCGGCGGTGACGGTCACCGTGACCGTCAGCTCCCGGGCCGCCGCCACCCGCCGGACCGACCGCCACAGGGTCTCGTCGCCGAGGAAGGCCGCCACGCTGGCCCCGGCGGCACCCCCGCCGCCGGTGGTGCCCGTCGTACTCGTGGCACCCGTCGTGCTCGTGGTGCCCGTCGTGCTCGTGGTGCCGGTGGGGCCCTGGCCGTACTCGATCCGCAGCGGCACCACCGGCGCTCCGGTCTCGATCGCCGCCTGGAACATGGCCGGTCGGAACCCGCCGGGCGGCCGGCAACCGGCCCCCGCGTCCCGCCCCGGCCGGTGGCCGGCATCCCGGCCAGGGCGGTGGCCGGCGATTCCATCGGGGTGGCCGGTGTCGCCCTGCCCGCCGCACCAGGTCGTCCCCTCCGGGAAGACCGCGACCGGGTGACCGGCCCGCAGCGTCGCGGCGACCTGGCGGACCGTCGCCGGCAGGGCGCGGGGCCGGGACCGGTCCACCGACACCGTGCCGGCGGCGACGGTGAGCAGCCCGACCAGCGGCCAGCGCCGGACCTCCCGCTTCGCCACCATCCGGGCCGGCGCGGTGGCCAGCAGGGCCACCACGTCCAGCCAGGAGATGTGGTTGGCGACCAGGAGGGCCCGCCGCCGGGGCAGCCGCCCGCTCACCGTCAGGCGCACCCCGAGCGCCCGCAGCAGCCCCCGGGCCCACCGTCGCACCGCGGTGCGGCCCGTCTCGGCCGGCAGCAGCGGCAGCACGGCGGCCAGCCCGATCCCGGCCAGCAGGGCCACCAGCGCGGCGGCGAACCGGCCGAGCCGCCGGGCCACCGGCACCGGGCCGACGCCCGTGCCCGTGCCGGCGGCGGTGCCGGTGCCCGTGCCAGTGGCGGTGCCGGTGCCCGTGCCAGTGGCGGTGCCGGTGCCGGTGACAGCGGCAGTGGCAGTGGCGGTGGATTCCGGCAGGCACCACGGCCCGCACCCGGAGCGGGGCCGCCACAGGTCGTCGGCGCGGCTCACCACGCGGCCGTCGGCGCGGCCCACCGCCTGGTCGCCGACGTCACTCACCGCTCGGTCGTCGGCGCGGCTCACCACCCGACCGTCAGCGCGGCTCACCGCGCGGCCCCACCGAGGAAGTGCCGCAGGTGACGCGGGTTCATCCGGTCGAGGGTGAACAGCACGTAGAAGTCGGCGACCCGGAAGTCCGGGTCGTACGCCGGCTCGCCGCCGATCCAGGCCCCGAGCCGGAGGTACCCACGCAGCAGCGGCGGCACCAGCGACCCGGCGCGGGCCAGCGGGGCGGCGTCGGCCGGGGCCGGGCCGGGCCGGGCCCCGGCGGCCGGCTCGGCGTACCAGGGGCGCAGCGGGCGTACCCGCAGGGCCGGCGGGGCCAGGTGACCGGCCTGTGCGCGGGCCCAGACCTCGGCGACGGCCCGACCGCCGTCGTCGACCGGCACCGAGGCGCAGCCGCCGAGCCACCGGGATCCGCGCAGGTGCAGGTACCGGGTGATGCCCGCCCACATCAGGTTGATGACCGCGCCGGAGCGGTGGTCGGGGTGCACGCAGGAGCGGCCCGCCTCGACCAGGTCGTCGCGGAGCGGGGTGAGCGGGGTCAGGTCGAACTCCGACTCGGCGTAGCGGCGGCCGGTCCGCCCCGGCGGCAGCAACCGGTAGGTGCCGACCACGTCACCGGTGCTCTCCTGGACGACGATCAGATGGTCGCAGTGGGCGTCGAGATCGTCGACGTCGAGCCCGGGGACGTCGGGGCGCAGGGTGGCGCCCAGTTCGGTGGCGAACACCTCGTGACGCAGACGTTGGGCAGCCGCGACCTGGGTCGGGTCGCCGGCGATCAGCAGGGTGTATCCGCTGGTCGTCAGGGGTGCGCCAGCGGCATGCAGGACAGCCATGAGACCTGTGTAGGTGGCCCGGATGGACAACGGCTCCGGCGATCGGTGTCGATCCGGTGAACGCCGGCGGGCGGGGTCGGTGCACCCGGACGGGACAGTCCGCCCAGGCGGGACGGGCGGCCCGGAAGGGCCCGTCCGCCGCCGCGTGACAGGCTGCGCGGACGGTCCGGCGACGGGGCCGCACCGGGACGCGACGGAGGAAGCATGATCATCGAGCGGCGGTACGTCGGCCCACCCGACTCGGGCAACGGCGGCTGGAGCGCCGCCCGGTTCGCGGCGGCGGTCGATGGTCGAGCGATCGGTGGTGAACCGGTCGGTGGTGACGCGGTCGGCGGCGGTGCGCTCGGTGGCGGTGCGGTCGAGGTGACGCTGCGGCGGCCGGTGCCGGTGGAGACCCCGCTGACCGCCGTCGACGGCGAGATCCGCGACCCGGCCGGTCTGGTGATCGCCGAGGTACGCGCGGCGGCGGAGCCGTCCCCGGTGGTCGGGCCGGTGGACCTGGCGGTGGCCCGGGCCGCCTCGGCGGCGTACCCGGGGCTGCTTCACCACCCCTTCCCGGGCTGCTACGTCTGCGGTCCGGCCCACCCGGACGGGCTGCGGATCTATCCGGGGCGGCTGCCGGACGGGCGGACCGCCGCCCCGTTCCTGGTCCCCGCCGACGTCAGCGTCGCCACGGTCTGGGCCGCGCTGGACTGCCCCGGTGGCTGGACGGTGCTCGGCCCCGGTCGCCCGTACGTGCTGGGCCGGATCACCGCGCGGGTGACCGCGCTGCCCCGTCCCGGCGACGAGTGCGTGGTGACCGGCCGGGCCGGCGACGTCGCGGGCCGCAAGGCGCAGGCGGACTCCAGCCTGTACGGCCCGACCGGCACGCTGCTCGGGCACGCGCGGGCGACCTGGATCGCCCTGCCCGCCGGGTGAGCACCGCCACGTCATCTCCTTCCTCAGGAGGACCGGGGCGGGCCTCCTCCTGCCGAAGGCGGAGATGGATCTCCCGACCGCGCCTGATTGATTCGGCCCCCCGCACCGGTCAGGCTGGTCCGGCACCCTGCCACGTGTCCCTGGAAGGATCGGGCGCGGCGGTGCGTCCAGCGGGACCATCCGGCGCAACGGTGCGCCCAGCAGGAGAGGAGCGAGATGTCTGACGGGCAGCGGAGCCCCACCACCGGTAGCGGTCAGATCGTGGTGTCCGGCCTGACGAAGCAGTACAAGAACGTTCGGGCGGTCAACGATCTGTCCTTCACCGTCGAACCGGGGCGGGTGACCGGCTTCCTGGGCCCGAACGGCGCCGGCAAGACCACCACGCTGCGGATGCTGCTGAACCTGGTCACCCCGACCGCCGGTTCGGCCACCATCGGCGGCCGGCGGTACGCCGACCTGACCGACCCGCTGCGGCACGTGGGCGCGGTGCTGGAGGCGTCCAGCGCGCACAAGGGACGTACCGGCATCAACCACCTGCGGGTGATCGCCGCCGCCGCCGGACTGCCGAAGACGCGGGCCGACGAGGTGCTGGCCATGGTCGGGCTGACCCCGGCCGCGAAGCGCAAGTTCAAGGGGTACTCCCTGGGCATGAAGCAGCGGCTGGGCATCGCCGCCGCGATGCTCGGTGACCCCCGGGTGCTGGTGCTCGACGAGCCGGCCAACGGTCTGGACCCGGAGGGCATCCGGTGGATGCGCGGGTTCCTCAAGGCGCTCGCCACCGAGGGGCGCACGGTGCTGGTCTCCAGCCACCTGCTCTCGGAGATGCAGTTGCTCGCCGACGACGTGGTCATCATCGCGGCCGGGCAGTTGATCCGCCAGGGCCCCGTCGACCAGGTGATCGGGTCGATGGCCCAGACCACCCGGGTCCGGGTCCGCACCCCCCAGGCCACCGAGCTGGCGAAGGCGCTGCGGGAGCAGTCCGCCGTCGTCGAGGTGGACCCGCACGGCGCGCTGCTGGTCGCCGGGGTGGACGCCGCGACGGTCGGGCGCGCCGCCCTCGCCGTCCAGGCGGAGCTGCACGAACTCACCACGGAACGCCCCGACCTGGAAGGGGTCTTCCTGGAGCTGACGGCCGGAAAGGCGGGCATCCGATGAACCTCGTCCGATCCGAGCTGCTCAAGATCCGTACCACCGCGGCCTGGCTGTGGATGGCCCTGGGGGCGCTGCTGGCGGTGGCCCTGGCCTTCGTCACCAACGCCTGGCTCGCGCACACCACCCTCACCGGCGACGCCGACATGCTCGGCCTGCCGCCGGAGGAGGCGGCGGCCCAGCAGGACGTGGTCGGCCAGGCCGCCAACCTCTACACCTCGGGCCAGTACTTCGGGCTGCTCTTCGTGATGCTCATCGGTGTCCTGATGGTCACCAACGAGTTCTTCCACCAGACGGCCACCACGACCTTCCTCTCCACCCCGAAGCGGACCAGCGTCATCTTCAGCAAGCTGGTCGCGGCGAGCCTGATCGGGTTCGTCTTCTGGCTGGTCACGTCGGTCATCAACCTGGTGGCCGGGGCGCTCTTCATGAGCATCAACGACTTCGGCACCCAGCTCGGCGAGTGGGAGGTGCAGCGGGCCTTCCTGTTCAACCTGCTGGCGTACGCGCTCTGGACGATCCTGGGCATCGGCGTCGGCACCCTGATCACCAACCAGATCGGGGCGGTGGTCACCTCCGCGGTGGTCTACCTGATCGGCACGCAGGTGGCCAGCCTCTTCTTCTTCCTGCTCAGCAGTTGGCTGGACAGCGAGGCCGTGCTGAAGTGGCAGGTGGTCCTCCCCTCGGTCGCCTCCTCGGTCATGGTCAACAGCATCGAGTCGCCGATGCTGCCGGCCTGGTGGGTGGGGGCCCTGGTGCTGGTCGGCTACGCGGTGGTCACCGGCACCATCGGCATCCTGATCACCCGGCGGCGGGACATCTCCTGACCGGTACCCCCGCGTGAGCGTCGCCGGCCGGGCCCTCGGGCCCGGCCGGCGACGTTTACCAGGAGTCGGCCGACCACGGAGCGTTTCGTGAACTTCTGGCATCTTCTGTGAAACCGGCCACGGGTCGGAGGCAGAAATGCCTGCGGGAGTCGTACGGCGTAGCCTGGTGACTGTCGCGTGCCCCCGATTCGGGCGGCAACGGACGCCGCGTGACATACGAACCCGCGTGAAAGAGGCGATTACCGGCCGTGTCGACCCAGCAAACCTCGCAGGAGAACCCACTGGCGGGTTTCGGCCCGAACGAGTGGATCGTCGAAGAGATGTACCACCGGTACCTCGCCGATCCCAGCAGCGTCGACCCGGCCTGGCACGAGTTCTTCGCCGACTACCGGCCCGGCGCCGACGGCAGCAAGGGTCAGCCGGAGGCGCCCGCCGGAGCCCGCCCGGCCCCGGCGAAGACCGCCCCCGGCGCCGAGCAGCAGCCGGCCCCGGCGAAGAGCGCGCCGGCCACGGAGGCCCCGGCCGCCACCCGGACCGCCCCGGCCAAGGAGGCGCCGGCCAAGGCACCGGCGAAGCAGGCCGCCCCCGCCAAGCCCGCCGCCGCCAAGACCGCCCCGGCCAAGCCGGCCCCGGCGAAGCCGACCGTGACCGGCCCGCAGACCACCCCGCTGCGCGGGGTCGCCGCGAAGATCGTCCAGAACATGGACGCCTCGCTGACCGTGCCGACCGCGACCAGCGTCCGCGCCGTCCCGGCCAAGCTCCTGGTGGACAACCGGATCGTGATCAACAACCACCTCGCCCGGGGGCGCGGTGGCAAGGTGAGCTTCACCCACCTGATCGGGTACGCGATGGTCCGGGCGCTGGTCGAGCACCCGGAGATGAACAACTCCTTCGCCGAGGTCGACGGCAAGCCGACGCTGGTCCGCCCGGCGCACGTCAACCTGGGCATCGCCATCGACCTGGCCAAGCCGGACGGCAGCCGCACCCTGGTGGTCCCCTCCATCAAGGGCTGCGAGCAGATGGACTTCCGGCAGTTCTGGCAGGCGTACGAGGACGTGGTCCGGCGCGCCCGCAAGAACGAGCTGACCATGGAGGACTACTCCGGCACCACCATCTCGCTGACCAACCCGGGCGGCATCGGCACGGTGCACTCGATCCCCCGCCTGATGACCGGGCAGAGCGCCATCATCGGCGTCGGCGCGATGGAGTACCCGGCGCCGTACCAGGGCATGAGCGAGGCGACCCTGGCCGAGCTGGCGGTCAGCAAGATCATCACGCTGACCAGCACGTACGACCACCGGATCGTGCAGGGCGCGCAGTCCGGCGAGTTCCTCAAGGTGATGCACGAGCTGATCCTGGGCGAGCGCGGGTTCTACGACCAGATCTTCACCTCGCTGCGCATCCCGTACGAGCCGGTGCGCTGGATGCGGGACGTGGCGGTCAACTCCGAGGGGCAGATCAACAAGACCGCCCGGGTGCACGAGCTGATCCACGCGTACCGGGTGCGCGGCCACCTGATGGCCGACACCGACCCGCTGGAGTTCAAGATCCGCAAGCACCCGGACCTGGACGTCCTCCAGCACGGGCTGACCCTGTGGGACCTGGACCGCGAGTTCCCGGTGAACGGCTTCGCCGGCAAGCGGCGGATGAAGCTGCGCGAGATCCTCGGCGTGCTGCGTGACTCGTACTGCCGCCGGGTCGGCGTGGAGTACATGCACATCCAGGACCCGGAGGAGCGGCGCTGGATCCAGGAGCGGATCGAGCGCAAGTACGAGAAGCCGGCGGTCGACGAGCAGAAGCACGTGCTCAACCGGCTCAACGCCGCCGAGGCGTTCGAGACCTTCCTGCAGACCAAGTACGTCGGCCAGAAGCGGTTCTCGCTGGAGGGCGGCGAGTCGCTGATCCCGCTGCTGGGTGAGGTGCTGGAGGCCGCCGCCGAGGGCGGGCTGGACGAGGTCGTCATCGGCATGGCCCACCGGGGCCGGCTCAACGTGCTGGCCAACATCGTCGGCAAGCCGTACGAGAAGATCTTCTCGGAGTTCGAGGGGCACCTGGACCCGCGCTCGACGCAGGGCTCCGGCGACGTGAAGTACCACCTCGGCCAGAACGGCAAGTTCACCACCCCGGACGGCGACAGCTCGGTCAAGGTCTCGGTGGTGGCGAACCCGTCGCACCTGGAGGCCGTCGACCCGGTGCTGGAGGGCATCGTCCGGGCCAAGCAGGACCGGATCGACCTCAAGCTGGAGGGGTACACCGTGCTGCCGCTGGCGGTGCACGGGGACGCCGCCTTCGCCGGCCAGGGCGTGGTCGCCGAGACGCTGAACCTCTCCCAGCTGCGGGGGTACCGCACCGGCGGCACCGTGCACGTCGTGGTGAACAACCAGGTCGGTTTCACCACCGCCCCGGAGTACTCGCGGTCCAGCCTCTACAGCACCGACGTGGCCCGGATGATCCAGGCGCCGATCTTCCACGTCAACGGGGACGACCCCGAGGCCGTGGTCCGGGTCGCCCGGCTGGCCTTCGAGTACCGGCAGACGTTCAACAAGGACGTCGTGATCGACATGGTCTGCTACCGGCGGCGCGGGCACAACGAGGGCGACGACCCGTCGATGTCCAACCCCCAGATGTACAAGATCATCGACTCGAAGCGCTCGGTCCGCAAGCTCTACACTGAGGAGCTGATCGGGCGGGGTGACATCACCGTGGAGGACGCCGAGGAGCTGCTGCGGGACTACCAGGCGCAGTTGGAGCGGGTCTTCAAGGCCACCCGGGACGCCGCCTCGGTGCCCAAGCAGCCGGACCGCCAGCACCCCGGGGTGCAGCCGGAGCCGGAGGTGGAGACCGCGACCAGCGCCGAGGTGATCAAGTCGATCGGCGCGGCGCACGTCAACCTGCCCGAGGGCTTCACCCCGCACAAGCGCATCCAGCAACTGCTCGACCGGCGGGCCAAGATGTCCGTCGAGGGCGCCATCGACTGGGGCTTCGGCGAGATCATCGCGTTCGGCGCGCTGCTGAACGACGGGGTCACCGTCCGGCTCGCCGGGCAGGACTCCCGCCGGGGCACCTTCGTCCAGCGGCACGCCTCGATCGTGGACGCCAAGACCGGCGACGACTACCTGCCGCTCAAGTCGCTCACCGCCGACGGCGAGCGGTCCCGGTTCTTCGTGCACGACTCGCTGCTCAGCGAGTACGCGGCGATGGGCTTCGAGTACGGCTACTCGGTCGAGAACATCAACGCGCTGGTCTGCTGGGAGGCCCAGTTCGGCGACTTCGTCAACGGCGCCCAGTCGGTCATCGACGAGTTCATCTCCTCCGGCGAGGTGAAGTGGGGCCAGCGCTCCGCCGTCACCCTGCTGCTGCCGCACGGCCACGAGGGGCAGGGCCCGGACCACACCTCCGGCCGCCCCGAGCGGTTCCTCCAGATGTGCGCCGAGGACAACATGCGGGTGGCCGTGCCGAGCACCCCGGCGAACTACTTCCACCTGCTGCGCCGCCAGGCCCTGTCGCCGAAGCGCAAGCCGCTGGTGGTGTTCACGCCGAAGTCGCTGCTGCGGCACCGGCTCTGCGTCTCCTCGGTGGAGGACTTCACCACCGGCACCTTCCAGCCGGTGCTGGCCGACACCGCCGCGCCGCCGGCCGAGCAGGTGAAGCGGGTCCTGCTCTGCTCGGGCAAGGTCTACTACGACCTGCTCCAGGCCCGCCAGGAGCGGGGCGTCACGGACACCGCGATCGTCCGGATCGAGCAGCTCTACCCGCTGCCGGTGGAGGAGATCCGGGCCGCCCTCGGCGGGTACCCGAACGCGGACGACTTCGCCTGGGTGCAGGAGGAGCCGGCCAACCAGGGCGCCTGGTCGTTCGTCGCGCTCAACCTGCTGGAGCACCTCAGCGAGGTCCGGCTGCGGCGCATCTCCCGCCCGGCCGCCGCCGCCCCGGCGGTCGGCTCGGCGAAGATGCACGAGGTCGAGCAGAATGCGCTGATCGACGCGGCGCTGCCGCGTCCCTGACCGACGAGAAACCCGCCCCTGGGGCAGACCGACCGGCGACGGTACGGTCTGCCCCAGCGGCCTGTCGAGGAGACCCACGATGTACTTCACCGACCGCGGCATCGAGGAGTTGGTCCAGCGCCGGGGCGACGAGCAGGTCACCCTGGAGTGGATCGGCGAGCGGCTGCGTGACTTCGTCGACCTGAACCCCGAGTTCGAGACCCCGGTCGAGCGCTTCGCCACCTGGCTGGCCCGCCTCGACGACGAAGACGACGAGTAGTCCGGCGGGTGTTCCCGTTCCCGGTGGCACGAGCACCGGGTACCGTGTCGGCCGTGCCCCCTCTCCGCTCCGCGCACCGACGGTCCGCCCTGCTCAGCGGCCTGGTGCTGACCCTGCTGGCGGCCGGCTGCGGCCAGGCGGCGGCGGAGGGCCCCGGCGGCACCACCCCCCGCACCCCGGCTGCCGCCGTTCCGCTGCCCCCGGTCTTCTACGTCGATCCGGAGAGCGCGGCGGCCGGCCAGGTCGCCCGGTGGGAGCGGGCGCAGCGGGCCAGCGACGCGGCGGCGCTGCGCCGGATCAGCACCCGGCCGACCGCGCGGTGGCTGGTCGGCGGCTCCGACGCGGTCGGTGACGAGGTCGCGGAGTACCTGACCGGGGCGAGCCGTGCCGGCCAGACCCCGGTGCTGGTCACCCACAACCTGCCGCAGCGGGACTGCGGCCGGCAGTGGTACGGGGGCGCCGAGAGCGCCGAGGCGTACCAGGCCTGGATCCGGGAACTGGCCAGCGGCGTACGGGGCCGCCCGGTGACGGTCATCCTCGAACCGGGCGCGGTCCCGGACGCGGTCGACAAGTGCGTCGACGACGTCGACGGTCGGTTGGCCCTGCTGCGGGACGCGGTCACGGTGCTCAAGAGCACCGGCAGCGCCCGGGTCTACCTGGACGCCGGGCACCCCGGCTGGGTGAAGGACACCACCGAGCTGGCGGCGGTGCTGCGCCGGGCCGGCGTCGCCGAGGCCGACGGCTTCGCGCTCAACGTCGCCAACTTCGTCGGCACGACCGAGAACGTGACGTACGGTCACCGGATCTCCGACGCGCTGGGCGGCGCGGCCACCTTCGTGATCGACACCAGCCGCAACGGCAACGGCGCGCACCCGGCCAGGACCGTGCGCGGCGCGCCGAGCTGGTGCAACCCGCCGGGACGGGCGCTCGGCGCGGAACCCACCGCCGAGACCGGCCTGGACCGGGTCGACGCGCTGCTCTGGATCAAGTACCCGGGCGAGTCCGACGGCGCCTGCCGTCCCGGTGAGCCGGAGATCGGCGTCTGGTGGCCCGAGTACGCCCTCGGCCTCGCCGAACGCGCCACCACCTAGCCACCCGCCCCGGCGACCGCCGGACGAGGATGCCCCCTTCGCGGCGACATACCACTGAGGAATAAAAATACCTGAGTGGTATTCCGCTCGTCAGTGATACCCGCGCCAGCCCTCGCGAGGAGCCCGGCGCGGGGCGTCAGGGCCCGCCGACCCGGGTGGCGGGGCGGCCGGCGGGACGGCCTCCCGTGCCGGTGACGCCGTCCAGGCCGGTCCGGCGCAGCTTCTGCCACCCCAGGCGGCCCCCGGTCAGCGCGGTGACCACCGACTGGAGCAGCACCAGGTACATCAGTTGCCGGTAGACGAACTGCTGCAACGGCAGCACCCAGAGGACGCCCAGTTTCTCCCGGTCCAGCCGGAACGCCACGATCGCGGTGAGGAACTGGAGGCCGAGCATCGCCAGCCAGGCCAGCGCCGTCTCGGTCCGGTCCAGGAAGATCAGGCCGTACAGGGCGAGCAGGTCGATGACCGGGGCGGTCAGCGGGAGCAGCACCCCGAACAGGGTCAGGAACGTCAGGCAGCGGCGACTGAACCGGCCCGACGCGCCCTTGTCGAGCACCGAGCGGCGGTGCTTCCACATCGCCTGCATGGTGCCGTAGCTCCAGCGGTAGCGCTGCTTCCACAGCTGCCCGAGGCTGGCCGGCGCCTCGGTCCAGGCGCGGGCCCCCTCCTCGTACACCACCTTCCAGCCGGACCGCCCGAGGGCCATGGTGATGTCGGTGTCCTCGGCCAGGGTCTCGTCGGTCATCCCCCCGGCGTACTCCAGGGCCTCCCGCCGGAACGCGCCGATCGCGCCGGGGATGGTGGGCATGCACCGCAGCGTCTCGTAGAGCCGGCGGTCGAGGTTGAAGCCGATGACGTACTCGATGTGCTGCCACTTGGCGATCATGCTGCGCCGGTTGCCCACCTTGACGTTCCCGGCGACCGCCCCCACCTGCGGGTCCCCGAAGGGCTGGACCAGGCGACGGACCGCGTCGGGCTCGAAGACGGTGTCCCCGTCGACCATGACGATCAGGTCGTGCCGGGCCAGGGCGACGCCGGTGTTCAACGCGCTCGGCTTGCCGCCGTTCGGCTTGCGTACCACCCGGACGTTCGGCAGGCCGAGGCCGGCGGCGATGTCGGCGGTACCGTCGGTCGAGCCGTCGTCGACGACGACCACCTCGATCCCGCCCGGATGGTCCCCGGTGGCCAGCGAGCGGACCGCCGCCGCGATGCCCTCCTTCTCGTTGTAGGCGGGCACGATCACCGAGACCGGCGCGGTGACCGGCGGCCCCCAGGCGAAGTCCCGGCGGCGGCGCTTGCGGGCGTGCCGCAGGGCCAGCACGAACAGCAGCAGCGTCCGGCCGATGGTGAGCACCCCGACGAGCACGAAGAGGATGCCGAAGAGGACGAAGGTGAAGTCGGCGGCGCGGACCGCCATGACGAGCATCTGCCCGCGCCAGCGCTCCCCGGCCGTCGCCGGCACCGGGCCGGCCACGGGCGCGGAGACCCCGGCCTCGGCCAGCGCCAGGTTCAGCCCGCCGCTGACCGTGGTGAAGGTGTACCCGCGTTCCTTCATCATCGGGATGTACCGGTCCAGCGCCTCGACCGTCTGGGACCGGTCGCCGCCGGAGTCGTGCCAGAGCGTGATCGCCCCGGAGTAGCCCGGCGGGACGGTCCGCTCGATCATGCCGTCCGGGCCCTGCCGCTCCCAGTCCCGGCTGTCCAGGTCGTTGACCACGGTCAGGTAGCCGAGTTCGCCGGCCTGTCGCAGCAGCGGCCAGTCCTGGTTGACGAAGGCGTCCGACCGGGACGAGTACGGGAACCGCAGCAGGTTGGTCCGGACCCCGGTGGCCCCGGCGATGGCGAGCTGGGTCTGGGTGTACTCCAGCCGGCGCTGCCAGCCGGGGATCTCGGTGAGGTGCGGGTGGGTGAACGTGTGCACGCCGAGCTCGTGACCGCTGGCCACCAGGTCACGGACCAGGTCGGGCTGCCGCACGACCTGGTTGCCGAGGACGAAGAAGGTGCCGGGCACCTGGTGCTTGTCCAGGACCCGCATCACCTCGGGGGTCCAGCGCTCGTCCGGGCCGTCGTCGAAGGTGAGCACGACGGTACGGGCCGGCAGCCGGTACGACTGGGGGCGGTCGGCGGTGGTGTTGACGATCGGCCCGCCGGTCAGGATCTCGTCCGGTACCTCGTCCTGGCCGCTGCCGGTGGTGTTCTCCGCCCGGTAGTCGGGGATGAACGACCCGTTGGCGTACGCCTCGACGAAGAGGATGCCGCCGAGCAGGACGAAGACCATCGCGTAGATGGCCCAGCTCGGACGGGGTACGTAGCGCCGGGCGCGGGCCGCCGCGCCGGGCCGGGCGTGGTGCCGGGGCCGGTCGGGGATGCGGGAGGGTGCCTGGTGTCCCGGTCGGCCGGGCGGGTACGGGTGGCTCATCAGGGGGCGGGTGCGTCGATCGGGGTGGTCGGCTCCTCCGACGGCGACAGCGTGGGCGCCGGGCTGGTCGGCGCCGGGCTGCTCGCCGGCGGGCTGGTCGCCGGGCTCCCCGACGGCGTGCCGCTGGGCCGGGCACTGGTCGGCGGGTTCGCCTGGGACGGGCTCGGGGCGGGGCTGGTCGAGGTCGCGCCGGCGGAGGGCGCGGCGGAGCGGCTGGGCGTGGGCTGCGGCGGGGGCGCGACCCGGGTGGGTGACGGGGAGGCCGTGGTGGACGGCGAGGGGCTTGCCGTCGGTGCGGCCGAGGGCGGCTGCCACTGCTCCTCGACCGGCTCGACGAAGGGAATGATCGTCTCGGGGCGGACCGGACCCCCGGCGAAGCTGACCCCGACCATCGCGGTGTACGCCACCCCCGCCAGGCCCAGGAAGTAGGCGGTACGGCGCAGCCACCGCCGCCGCCGCCCGCTCGGATCGACGAAGACGGGGGGTGGCTCAGGTGCGACAGGAATGATCTGTGTTGGTCCCTCCACCTGGGCGAGTGTAAAGGTGAATAACGTTCACCTTCTCCCCCATGTGTCCCGTCTGACAAGGGAAAACGGCTGTTACCACCCAGAGCTGGTTGCCGGCTGACAATCAACCGGACCTAGTAGGTTGGCCGGGTGGCCCGCAGCGTCTACCTCACCAGCGTCGGTTCCGGCGGAGGAAAGTCGACGATCGCGCTCGGTCTCGCCGAGCTGCTCTCCCGACAGGTCGAGCGGATCGGGGTGTTCCGGCCGCTGGTCTCGGGAAACCGCCCCGACCCCATCCTCTCCCTGCTCCGCGACCGCTACCGCGTGGACGGTACCCCCGATGACCTGGCCGGGACCACATATGCCGAGGCCACGGCCCTGGTCGCGGACGGACGGCGGGAAGAACTGATCTCCCGGGTGGTCCAGCGGTACCGAACGGTCGAGCGGCGGTGCCCGGCCGTCGTGGTGGTGGGTAGCGACTTCGCCGACTCCGGTGACGGCGCGGCCCCCCGCGAGCTGGCCTTCAACGCCCGGCTCGCCACCGAGTTCGGCAGCGTCGTGGTGCCGGTCGTCGACGGGTACGGCCAGACGCCGGAGGCGATCGCGGCGGCGGCCCGCGGGGCGTACCACGACCTGGTGGACCTGGGCGCGACGGTGCTCGCGGTGATCGCCAACCGGGTGCCCGAGACGATGGGCGCCATGCCCGAGCTGCCGGTGCCGGCGTACGCGATCCCGGAGGTGCCGACCGTGTCGGCGC
This sequence comes from Micromonospora rosaria, assembly GCF_001567585.1. GTDB lineage: Bacteria > Actinomycetota > Actinomycetes > Mycobacteriales > Micromonosporaceae > Micromonospora > Micromonospora rosaria. The sequence goes on from NZ_LRQV01000011.1 coordinate 20,323, forward strand.
CGACGGTGGCCGAGGTGGCCGCGGCGCTCGGCGCCACCCTGCTCGCCGGGGACGACGCCGCGCTCGGCCGGGACGTGCTCGACTACGTCGTCGGCGCGGCGCACGTGCCGACCCTGCTGGACCACCTCACCGACGGCTGTCTGGTGATCACCCCGGGCGACCGGGACGACCTGCTGGTGGCGGCGAGCGCCGCGCACGTGGCCGGTCAGGTCTCGGTGGCCGGGCTGGTGCTCACCCTCGGCGAGCAGCCGGACGCGCGGGCGATGCGGCTGGTCGAGCGGCTGAACACCGGCCTGGCGGTGCTCAGCGTGCCCAGCGACAGCTACGACACGGTGGCCGCGTCCAGCCGGATCGAGGGGCGGCCCAGCGCGGCCAACCCGCGCAAGGTGGAGGCCGCGCTCGGCGCCTTCGAGGCCAACGTGGACACCGACGACCTGGCCCGCCGGCTGGCGGTCAGCCGGTCGGAACGGGTCACCCCGATGATGTTCGAGTACGACCTGATCGACCGGGCCCGGACGCAGCGCCGGCACTTGGTGCTGCCGGAGGGGTCCGAGGAGCGGATCCTGCGTGCGGCGGAGATCCTGCTGCGCCGGGGCGTGGCCGACCTCACCCTGCTCGGCCGCCCCGACGACGTCGCCCGGCGCACCCGGGAACTGGGCATCGACATCGGCGGGGCCACCGTGGTCGACCCGGCGACCAGCCCGTGGCGCGAGGAGTTCACCGAGGCGTACGCGGCGCTGCGCGCCCACCGGGGCGTCACCGCCGACCTGGCCCACGACATCGTGGCCCAGCCGAACTACTTCGGCACGATGATGGTGCACGCCGGGTACGCCGACGGGATGGTCTCCGGGGCCACCCACACCACCGCCGCCACCATCCGCCCGGCGTTCGAGATCATCCGTACCGTGCCGGGGCTCTCGGTCGCCTCCAGCGTCTTCTTCATGCTGCTGGCCGACCGGGTGCTGGTCTACGGCGACTGCGCGGTCAACCCCGACCCGGACGCCGCCCAGCTCGCCGACATCGCCATCTCCTCGGCCGACACCGCCGCCCAGTTCGGCATCGAGCCCCGGGTGGCGATGCTGTCGTACTCCACCGGCAGCTCCGGGGCCGGGGCGGACGTGGAGAAGGTCGCGGCGGCCACCGCGCTGGTCCGCGAGCGCCGGCCCGACCTGCTGGTCGAGGGGCCGATCCAGTACGACGCGGCGATCGACGCGCAGGTCGCGGCGACGAAGCTGCCGGAGAGCCCGGTCGCCGGCCGGGCCACGGTCTTCATCTTCCCGGACCTGAACACCGGCAACAACACGTACAAGGCGGTGCAGCGCTCGGCCGGCGCGGTCGCCGTCGGCCCGGTCATGCAGGGCCTGAACCGCCCGGTCAACGACCTGTCCCGGGGCGCGACCGTGCCCGACATCGTCAACACGGTGGCGATCACCGCCATCCAGGCCGCCGCCAGCGGGGAGGTGCCGTCGTGAGTCGGGTGCTGGTGCTCAACTCCGGGTCGTCGTCGGTGAAGTACCGGCTGTACGACGGGGAGTCGGTGACCGACCGGGGCACCGTCGAGCGGATCGGTGAGCCGGGCGGCGGGCCGCCCGACCACGCCACGGCGGTCCGGGAGATCCTCGCCCGGCTCGACCTCACCGGCCTGGTGGCGGTCGGGCACCGGGTGGTGCACGGCGGCCGGCGGTTCAGCGCGCCGGTGCTCGTCGACGACGCGGTCCTGGCCGGCATCGAGGAACTGGTGCCGCTCGCCCCGCTGCACAACCCGGCGAACCTGGCCGGCATCGTCGAGGCGCGGCGGGTGCTGCCGGACGTGCCCCAGGTGGCGGTCTTCGACACCGCGTTCCACCACACCCTGCCCGAGGCCGCCGCCACGTACGCGATCGACCGCGAGGTCGCCCAGCGGTACGACATCCGCCGGTACGGCTTCCACGGCACCTCGCACGGGTACGTCTCCCGGCGTACCGCCGACCTGCTCGGCCGCCCGTACGCCGAGCTGAACACCATCACCCTGCACCTGGGCAACGGCGCCAGCGCGTGCGCGGTCGCCGGTGGGCGCAGCGTGGCCACCTCGATGGGCATGTCCCCGCTCGAAGGGCTGGTCATGGGTACCCGCAGCGGCGACCTGGACCCGACCGTCGTCTTCCACCTGCGCCGCGAGGGCGGGCTCGGCGTCGACGAGATCGACGACCTGCTCAACCACCGCAGCGGGCTGCTCGGCCTGACCGGCGCCAACGACATGCGGGAGGTGCTGGCCCGACGGGAGGCCGGCGACCCGGCCGCCACCCTCGCCTTCGACGTCTACTGCCGCCGGATCACCGGCTACGTCGGGGCGTACTACGCCCTGCTCGGCCGGGTCGACGCGGTCACCTTCACCGCCGGGGTGGGCGAGCACGCCGCCGAGGTCCGGGCCGCCGCGCTAACCGGGCTGGACCGGCTGGGCATCGCGGTCGACCCGGCGCGCAACGCCGGCCACGGGGACCGGGTGATCTCGCCGGCCGGCGCGGAGGTGGCGGTCTGCGTGATCGGCACCGACGAGGAGTTGGAGATCGCCCTCCAGACCCGCGCCGTGGTCGCCGCCGCCTGACCCGCCGACCCGGGTGCGGCCCGGCGGCCGGTTCCCACCGGACCGGGTCCGGGCGGCTCGGGTTCCGTCCGGGTGGCTCGGGTTCCTTCCGGGTGGCCAGTTCCGGCCGGGTGGGTGAGGGCAGCCGACCCGGAAGGTGGGAACGCGCGACCGGCCCCGGCCCTACCGTGAAACGATGGGGGTCACGCGGCTGGTCGCCGTCCTGCTGACGGCACTGCTGACGGCCGGCTGCGCAACGACCGCGACCACGGCCGGCGGGGCACCGCCGGCGTCGCGGGCGCCCGGGGGAGCGTACGCCGTCGGCGTGCGTACGCTCACCCTCGACCCCACCTCCGAACGGCCCCTGCCGCTGACCGTCTGGTACCCGGCCGACGGGGCCGAGGTGGCCGACGGGCGGTTCCCGGTGGTCGTCTACAGCCACGGCCTGCACAGCCTGCCCGAACTGCACGCCGCGCTGACCACCCGGTGGGCCGCCGCCGGGTTCGTGGTGGCCGCCCCCACCTACCCGCACACCAACCGCCACGCCGCCCGGTTCACCCGGGCCGACGTCCGGCACCAGCCGGCCGACGGGTGGCGGGTGATCCGGCACCTGGTCCGCCTGGACGCCCGCCGGGGCGACCCGCTGGCCGGGCACCTGGACACCCGGCGGATCGCCGCCGCCGGGCACTCGGCGGGCGGCTTCACCACCGCCGGCATGTTCGCCGCCGGACACCACGCCCGGCTGCGCGCCGGCATCGTCATCGCCGGGGGCGCGCTGGCCGGCAGCTTCGCCGGCCCCGACCGGCCGGTCCTGTTCGTGCACGGCACGGCGGACCCGATCGTCCCGCTCACCGCCGGTCGCGCCGCCTACCAGCGGGTACGCGGACCGTCGGCGTTCCTCGGCCTGCTCGGCCAGGGCCACGGCGAGTACCTGAACCCGGGCCGGCCGGGCTTCGTCCAGGTGCTGGCGACCACCACCGACTTCCTGCGCTGGACGCTCTACGGGGACGCGGCGGCGGGACGACGGCTCCCCGCCAACGCCCGGCTGCCCGGGGTGACCACCTTCGAGAACCGCCTCGACCCGGCCGGGCCGACCGGCTGACGCCGCGCCGAGCCGCACCGCACCGCAGCCGCGTGACGCCGCCGGGAGCGGGTACGCGACCCGAGCCGCCGTCGACGCTGCGCCGATGCCGGGCCGGCGGTCCGCGCGGGCAGGGCACAATCGGAGCCATGCTCGCCCGCCGTACCCTCGCCCTGTTGACCAGCGCCGTCCTGACCGCCGGGGTGGTGGGCTGCGCGGATGCCGAACCGCAGGGGTCACCGGCCGCCCCGGCCGGGCCGTCGACGGCGGCGGCCACCCCGAGCCCCCGGGTCTCCGCCGGTACCGCCCCCACCCGCAGTCACGCGGTCGGCGTACGCCAGCTCCGGCTGAACCGGGACGGCGACCGCGCCCTGCCGACCACGCTTTGGTACCCGGCCCGGGGTGACGCCGGCGACGCCCCGCGACGGGGGGCGACCGCTGCGGCCGGGCGGTTCCCGGTGGTGGTGTTCAGCCACGGCCTGGGCGCCCGGCCGGACGACTACGCGGCGCTGCTGACCCGCTGGGCCGCCGCCGGCTTCGTGGTCGCCGCCCCGACCTTCCCGCGCACCGGTCGCGGCGGCGACGGCAACGTGCTGGACGTGCTCAACCAGCCGGCCGACGTGTCGTACGTGCTGGACGAGGTGCTGGCGCTCGACGACGCCGACGGCGACCCGCTGCGCGGCCGGCTGGACACCGACCGGGTGGCGGCGGCCGGGCACTCCGCCGGTGGGGTGACCACCATCGGGCTCTTCACCGCCGGCCGCGACGACCGGCTCGACGCCGGGGTGGTCTTCGCCGGTACCGCCCTGGGCGTGGGTACCGCCTTCGCCGGGGCCGCCGCCCCGCAACTGTTCGTGCACGGCGAACTGGACGAGGTGGTCGAGTACGCGGCCGGCAGGGCGGCGTACGACCGGGTGCCCTGGCCGAAGGCGATGCTCAGCCTGCCGGACGGCGACCACGGGCGCGGCCTGCTCGCCGACGGCGCCACCCTGCGGGTGGTGTCGGACACCACGGTCGGGTTCCTCCGCTGGTCCCTGTACGGCGACCCGGCCGCGAAGCGCCGGATGACCGCCGACGCCACCCGAGGCGGCCTCGCCACCCTCGACGACCGCCTGTAAGGAAGGGCCCCCTCTTAACGCATACGGTAGAGAGGGGAACCCTTCTCACCCACGGGCCCCGCGCCGGGCGCGGCGTGGCGGGCGGGGTGGCGGGAGCAGCAGGGGCGGGCGCTCAGGCGGTGTGGTCGACGACCAGCTTGCCGAAGACGGTCCCGGCGTGCAGCTGGGCGAAGGCGTCCTCGATCCGGCTGAACGGGACCACGCTGTCGACCACCGGCCGGACCTTCCGCTGCGCGCAGAAGGTGAGCAGGTCACGCAGCTCGTCGCAGGTGCCCATCGAGGTACCCACGATCTCCAGCTGCATGGCGAAGACCCGGCGCAGGTTGACCGTCGGCTCGTGCCCGGCGGTGGCCCCGGAGACGACGATCCGGGCCATCGGCGCGGCCGACTTCAGCGAGTGGTCGAAGGTGGCCGCGCCGACCGTCTCGATCACCACGTCGACCCGCTCCGGCAGCCGGGCGCCGGGCTCGACCGCGGTGGCCCCCAGCTCGGCGATCCGCGCCCGCTTGGCGGCGTCACGGCTGGTCGCGTACACCCTCTTGCCCATCGCGACGGCCAGCGCCACGGCGGCGGTGGCCACCCCGCCGCCCGCGCCCTGCACCAGGACCGCGGCGGCGTCGTCCACCCGGCCCTTGGTGGTGAGCATCCGCCACGCGGTCAACCAGGCCGTGGGCAGGCACGCCGCGTCGGTCAGCGACATCCCCGCCGGCAGCGGCAGCAGGCTCGACCGGGGTACGGCGACCCGCTCGGCGAAGGTACCCGGGAAGTGCTCGGAGAGGATCGAGATCCCCCGGGGGTCGCCCGGGTCGGCGATCAGCGGGTAGACCACCACCTCGTTGCCGTCCGGGTCGATGCCGGCGGCGTCGCAGCCGAGGATCATCGGGAGCCGGTCGGCGGGCAGCCCCACGCCGCGCAGCGACCAGATGTCGTGGTGGTTCAGCGAGCTGGCCCGGACCTGCACGGTCACCCAGTCGTCGTCCGGGTGGACGGGCTCGGGCTGCTCCCCCACGGTCAGCGCGGCGAGCGGGTTGTCGGCGTCGGTCCGGGAGGCGAAGGCGGCACGCATGGTCCGGACCGTAACAAGGATGGCGGGTGTTAAGAAGGGGTCCCTCCTCTACCAAACAGGTTAAGAAGGGGCCCTTCCTTGCACCTCAGGCGCGGGCGACGCCGGCGCGGCGGGCGGCTTCGGCGACCGCCTCGGCCACCGCCGGGGCGACCCGGGGGTCCAGCGGAGAGGGGACGATGGCGTCCGGGGTCAGCTCGCCGTCGACCACGGCGGCGATCGCGTCGGCGGCGGCCACCTTCATGGTGTCGGTGATCGTGGTGGCGCGGGCGGCCAGCGCCCCCTGGAAGACGCCGGGGAAGGCCAGCACGTTGTTGATCTGGTTGGGGTGGTCGCTGCGCCCGGTGGCGACCACCGCGACGTGCCGGGCGGCCACCTCGGGGTCCACCTCGGGGGTCGGGTTGGCCAGGGCGAAGACGATGCCGCCGGGGGCCATCCCGGCCACCGCCGCCTCCGGGATCCGACCGCCGGAGACCCCGACCAGGACGTCCGCGCCACGCAGCGCCTCGGTGACGTCCCCGGTACGGCCCTCGGCGTTGGTGGTGGCGGCCAGGTCGGCCTTGGTCCCGGTGAGGCCGTCCCGGTGCCGGCCGAGGATGCCCCGCGAGTCGCAGACCACCACCCGCTGCGGGTCGACGCCCCCGGCGACCAGCATCCGGGTGACCGCGACCCCGGCCGCGCCCGCCCCGCTGACCGCCACCCGCAGGTCACCGAGCTTGCGGTTGAGCAGGGTCGCGGCGTTGCGCAGGGCGGCGAGCACGACGATCGCGGTGCCGTGCTGGTCGTCGTGGAAGACCGGGATGTCGAGCGCCTCGTCGAGCCGGCGTTCGATCTCGAAGCAGCGGGGCGCGCTGATGTCCTCCAGGTTGATCCCGCCGAAGGAGGGGGCCAACGCGGTGACCGTGGCGACGATCTCGTCCACGTCCTGGGTGTCCAGGCAGACGGGGACCGCGTCGATCCCGCCGAACTGCTTGAAGAGCACCGCCTTGCCCTCCATCACGGGCAGGGCGGCCCGGGGCCCGATGTTGCCCAGGCCGAGGACGGCGGACCCGTCGGTCACCACGGCGACGGTGTGCGACACCCAGGTGTAGTCGTCGACGAGGGCGGGGTCGGCGGCGATGGCCTCGCAGACCCGGGCCACGCCGGGGGTGTAGGCCAGGGAGAGGTCGTCCCGGCTGGTGAGGGGGACCGTCGAGGCGACGGCGAGCTTGCCGCCGGCGTGCAGGCGGAAGACGGGATCAGCGGGGTCCACGGTGGACGAAGGCATGGTGACTCCAGGATCTGTCGAGCAGATTTGGGGCGGGCCGGCGCGGGCACGAAGGTGAGGCGGCGAGCGGCGGCGCGCGGTACGGGGGTCACCCGGACACCAGCCGAGCATAGTGTCAGCAGCGGAAGCAGGTTGTGAGTAGGGTCATACCGGGGGTCGGGCGAGCCGCCCCGGGCGGGGCCAGTAGCGCAGCAGCACCCGCCCCTGGACGTCCGCCACCCCGTACGCCCGGGAGTCGTCGGTGACCAGGTCGTTGTCGCCGCGTACCCACCAGCCACCGTCCTGGGCCCGGACCGCGCGCTTGACCACCAGCAACTCGGGGCGGCTGCGGAAGACCGCCAGCACGACGTCACCGGGTCGGACCGGCCGGCCACCGCGCCGGACCAGCACCGCGTCCCCGTGGCGCAGCGTCGGGGACATGGAGGGCCCGGTCACCAGGACGGGCACCAGGAGCCCTCGCAGCCGGGGCGCGAAGTCGCCGTCGTCGGCCCGCATCCGGGTTTCACCTCCGCCCCGCCGGGGAGCATCTCCAGGAGTAATGTCGGCTTGGATCATCGCAAACGTCCCATGGAGGAACCCGATGCGACTTCCGCGCATCCTTGCGCCCCGCGTGACCGCCAGCGCCCACTGCGACCTGCCGTGCGGCGTGTACGACCCGGCGCAGGCCCGGATCGAGGCCGAGTCGGTCAAGGCGATCTGTGAGAAGTACCAGTCGAACACCGACCCCGAGTTCCGGACCCGGGCCATCCTGATCAAGGAGCAGCGGGCCGACCTGGTCAAGCACCACCTGTGGGTGCTGTGGACCGACTACTTCAAGCCCGCCCACTTCGAGAAGTACCCGCACCTGCACCAGCTCTTCAACGAGGCCACCAAGCTGGCCGGGGCGGCCGGCGCCAAGGGCGCGACCGACCCGACCAGGGCCGACGAGCTGCTGTCGAAGATCGACGAGATCTCCAAGATCTTCTGGGAGACCAAGCAGGCGTGAGCCTCGCTCGCGGCTCGGACGATCCGGCCGGCGTGCCCTCGGGCGCGCCGGCCGTCGTCGTACCGCCCCCGGTGGGCAGGCCCTCGGGGCTGCCGTCCCACCCGGCGAAACCGCCGCAGGTGACCGTCGCCACGCGGTACGGCGACCGACCGGGTAGAGTCCCCGACCGGGGGGATGAGGTGTGACTCAACTGACCGGGCAGCCAGTGACCGACGACGACATCGTGCACCTCACCGTGCCTGCGGACGGGGGCTACCTCGGGGTGCTCCGGACCGCCACCGCCGGGCTCGCGGCACGGCTCCAGTTCGCCCTCGACGAGATCGAGGACCTGCGGATCGCGGTCGACGAGGCGTGCGCCATGCTGCTCGCCATCGCCACCCGCGACGCCGAGTTGGAGTGCCGGTTCACGGTGACCGACGACGCGCTGACCGTGGAGGTCACCGTCCCGACGGTGCGCGGCGCGGCGTTGCCGTCGGAGTCGTCCTTCGCCTGGAAGGTGCTCACCGCGCTCACCACCGCCGCCGCCGCGCAGGCAGCCGACGGCCGGGCCACCATCTCGCTGCTGACCCGGCGCGGCGGCTACTGACCCCGGCGGCCGGTGCCCGCCACCGGCCGCTCTCGACCGCCGCTGACCGCCACCGGTCAAGGCGGTGCCCGCCACCGGCCGCTTCCCACCGCCGTTGGTCGGGGCGATGTCCGTGCGGCCCGCCGCCGGCCGCTGTCGACCGCCGCTGACCGCCACCGGTCAGGGCGGTGCCGGGCCGGCGCAGCGCCGGTCAGTCGAAGCCGAGGGCCCGGTTCGTGGGGGTGCTCACCAGCAGCGCGCAGACCCCGAGACCGAGGGCGATCAGCGGCACCCCGAGCCAGCCCAGCCCGCCCTGGATCATGAACCAGCCCACCGGCAGGAGCATCAACTGCAGCACGATGGCCGGCGCGCGGGCACCGGCCCGACGCCGGGCCAACGCCGAGCCCAGGGCCCAGAGCGCGACGGCGCCGCCGACCGCGAACGCGGTCACCAGCAGCGCCGTGGGCAGGTCGGCGGCGGTGGCGGTGAGATCGGCCCAGACCAGCCACGCGGCGACGAGCCCGAGCGCCACCGCCTGCCCGTGGAGCAATCGCGAGGCCCAACGGAGGGTGGCGGGCAGCGCGTCGGAGTCGATGGTCACTCGGGCCACGATACCCAAGTCGGGTCGCGGTACAGTGCCGCCCATGCGGGCCGTCCTGGTGGTCAATCCGAAGGCCACCACCACCAGCGAACGCAGCCGGGACGTCCTGGTCCGGGCGCTGCGCAGTGAGGTCGACCTCTCCGTGCGGTACACCCGCCGGCGGGGCCACGCGGCGGACATCGCCCGGGAGGCCGCCGACCAGGGGGTCGACGTCGTCGTCACCCTGGGTGGGGACGGCACGGTCAACGAGGTGGTGAACGGCCTGATGGCCGCCCGGGTCGCCGCCGCGCCGGACGGGACGACACCCGGTCCGGGCCGGCCCGACGACGCCGACCCGTCCGGGCCGACCCTCGCCGAGCGGCTGCCCGCCCTGGCCACCGTGCCGGGCGGCTCGACCAACGTCTTCGCCCGCGCCCTCGGGCTGCCCCGGGAGTGGCCGGACAGCACCAGCATGATCCTGGAGGGCCTGCGGCTCGGCCGGCAGCGCACGATCGGCCTGGGCCGCGCCGACGACCGCTACTTCACCTTCTGCGCCGGCTTCGGCTTCGACGCCGCCGTCATCCACCGGGTGGAGCAGGCCCGCCGCAAGGGCCGGGTCTCCACCCCCGGGCTCTACCTGCGCTCGATGCTCCAGCAGTACGTCGTGGGTACGGAGCGTCGCCATCCGGCGATCACCGTGGAGCGGCCGGGTGAGGAGGCCGAGGCGGATCTCGCCACCGTCATCGTGCAGAACACCGCGCCGTGGACGTACGTCGGCGACCGGGAGGTCAACCCGAACCCGGCGGCGTCGTTCGATCTGGGGCTCGACCTGCTCGCCCTGCGGCGACTACGGGTCGCCGGCACGACACGTACGGTGACGCAGTTCCTCTCCCAGCAGCCCGATCCGCACGGCCGACAGGTGCTCAGGTTGCACGATCTGGCGGAGTTCGCGCTGGTCTCGGCGCGCCCGCAGGCGTTCCAACTGGATGGGGACTACCTTGGCGAGCGGGAGAAAGTTAGATTCACATCCGTTCCGGCCGCACTGAGAGTAATCTGTTAGGTCCCGGGTACAGCCCTTGGTCGACGCGGTAACCCACCGCATCGATGCGGTGGCCGCCACACCGGGAGGGCAGGTGCCGGAAATGTCGACCATGTCACGAAGACCGTACTATATTGACCCAGTACTGTTACACGCCGGGTAATCAGGACCCCCTCAAACCCGGACATAGAGGTCGTGAGCTTGCTCACCGCCCGGAGTTTTTCCCAGCACCACCCTTGACATTGCGTGAGTTCGTGAAAGTATTCACAAGCGAACTTGAGTTACCGGGAACGCACCCGGACAGGCTCGGTACCTGAGCCGTCCCCGCAGGTCCCGGCGACCCGACAGGCTTGCTCACGCATTGCCGAATTGATGGACGCGAACCGTCACCAACGGCACTGCGGATGCATAAAGAAAAAGCACAAGCGTCACTGCCACCCATCCAGAATGAGGAGTGTTGCCGCCATGGACTGGCGTCACCATGCTGTCTGCCGCGACGAGGACCCGGAGCTGTTCTTCCCGATCGGGACGTCTGGGCCGGCTCTCCTGCAGGTCGAGCAGGCCAAGGCCGTCTGCCGGCGCTGCTCCGTGACCGACCAGTGCCTCCAGTGGGCACTGGAGTCCGGTCAGGACGCTGGCGTCTGGGGTGGAATGAGCGAGGAGGAGCGGCGCGCCGTCAAGCGTCGCGGTGGCCTCCGGGTGCTTCGCGCTCACTCCGCCTGATCCCATCGACTAAGCGCTACCACGCCCCGGCCGGATGATCCCGGCCGGGGCGTTGCGCATCCGTGGACGCCCGACCCCCGGCCCTGGTCACCGGGGCCGCCGCACCGTCGTGTCGACCCGACGCAGCACCAACCCGGCCAGTTCGGGGACGTCGGTCAACGGCTCCGCCACCGTGACCGCCCCCGCGTCGCGGGCCGCCGCGACGACCGCGTCGTGGAAGAGCCCCGGCGCCAGGAAGTACGCCGACACCGCCACCCGGCGGGCCCCCCGCGCGCGCAGCCGGGCCACCGCCCGACCGACCACGGGCGGGGCCGCCGAGGCGTACGCGACCCGGCACGGCACGCCGTACCGGTCGGCGAGGGCCGCCGCCACCCGGCCCACCGAGCCCCGCGCCGGGGCGTCCCGGGTACCCGCCGCCGCCAGCACCAGCGCGTCGAACGGGGCCGGCGCCACCGGGGCGGTCAGGAGAGCCGTCCGCGCCGCACCGGTGACCGCGCCCGGTCGCGCCGGCCCGGCGAGGGAGTCCAGCAACTCGGCGGCGACCCGGTCGGGCTGCGTCAGCCGGCGGCAGAGCGCGGCGAGCAGCGCCGGATCGACCCGGCCGTCGGCGGGGCCGAGCACGTCGGTCACCCGTACCGTCAGCGGGGGTCCGCTCTCGCGGGCCGCCGCGACCGCCGCCGGGATGTCCACCCGACGGTGGTAGGCGGCGGTGAGCAGCAGCGGGACCAGGACCGCCCGGCGGTGCCCGGCGGCGGCGAGGCTCCGCAGCGCCTCGGTCGGACCCGGCTCGGTGTGGTCCAGCCAACTGGGCACGACCGGGGTGCCCGGTCGGGCCGCCCCGACCGCCCGGGCCAGCGCCCGGGTCGCCTCGGCCGCCCGGGGGTCCCGGCTGCCGTGCGCCACCAGCAGGATCGGGTCGCCCCGCCCCGGGTCGGCGGTCGACGCGGCGCTCAGACGTGCAGCCCGCACTCGGTCTTCTCGAACATGGCCCAGCGGCCGGCGCGCGGGTCCTCCCCGGCCTTCGTCCGCCGGGTGCACGGCCAGCAGCCGATCGAGCCGTAGCCCCGCCGGAACAACTCGTTGACCGGGATGTCGTACCGGGCGACGTAGGCGTCGACGTCACCCTGGGACCACGCCGCGATCGGGTTGACCTTGACCTTGCCCCGGCGCGCGTCGAAGGTCACCACGGGGGTGTTCGCCCGGGTCGGCGACTCGTCCCGGCGCAGGCCGGCGGCCCAGGCGTCGTAGTCGCCCAGGGCCCGCTCCAGCGGCTCCACCTTGCGCAGCTGGCAGCAGTCGTCCGGCGACTTGTTGAACAGCCGGGGGCCGTACTCGCCGTCCTGCTGGCCCACGGTGAGCCGGGGCCGGATCGTCCGGACGGTCACCGGCAGCCGGCGGGCCACCTCGTCGCGGACCTTCAGCGTCTCCGGGAAGTGCAGGCCGGTGTCGAGGAAGACCACGTCCACCCCCGGGGCGACCCGGGAGACCAGGTGCGCCAGCACCGCGTCCGCCATCGAACTGGTCACGCAGAACCGGTCGCCGAAGGTCTGCGCCGCCCAGCGGGCGATCTCCAGCGCGGGCGCGCCCTCCAACTCGCGGCCGGCCGTCTCGGCCAGCGCGCGCAACTCCTCGGGGCTGCGCCGGTCCGGCTCGCGCCGGGCCGGCCCGCCGAGGCCGACCAGGCCCAGCCCGGCCGCCCGGACCAGCCCGCTCACCGGAGCACCGCCCGGGAGAGCAGGCCGCCGAACTTCACGGTGAAGACCCGGGCGCAGGCGTGGCACTCCCAGGCGCCGTGCCCGTCCTCGTTCGGCCGCAGGTCCTCCTCACCGCAGTAGGGGCAGTACAGAGGCGCGGAACGGGTTTCGCTCATCTCAGCTCCTCCTCGTCGACCCTGATCACCCAGTTGGCGAACGTCTCACCGTCGGTCCGGCCGGCCAGGTACCGGCGGGCCAGCCGCTCCACGTACTCCGGAAGCTCGTCGGCCGTGGTCTTCAGGCCGCGCAGCTTGCGGCCGAACCCGGCGGTCTGCCCCTGGGCCATGCCCAGCCCGCCGCCCAGGTGGACCTGGTAGCCCTCCACCTGCCGCCCGTCCGGGCCCACCACGATCTGCCCCTTCAGGCCGATGTCGGCGACCTGGGTCCGGGCGCAGGCGTTCGGGCAGCCGTTGATGTGGATGGAGATGTCGGCGTCGAACTCGCGCAGCCGCTCCTCCAGCCGGGCCACCAGCTCCTCGCCCCGGGCCTTGGTCTCGACGATGGCGAGCTTGCAGTACTCGATGCCGGTGCAGGCCATGGTGCCGCGCCGCCAGGCCGACGGCCGGGCCTCCAGGCCGATCCGGCGCAGCGCGCCGACCAGCGACTCGGTCCGCTCCGGCGCCACGTCCAGGACCAGGAGCTTCTGGTACGGGGTCAGGCTCACCCGGTCGCTGCCGTGCTCGGCCACCACGTCGGCCAGCTCGGCGAGCTGGGTACCGGAGACCCGCCCGACCACCGGGGCCGCCCCGACGTAGTTGCGGCCGTCACGCTGCCGGTGCACCCCGATGTGGTCGACCGGCTTGCTCGGCAGCTCCGGGGCGGGACCGTCCAGCAGCGTCCGGCCGAGGTAGTCCTTCTCCAGCACCTCGCGGAACTTCTCCACGCCCCAGTCGGCGACCAGGAACTTCAGCCGGGCCCGGTGCCGCAGCCGGCGGTACCCGTAGTCGCGGAAGATGCCGACCACCCCGGCCCAGACGTCCGGGACCTCGTCCAGCGGCACCCAGACCCCGAGCCGCTTGGCGAGCATCGGGTTGGTGGAGAGCCCACCGCCGACCCAGAGGTCGAAACCGGGGCCGTGCTCGGGGTGCTTTACCCCGAGGAAGGCGATGTCGTTGGCCTCGTACGGGGTGTCGACCAGCCACGAGATCGAGGACTTGAACTTGCGGGGCAGGTTGGAGTACTGCTTGTCGCCGACGTACCGGCGGACGATCTCGTCGATCGCCGGGGTCGGGTCGACCACCTCGCCCTCGGCCACCCCGGCGACCGGGCTGCCGAGCACGATCCGGGGGCAGTCGCCGCACGCCTCGGTGGTCTGCAGGCCGACCGCCTCCAGCCGGCGCCAGATCTCCGGCATGTCCTCGACCCGGATCCAGTGGTACTGGATGTTCTGCCGGTCGGTGATGTCGGCGGTGTCCCGGGCGAACTCGGTCGAGATCTGCGCCAGCACCCGGAGCTGGGCCACGCTGAGCTGCCCGCCGTCGATGCGGACCCGGAGCATGAAGAACTCGTCCTCCAGCTCGTGCGGCTCCAGCACGGCGGTACGCCCGCCGTCGATGCCCGCCTTGCGCTGGGTGTAGAGGCCCCACCAGCGGAACCGGCCCCGCAGGTCGGCCGGGTCGATGGAGGCGAAGCCGCCGTGGGCGTAGATGTTCTCGATCCGGGCCCGGACGTTGAGCGGGTTGTCGTCCTTCTTCGAGCGCTCGTTGGCGTTGAGCGGCTCACGGTGACCGAGCGCCCACTGACCCTCCCCGCGTGGGCGGCGGGGAGCCCGGGCCTTGGCTGCCGTCGGATCCTGGGCGCGGGCCGGGGTGCTGCTGACCGCCATCGCGGCGTCCTCCGTTGTCTGCTGTGCCTCAGTACGAGCGCGGACGCGACGGCCGGCCCTGCGAAACGGGGCCGTGGACGGCGATGTCTTTGACGGCCGGCGCGAGAGCGCGCCCGAGACAGAGTGGGGTCGGGCGTCTTCAGTAGGCCGGACAGATCGCGCTACGCACGCGCCCGTAGTCGACGTGGCGACGGGCCACGAAGCGGCGGACGACAGCGGCGGTCATGCCGCCCATGCTGCCACAACCGCTCCGGAGCAGCCAATGAATGCGTGCCGCATCCCACATCACGGGCCGCCGCCTTCCCCACACCCAGCGTTGCCAAGATCGTCTGGCCGGCGACGCCGGGATGGCCGTCGGGCGTCGCGCCGGTGACCGACATCGGGCGGCACGGGCGTCGGAGGGGTAGCCGACACCGGCGTGGGTGGCGCGCGGGGCCGGGGTAGCCGACGTGGGTGGCCGGCGGGCGGACCGCGCCTGTGCGGCGTCGGGGTGTGCGACGCTCGACTCCGTGGGCGAATTGCCGGAAGAACCGCATTCGTCCAACCCAGCGTCCGCAGCGCAGCCATCCACCGGTCTCCCGTCCACCGGTCTCCCGCCCACTCCCGCCGCCGCGCCGGGTCCGGCGACCGAACGGTACGGGTGGCTGGTGGTCACGCTGCTGACCCTGGCCGTCACCCTCACCGGGGTGGACCGGGCGCAGCCCTGGCGGGACGAACTGGCGACCTGGAGCGCGGCCACCCGCAGCCTGGGCGACCTGGCCCGGATGGTCGGCACCATCGACGCCGCCACCGGCCCCTGGTACCTGCTCCTGCACGGCTGGCTGGCGCTGGCCGGCGACTCGGTCACCGCGCTGCGGCTCCCCTCCGTCCTGGCCGTGTCGGGGGCGGCGGGGCTGACCACCGTACTCGGACAACGGCTGCTGGGGGCGCCGGCCGGGCTGCTCGCCGGGCTGCTGTTCGCGGTCCTGCCGGGCACCTCGCGGTACGGGCAGGAGGCCCGCCCGTACGCGCTGGCGGCGTTCCTCGCGGTGCTGGCCACGCTGCTGCTGGTCGACGTGCTCGGGCGCGGCGGGTGGGCCCGCTGGGCGGGGTACGCCGCCACCGTGGCCGCCCTCGGGCTCACCCACCTGGTCGCGCTCACCCTGCTGGCGGCGCACGCGGTGATCGTGCTGGCGCCGCCGCGTGGTCGGGCCGGCGGCACCGACCCGACACCGGTCGGCCGGTACGGGCGCCGGCCCGCCGGCCCGCGTCGACGACTGGGCCGCTGGGCGCTGGCCCTGGTACCGACCGCACTGGTGCTGGTACCGCTGGTGGTCCTGGCCGGGCGGCAGCGGTCCCGCCAGCTCGACTGGGTGGACCTGGCCCGGCCGACCGACCTGACCGGCCTCCCCGGTGGGCTGGCCCAGAGCGCCGCGGTCGGCGGGCTGCTGCTCGGCCTCGCCGCGCTCGGCGCGACCCGGTACGGGCGCCGCGCCCTGCCGCCCACCGCCTGCCTGGCGCTACCGGTGCTGGTGCTTTTCGCGGTCGCCCTAGCGGTGCCGATCTGGGTGCCCCGGTACCTCTTCTTCACCGTGCCCTTCGGCTGCCTGCTGGGCGGCGCGGCGCTCACCCTCACCCCACCCGCCCGGACCGACCGCGCCCTCCCGACCGGGCGGGTTCGCGCGGGGCGGGCGACGGTGCCGGGCGGGCTCGCGGTGGTGGCCGTGGCGGGGCTGCTCGGCCTGCCTGACCAGGTGGCGCTGCGCCGGACCCACGAGTGGCCGCGCGCCGCCACCGTCGACTACCGGGGCGCGGCACGGGTCGTCGCCGCCGGCCAACGGCCGGGGGACGCGGTCGTCTACTCGCCCCGGGACGGGTGGCTCTTCCTCGACCTCGGCCTGGCGTACCACCTGGGGCCGGACCGCCCCCGGGACGTGCTGGCGGTCCGGGACCAGGCCGGGCGCGGGGACCTGTGGGCCGACGAGTGCCCCCGACCCGCCGCGTGCCTGGCCGGGGTGGAGCGGGTCTGGCTGGTCGTCGCCGGACGTCGCACCGACCCGCTGGCCGCCGTCGGCGGGACGAAGGGCGAGGCACTGCGTACCGGGTTCACGGTGACCCGGGTCTGGCCCCGCTCCGGCCTGACCGTGGCCCTGCTGACCCGCTGACCGCCACCGGCCCGAGCCGAACCACCGACAGCATGCCCCGCCCCGGCCCTGTCCCGCCCAGCCCTGTCCCGCCCAGCCCTGTCCCCGCCCAGCCCAGCCCAGCCCCGGCGCAGCGTGAGCCGGGGTGTTAAGAAGGGGCCCCTGCTCTACCGAATGCGTTAACAGGGGGCCCCTCCTTACACCCGGGCGAGGGGGACGACCAGGACGGCCTCGGTGCCGCCGGCCGCGCCGGCGCGCAGGTCGATCGAGCCACGCAGTTCCCCGGTGACCAGGGCCCGGACGATCTGCAGGCCGAGTCGGCCGGCCTGCTCGGGGTCGAAGTCGGTGGGCAGGCCGCGCCCGTTGTCAGCCACGGTGACCTGGAGCTTCTTGCGGGTCCGCTGCACCGAGACGACCACCTGGGCGGCGGTGGCGGTGCCGCCGTCCTGCTCGGAGGGCGGCGGGAAGCCGTGCTCGACCGCGTTGAGCAGCAACTCGTTGAGGATCATCACCAGCGAGGTGGCGATCTCGGCGGGCAGCACGCCGAAGCTGCCGGTACGCCGCATCCGGACCGCCACCTCGGTCGCGGCCACCTCGGTCGCGGCGCTGGCCACCCGGTCGAGGATGCCGTCGAACTCCACCGCCTCGTCGCTGGACATGGAGAGGGTCTCGTGCACCAGGGCGATCGAGGCGACCCGGCGGACCGACTCCTCCAGTGCGGTCCGGGCCTCCGGGGCGGCGACCCGGCGGGCCTGCAGGCGCAGCAGCGCGGCGACGGTCTGGAGGTTGTTCTTCACCCGGTGGTGGATCTCCCGGATGGTGGCGTCCTTGGTGATCAGGGCGCGGTCCCGACGGCGTACCTCGGTGATGTCGCGGACCAGGACCAGCGCGCCGATCGGCACCCCGGCGGGCATCAGCGGCAGGGCCCGGGTGAGCATGGTCGCGCCCCGGGCGTCGATCTCCCGGCGCGGCGGGGCCTCGCCGCGCAGCGCGGCGAGCACCGCGTTGCCGGCGTCGGTGCCCTCCAGCGGGTCGCCGGCCAGCCGGCGGTGCAGCACCGCGAGGTCCTCCCCCACCAGCAGCGAGGCGTGCCCCAACCGCCGGTACGCGGACTGGGCGTTCGGGCTGGCGTAGGTGACCTTTCCGCTGGCGTCCAACCGGACCAGGCCGTCGCCGACCCGGGGCGCGGAGGTGGTCTCCCCCGGGTGCCGGGGCGGCGGGAAGGTGCCGTCGGCGATCATCTGGGCCAGGTCGTCGGCGGTGGTGAGGTAGTTCAGTTCGAGCTGGCTCGGGGTGCGCGCGGTGGAGAGGTTGGTGTCCCGGCCGACCACGGCGATCACCTCGCCGGCCTCCCCGTCGGCGGTGCGCAGCCGCACCGGGATGGCCTCGTGCCGGGCCGGCACGTCGCCGTACCAGACCGGGTCGCCCTCCCGCCAGATGCGGGCCTGCCGGTGGGCGATCTCCAGGTGGGCCACCTCGGGGCCGCCGATCGTCCGGCCCACCTGGTCGTCCTGGTACGCGGTCGGCGCGGTGGTCGGGCGGACCTGGGCCACGCAGCAGAACGAGCCGTCCCCGTCGGTCGGCACCCAGAGCAGCAGGTCGGCGAAGGAGAGGTCGGACAGGAGCTGCCAGTCCCCGGCCAGCCGGTGGAGGTGGTCGATGTCGATGGGGCGGAGCCGGGTGTGCTCCTCGGCGAGGTCGCGCAGCGTGGACACGGCACCAGCCTGCCACGTGCCCGATCACATCGTCGCGGTGACCTTGTTCAGCCCGCGCGGCGCGTCCGGGTCCTCGCCCCGGGCCAGGGCCAACGCCAGCGCCAGGCGCTGCACCGGCAGGATGTCCAGCAGCGGGGCGTACCGCTCGTCGACCTCGGGGACGACCATCCGGGCGGAGGCGGCCACGTCGGCCGAGCCGACCGCCAGCACGTCGGCGCCGCGCTCGCCGAGCCGGGGCAGCACCTCGCGCATCGACCGGCCGCCGGGGCCGGAGCCGATCACGGCCAGCACCGGCACGTCCGGGTCGGTCATGGCGAGCGGGCCGTGCAGCAGGTCGGCCCCGGAGAAGGCCAGCGCCGGCAGGTACGAGGTTTCCATCAGCTTGAGCGCCGCCTCCCGGGCGGTCGGGTACGCGTACCCCCGGCCGGTGGTGACCAGCCGGGCGGCGAACCGGTACCGGGGGGCGAGCTGGGCCGGGGTGGCGTCGTCGAGGGTGCGGGCGGCCAGCTCGGGCAGCGCGTCGAGGGCGGCCCGCTCCTCGGCGGGCAGCACCCCGTCGCCGGCCCGGATCCCCTCCACCAGCATCAGCAGGGCGAGCAGCTCGGCGGTGTAGGTCTTGGTGGCGGCCACCGCCCGCTCGTGCCCGGCGGCGACGTCGACGGCGAGTTCGGCGGCGGCGACCAGCGGGGAGTCGGGGGCGTTGGTGACGGCGAGGGTGAGCGCGCCGGAGGCACGGGCCACCCGGAGCACCTCGGCCAGGTCGGGCGAGCCGCCGCTCTGGCTGACCCCGACGACCAGGGCGTCGGAGTAGTCGGGGCGGGCGCCGAAGACGGTCAGCGCGCTCGGCGAGGCGAGCCCGGCGGGCAGCCCGAGCCGGATCTCGGTCAGGTACGCCGCGTAGAGGGCGGCGTGGTCGGAGGTGCCCCGGGCGGTGAAGACCACGTGCCGGGGGCGGCGTCGCGCGATCACCGCGGCGACCCGGGCGATCGGGTCGGCGTACTCGGCGGAGAGCAGTCGGGCGTAGCCGTCCGGCTGCTCGGTGATGTCAGCGGCCATGCCGGCTCCGGCACCCGTCACGGCGATCCCCTCCCCCTGCGCGGCGGTCCGTCCGGTCGGGGACGGGTTCCCGCGCGTCTGACAGTCATGCGCGGTTCCCGCGCGTTCGATGCTCAGTCTTGCATGATTCTGTCGATCAGAGCAATCGAACGAACAGTAATGCGCAGTGGATCACCGTTTCGGTGGGTCATCCCCTAGGCTTTGCCAGCCCTGGAAACCACGACGAGCGAGAGGGCGACGTGTCCGAGGCGGACGATGCCGCGCTGACCGCGGCGGAGGAGCTGGCCCTGGCCCGGCTGGCGCTGGACTCCGGCGAGCTGGAGCACGCGGCCGGCCACGTCGCCGGCGCCCTGGCCCAGGCGCCGACCCTGCCGGAGGTGCACGAGACGCTGGCCCGGCTCGCCGCCGTGGGCGGCGGGGGCGGGGTCGACCTCTTCCCGTTGCAGCACCACGCCTTCGTCGGCGCGGTGGTGGCCCGCGCGCACCTGCTCGCGGCGGCCGGGCGGCCGGCCGAGGGGCTGGACCTGCTGGCCGCCGCCACCGGCCACTCGCCCGCCGTCGACTGGGCCGGGGTGCCCTGGGTCACCGCCCCGGAGCTGGCCGAACGGCTCGACCCCGACCGCACGGCCCGGATCCTGATGCAGATCTGCGCCGCCGTGCCGGACCCGGTCCCCCCGGCCGGCCGGGCGGCGCTGGGCCCGTACCTGGTGCTGGCCCGCAACGCGGTCACCGTCCACCCCGAGCACGGCCTGCTGCTGGGCGCGGCCTCCGCGCTGGCCCGCCGGGTCGGCGAGACCGAGCTGGCGATCCGCTGGGCCGCCCGGGGGGTACGCGCGCAGCCGTCGAAACTCGGCGAGGTGTGGCTCGGGTACGCGTACCGCAGCGCCGGCCGCACCCGGGAGGCGCTCGCCGCGCTCACCCGCGCCGTCGCGCACGACCCGGACGACCTGGCCGTCTACGCCGACATCGCCGGCACCCTCGCCGACAGCGGGCGGCTCGACGAGGCGCTGCGCTGGACCGACCGGGCGCTGGAGCGCGACCCCTCGTTCGACTGCGCGGTGCACACCGCGCACCGGCTGCGGTTCCAGCGCGACGGCGAGGTGGCCCACCTGGTCGCGCTGGCGGACTTCGTCCGGGACCACCCCGACGACACCCACGAGCACGGCGACCTCGCCGAGTGCTGCCGGAGCCGGCCCTGGCTGGGCCAGCTCACCCCGCCCGGCGGCGCGCTGGTGCGGGCGCTGCGCCGGGCCCTGCACGACCGCCACTCCCCCGACCCGGGCGACCTCCTGGTCCGGCTGACCGCCCCGGAGCCGCCCAGCGCGCTGCGGACCGTCGCCACCGCCGCACCCGAGCTGACCGTCGAGCCGGCGACCGGGGTGCCCGGCCCCGACCCGCACGAGCCCCGGCGGCCGGTCACCCGGCGGCTCTGGCACCACGCGGACGGCACCGTCGTGCCCGCGCTGGCCCCGCCGTCGGCCGAGGCGGTCCGGCGGATCCAGCACGTGGCCCATCCGGCCTGGCCACACCCCCCGGCGGCGTACGACGCGGCGGTCGGGCTGGCCACCCTCGACCTGCCCGACCTGCTCGGCCTGCTGGTGCACCCGCCCGCCGCGCCGGACACCGCGCTGGGTCGGGTGCTGGCCGGGCAGGACCCGTCGCTCTGGGTGCGCTGCGTGCAGGTCTGGGCCTGCCTCGGGCTGCTGCACCACCGCACCGACGAGCCGTGGGAGTCCTCGGTGCGCCGCGCGGTGCTGCTGGACCTGGTCTGGGGAGTGGAGGACTGGGTCACCGAGGCGGCGCTGTTCGCCCTGGTCACGGCGGCCTGGGTGGACCCGGCGGTCCGCCCGGACGTGGCCCGGGTGATCGCCGAGCGGCTCGCCGACGTGGCCGCCGTGGGTCGGGAGCGCCCGGTGCCCATCGCCACCTCGCTGGCGTACCTGGCCCTGGCCACCCCCGACCTGGAGCGGCCGGCGGTCGAGCAGGCGTACCGGCTGCTCGGCGGGCGGCCGAGGCCACCCGGTGCCCGCCGGGCCGGGCCGCTGCGCCGACTCTGGCACCGCCTCACCGGCCGTACCGTCGCCGGCTGAGCCCACGCGGCGCGGGGCCGCGCGGGCTCAGGTCAGGCCACCGGGGTCTTGCCCAGCGCGGCCTCGGCCCGCTCCTGCGGGGTGCCGTCGGTCGGGTCGGCGGCGGAGCGCAGCGGCACCTCGCGGATGAACCAGGCCAGCACCGGGATCAACGCGGTGAACAGCACCGCCCAGGCGAAGACGTGCGAGATCCCGTCGGCGAGGCCGCCGAGCACCAGTTCACGGGCCTGTTCCGGGAGTTCCCGCAGTCGCTCCAGGTCCAGCCCGGCGCCGGCCTCCCCGCCCCCGAACGAGCCGCCGGCCGGCGACCCGGCGAGCCGGTTGGCGAAGATCGCACCGAACAGCGAGATGCCGAACGAGCCGCCGATCGACCGGAAGAAGGTGGCCGCGCCGCTGGCCGCGCCGAGGTCCCGCTGCTCGACGCTGTTTTGCGCGATCAGCATCGAGGTCTGCATGAGGAAGCCCATGCCGACGCCGAGCACGAGCAGGTAGAGCGAGGACTCGACCCGGCTGGTGGCGACGTCCAGCAGGATCAGCAGCGCCATGCCGCCGGTCATCACCACCCCGCCGACGATCGGGAAGATCCGGTACCGGCCGGTCCGGGTGATCGCCCGGCCGACCACCAGGGAGACGGTCAGCATGCCGAACATCAGCGGCAGCAGGAGCAGGCCGCTGCCGGTGGCCGAGGCGCCCTGCACGGTCTGCTGGTACAGCGGCAGGAAGTTCATCGCGCCGTACATGGCGAAGCCGAGCAGGAAACCGACCA
Organism: Micromonospora rosaria; assembly: GCF_001567585.1. Lineage (GTDB taxonomy): Bacteria > Actinomycetota > Actinomycetes > Mycobacteriales > Micromonosporaceae > Micromonospora > Micromonospora rosaria. Next base: position 42,636 of record NZ_LRQV01000011.1, read on the forward strand.
CCGAGATCAGCGCGAAGTTGCGGTTGGCGAAGAGGTGCAGCGGGAGGATCGGCTCGGCGGCCCGGCGCTCGACGACACCGAACGCCACCAGGCTCAGCACGGCCAGCGCGGTCAGGCCGAGGATCTGCGGGGAGCGCCAGGCGTACTCGTGCCCGCCCCAGGTGGTGATCAGCACGAGCGCGGTGATGCCGACGGAGAGCAGGCTGGCGCCGAGCCAGTCGATCCGGTGCTCGGTGCGGTACCGGGGCAGCTTCAGCGTGACGATCAGCAGCACCAGCGCGACCCCGCCGACCGGCAGGTTGACGTAGAACGCCCAGCGCCAGGAGAGGTGGTCGGTGACGAAGCCGCCGACCAGCGGGCCGGCGACCATGGCGACGGCCATGGTGCCGGCGATCAGCCCCTGGTAGCGGCCCCGCTCCCGGGGCGGCACCAGGTCGCCGATGATCGCCATCACGCCGACCATCAGCCCACCGGCGCCCAGCCCCTGGACCGCCCGGAACGCGATGAGCTGCATCATGCCCCCGTCGGGGCCGCCCAGCACCGCCGAACCGGCCATCCCGCAGAGCACCGAGCCGACCAGGAAGATCCCGACCGAGGCGAGGAAGACCCCCTTGCGGCCGTAGAGGTCACCCAGCTTGCCCCAGATCGGGGTGGAGACCGTGGTGCCCAGCACGTACGCGGTGACCACCCAGGTGAAGTGGTTCAGCCCGCCGAACTCGCCGACGATCCGCGGCAACGCGGTGCTGACGATCATGTTGTCGAGCATCGCGAGCATCATCGCGATCATCAGACCGACGAGGACGAGCCGCACGTTCGGACGTGCGCTGTCCCGGCTCTCCTGGGCCATGGGTAGGCTCCCCCGGGTTGAACTTACTTGCCGACCGGCTAGTCCGCCCTTACCTGCCGCACGGTAAGCTGACGACCGGGCGACGTCAAGCCGATTGGAGGACCACCGTGGCGGAGGGCACGGGCGGCACCCGCGAGCGCATCAAGGCCGTCGCCCTTGAGCTCTTCACCGAGCAGGGGTACGAGAAGACGTCGCTGCGCGAGATCGCCGAGCGGCTGAACGTGACCAAGGCCGCGCTCTACTACCACTTCAAGAGCAAGGACGAGATCGTCAGCAGCGTGGTCGACGACCGGCTGGACCGGATGGACGAGCTGGTCGCCTGGGCCCGGGAGCAGCCCGCCACCCTGGCGACCCGGCGCGCGGTCGTGGCCCGGTACGCCGAACGGATGTTCATCGACGAGCGCCCCCTGGTGATGCGGTTCTTCGAGCAGAACCAGACCGCGCTGAAGAACCTCGTCGCCGGCCAGCAGATGCGGGAACGGATGTTCCAGTTGGCCGGGGTGCTCTCCCGGGGCGACGAGAGCCCGGCCGCCCAGTTGCGCGCCGCGCTGGCCCTGTTCGCCGTGCACGCGACCTGGTTCGCGGTACGCGCCCCCGAACTCGACGAGCAGGGGCGGCTGGAGATGGCCCTGACCGTCGCCGAGGAACTCCTCACCCCCATCGGCAACGCCTGACCCCCTCCCCGCCCCCGCCCTTCTGCGCGATCTTGCAGTGGGAGGGGCGGGGTTAGGGGTTGAGGGGGAGGCGGAGGGCGAGCAGGTCGACGTCGGGCAGTGGCGACCAGTCGCGCTCGGGCAGCCGGACGAAGCCCGTCCGCCGGTAGAGCCGCTGCGCCGGGGCGGCCATCCCGGCCCGTACGCAGATCACCACCGCCGAGCTGCCCAGCTCACGGGCCCGGGTCACGCACGCCTCCACCAGCGCCACGCCGACGCCCCGGCCCTGCGCGGCCGGATCCACCGCGAGCATCCGGAACTCCGCCTCGCCGGGACCGCAGACCTCGGCGAAGGGCGTACCGGGCAGCAGGAAGGTCACCGTGCCGAGCAGCACGTCGTCGGCCTCGTCGACGGCGACCAGCACCTCGCCGGTGGCCGCCCGGGTGGCCACGTCGGCGAGTACGGTCTCGTAGCCGTTCCCGCCCTTGAGCTGACCGTCCGCCTCGTACGCGGCGATGGTCAGCCGGGCCACCGCCGGGTACTCGGCCGGCTCGGCGACGCGGACCCGCACACCGGTCAAGCGATCACCGCGATCAGGTCGCCGTCCTGCACCACGTCGCCCTCGTTCACGGCGAGCTGCTCGACGACCCCGTCGGACTCGGCGACCACCGGGATCTCCATCTTCATCGACTCCAGGATCACCAGCGTGTCCCCCTCGGACACGGTGTCCCCGGCCGACGCCACGACCTTCCAGACGTTCGCCACCATCTCCGCGCGGATCTCCTCGGCCATCTCACGGCCCTCCTCACTGCACCGGTGTGCCTGCGAACGGTATCCAATCACGTTTGTGCACCCCGGGGCCCGTCCTCCCGGCCCGGATGACCGGGACCCGTCGGGTGGGTGGCCACCCCACGACCGGCCCGGGGCCGGGACGCCAACTAGCATCAGCGGGTCGGACCCCGGCGGCGCCGGGGCCCGGTCCACGACCACCGGCGCGCCAGCCGCGCGCCCGGCCGTCACCAGCACGAGGAGGTCCCATGGCGAAGAAGGCCCGCAAGAAGAAGGCCCGCAAGAAGAGCGGCGCCAACCACGGCAAGCGCCCCAACTCCTGACCGGGGCGCGATCCACCCCGCCGCCGGTGGCCGGCGACTCGGCCCGTTCGGGGCACGACGAACCGGCCCACGAGGGGCGGCGGGGTGGGTCGGTGTGGTCAGTCAGCCAGTTCGCGGCGGTCGGCGGTCTCGAAGACGACCAGTTCGGTCAGCCGGACCCGGAGCCGCTCGCGAAGCTGTGCCGGCGCTGTCTCGTTGCCGCAGCAACGGGCGACCAGCGCCCGTACCTCCTGCTCGATGCCGTACTCCCGCAGGCACGGGCCGCACTCGTCCAGGTGGTGCCGGATCCGTTCCCGCCGCTCGTCGGCGCACTCCAGATCCAGGTAGAGGTAGACCTCGGCGAGCACCTCACGGCAGTGCGTCTCGTGCGGATCTCCACAGCTCACGTCACACCTCCCGGCCGGCGGCGGCGGTCGAGCCCCCCGCGGAACGTGCGGCGGAGAAGCCTCGCTCGGCCGCGTAGCGCTCGAGCAGCTTGCGCAGGTTGCGTCGGCCACGGTGCAGCCGCGACATCACGGTACCGATCGGCGTACCCATGATGTCGGCGACCTCCTTGTAGGAGAAGCCCTCGACGTCGGTGAGGTAGACGGCCAGGCGGAACTCCTCCGGCAACTGCTGGAGGGCCTCCTTGACGTCGCTGTCCGGGAGCCGGTCCAGCGCCTCGGTCTCCGCCGAGCGCAGCCCACTGGAGGTGTGCGACTCGGCCTCGGCGAGCTGCCAGTCGGTGATCTCCTCGGTGGGTGCCTGGATCGGCTGGCGCTGCCGCTTCCGGTACGAGTTGATGTAGGTGTTGGTCAGGATCCGGTAGAGCCACGCCTTCAGGTTCGTACCCTGCTCGAACTGGTGGAAGGCGGCGTACGCCTTCAGGTACGTCTCCTGGACCAGGTCCTCGGCATCCGCCGGATTACGGGTCATCCGCAGCCCGGCCGCGTAGAGCTGGTCGACGAAGGGCATCGCGTCCCGCTCGAATCGCGCCCTGCGTTCGTCCGTCTTCTCGGTGGTCAACCGCACATCCCCTCGCGTCGGATGCTTTCCCGCCGAGGATACGCGCCCCGAGCCGCCCACAGATCCGCTTCCGGCCGGTGTGCCTGTGCTCACCACGCCGGTACGCCGTGCGCCCGGCCCGACCGGGCTGGCCGTCGCCGGCCACTCCGGCCCCTCCAACAACTCCCTGAGCTGTCGTGCGCCCCGTTCGTCCCGTTCCCGTGTCTCGGTCGGCACCCGCTCACCCCCTCGGTGATCCGTCGTCCGAGGGCTTCAACGCGACCGGAGGGCTGCCGCATTCCTCCCGGTACCCGCTCCCGTTCCCGGCCCCTGGCTCGGCACGACCGGCGCAGGGACCAGGAAGGGCCTGGGAGGGCGGCCCCGGGTCACCCGACCGGGCGACCCGACACCAACCCGTGCAACGAGACGCGGCGGGCGACGGACACGGCCGCCCCGCGTGGTGGACCCGGCGCGGGGGCGGCGGCTCAGCGCGCCCAGCCCCGCCCGCGCAGCCAGTCGACCACCACCGCGGCCGTCCCGGTGGGGTCGCGCCGCAGGTCGTGGGTCTCGCCGGGGCGGCGGACCACCTGCACCGCCGCGGTGGGCGCGGGAATCCCGAACGGGTCCCGGTCGCCGTTGACCACCAGGGTCGGCAGGCCGGTCGCCAGCTCGCCGGCCCGGGAGCGCTCCGGCCGGCCGGGCGGATGCTCCGGAAAGGCCAACGCGACGACGCCGGCCGCGCCCACCGCCACCGCCGTCCGGCAGGCCACCCGGGCGCCGCTGGAGCGCCCGCCGACCAGGACGGCCGGCACCGCCGGGTGCCGGCCACGCACCGCCGCGAGGACCTCCGTCCAGGCCTCGTCGAGGTGCCCGGCCGGCGCGGGCGCCCGGCGACCGGCGACCCGGTACGGCTGGGTCACCCGGACGACCGCGAGGCCGGCCGCCACCGCCGCGTCCCGCAGGGCGACCAGGTCGGGCGCGTCGACCGCGCCCCCCGCCCCGTGCCCGAGCACCAGCAGCGCGGTCGGCGGGCCGGCCGGCAGGTCCGTGTCGGCGCGGGCCGGCCCGCGCGCCGTCTCGATCTCGTCCTCGTCCGTCCTGCGCACCGCCCCATTCTGCGCCGCCCGTCGGCCCCGATCCGGTGGGCCGGGGCCGACGGGCGGGCGGAACTCAGCGGCTCACCGGCACGAGCGTGAGCAGCCGGTCGCGGACCGGCGGACCGGCCTCGTCGGCGGCCTCCGGATCCGGTTGGACCTCGCTGCGCCAGGCGACCAGCATCGCCCGCCGCTCGCGCGGTGTGGTGCCGCCCCAGACCCCGTGGCAGTCACCGACGTCCAGCGCCCAGGCCAGACAGGAACCCTGCACGTCACAGCTGCGACAGAGCGACACCGCCGTGTCGGCCGGCTCGTTCGGCGCCGGAAAGAACGTCTCCGGATCCACGCTCTGGCAGGTCCCCCTGGTCCGCCAGGCATCGTCGGAACGTCGTTCGCGCAGCGCCCGCAGCAGCCGCGGGTCCCGACGCGCGGCGGCCACCTCGTGCGGACGGGGCATACGTGCCCTTGTCATCCACCCACCTCCCCCGTGGGACCGGCATGATCGATGAGCGTCGTTCGCCCCGTGCGAATCGACTCCCATACCGGCGCTGTGTTCTATCGCACTTTCGGACACGGTCACAAGCCTCTGCCGGAAAGATGGCTAAACACTCACGCCACGATTCGCCCGCAACTCTGGCAAATTAGTACGCGACAATGTGCGGACACCGCTCAGAAGAGCGCCGGGTCGGCCGCCTCGGGTCGACGGGAAATCGGAACCCGGGCGGTCAACTCCGGCCCGTTGTTGCGGACGTTGCCCACGGCGGGGCCGACCGGCCGGATCTCCAGCCCGGCGAGCCAGGCCACCGGGGGTGGGGTGAGCAGCCCGGCCGGGTCCTCCGTCGGCGCCAGCCAGGGCGCCCAGCGCTCCGGCGGCAGCAGCAGCGGCATCCGGTCGTGCACCTCGGCGAGCCCGCCCAACGCGGCGGTGGTGAGCACGCTGAACGTCTCCAGCGGGCCGTCCGGCGCGGACCAGGTGGTCCAGATGCCGGCGAGGGCGAGCACCGACCCGTCGGCCGGGGTGAGGTAGTAGGGCTGCTTGCCCCGGTCGGTGCGGGCCCACTCGTACCAGCCGTCGGCCGGCACCAGGCAGCGGCGGCGGGCGAACGGGCCCGCGTAGGCCCGGCTGGTGGCGACCGTCTCGGCCCGCGCGTTGATCATGCGCGACCCGGCGGACGGGGACTTCGCCCACGGCGGCAGCAGGCCCCACCGCAGCACCGCCAGGGCACGCCGGCCGTCGGGGTCGACCCGGACCACGGGCACCCCGTTGGTGGGCGCGACGTTGTGATCCGCCCTGATCCGGCCGTCGGTGTTGTCGTACGCCTCGAACACCGCGCTCAGGTCGGCGGCGTTCCGGGTGGTCGCGTACCTGCCGCACATGTCGCACACGCTAACCGGTCGCGCCCCGCGCCGCTGTCCCGCCAACCGGGAGCCGGGCCGACACCCGCCGGGCCGGACACCCAGCGCGGCAGAATGGACACCGTGGGGAACCCGACCGTCACCCGGCCACCGCAGCCCTGGACCGCACCGACCGCCACCGAGGCGGTCACGGCCGCCGTCCGGTTGCCCGGCTCCAAGTCGCTGACCGCCCGCGCGCTGGTGCTCAGCGCGCTGGCCACCGGGCCGTCGACGCTGGCCGGGCCGCTGCGCGCCCGGGACACCGAACTGATGGCCGGCGCCCTGCGGGCCCTGGGCACCCACGTGTCGACCAGCGACGACGCGCGCTGGCTGGTCCGCGCGCACCGGCTGGTCGGGCCGGCGCACGTCGACGTCGGCCTGGCCGGCACCGTGCTGCGCTTCGTCCCGCCGATCGCCGGCCTGGCCGAGGGGCGGATCACCTTCGACGGCGATCCGCAGGCCCGCCGCCGCCCGCTCGGCCCGCTGATCGGCGCGCTGCGTTCGCTCGGCGTCCGGGTCGACGCCCCGCCCACCGGCAGCCTGCCGCTGACCGTGCTCGGCGCCGGGCGGGTCACCGGCGGCGAGGTGGTCCTCGACGCCTCCGCCTCCAGCCAGCTCGTCTCCGGCCTGCTGCTGGTCGGCGCCCGGTTCGACCGGGGGCTGGTGGTGCGGCACGTCGGCCCGCCGGTGCCGTCCGCCCCGCACCTGCGGATGACCGTGCAGATGCTGCGGGCCGCCGGGGTGGCCGTCGACGACACCACCCCCGACGTCTGGGCCGTCGAGCCGGGCCCGCTGACCGGGCGCGGCTGGGAGATCGAGCCGGACCTCTCCGGCGCGCTGCCGTTCTTCGCCGCCGCGCTGGTCACCGGCGGCGAGGTGACCCTCCAGGGCTGGCCGCACCACAGCGCGCAGCCGATCGAGCAGCTCCGCGCCCTGCTCCAGCGGATGGGGGGCGAGGTCACCGTGACCGCCGCCGGGCTGACCGTGCGCGGCACCGGCCGGGTGCACGGGATCGACGCCGACCTCTCCGAGGTCAGCGAGCTGACCCCGGTGCTGACCGCGTTGGCGATGCTCGCCGACTCGCCGTCGCGGTTCACCGGCGTGGCCCACATCCGGGGCCACGAGACGGACCGGCTCGCCGCGCTGGCCCGGGAGTTCACCGCGCTCGGCGCGGACCTCACCGAGGCCCCCGACGGGCTGGAGATCCGGCCCCGGCCCCTGCGCGGCGGGGTCTTCCGGACCTACCACGACCACCGGATGGCGCACGCCGCCGCGGTGGCCGGGCTGGCCGTCCCCGGCGTCGAGGTCGACGACGTCGGGTGCACCTCGAAGACCATGCCCGAGTTCCCGGCACTATGGTCGGAGCTGGTGACCAACAAGAGCTGACGCGACAGGGGGCGGGTCCTGGCGACCAGGCGACGCGAGTACGACGAGGACGACGTCCGGGTACGACCCGGGAAGTCGTCGCGCCCCCGTACCCGTACCCGCCCCCGGCACGCCGACGCCGTGGACGGCTTCGTGATCGCGGTGGACCGGGGCCGGTACACCTGCGTCCGGGACGGGGCCGACCCCGACGCGCCGACGGTCACCGCGATGCGGGCCCGGGAACTGGGCCGCAAGTCGGTGGTGGTCGGCGACCGGGTGGGCCTGGTCGGGGACGTCTCCGGGGCGGACGGGGCGCTGGCCCGGATCGTCCGGATCGCCGACCGGCGCTCGGTGCTGCGGCGCACCGCCGACGACGACGAGACCACCGCCGAGGGCCGGCTGGAACGGGTGGTGGTGGCCAACGCCGACCAGCTCGTGATCGTCAGCGCGCTGGCCGACCCGCCGCCGCGGACCGGGTTCGTCGACCGTTGCCTGGTGGCCGCGTACGACGCCGACATCGAGCCGCTGCTCTGCCTGACCAAGGCCGACCTGGCCGGGCCGGAGCAGGTGCTCGACTACTACGCCGAGCTGGAGCTGCCGTACGTGCTGATCCGCCCCGACGCCGACCTGGCCGCGCTGCGGGCGCTGCTCGCCGGCCGGGTGTCGGTGCTGGTCGGGCACTCCGGGGTGGGCAAGTCGACGCTGGTCAACCGGCTGGTGCCGGAGGCCGACCGGGCGGTCGGCGTGGTCAGCGCGATCGGGCGGGGCCGGCACACCTCGACCAGCGCGGTGGCGCTGCGGCTGCCGGCCGGTCCCGGGGCCGACGGCGACCCGGGCTGGATCGTCGACACCCCCGGGGTCCGCAGTTTCGGGCTGGCCCACGTCTCCGCCGACAGCCTGCTGCACGGCTTCCCCGACCTGGTGGAGGGGACCGTCGACTGCCCGCCGAACTGCCCGCACACCGCCGACGAGGCGGACTGCGCGCTGGACGCCTGGGTGGCCGCCGGCCGGGCCGACGGGCGGCGGCTGGCGTCGTACCGCCGGCTGCTGGCCTCCCGGGCCGGCGAGCCGGACCCGCGCGCGGCCGAGCCCGACCGCACGGGCGAGCCGGGCGACCCACCCGCCCGGGGCTGACCGGGCGTCGCTACCGTCAGCGGCATGACCCGGTACGCCGACGACATCGCCCTCGCCCACCTGCTCGCCGACCGGGCCGACGCCGTCTCGACGGCCCGGTTCCGCGCGCTCGACCTGCGGGTCGAGGCCAAGCCGGACCTGACCCCGGTCTCCGACGCGGACACCGCCGTGGAGCGGGAGATCCGGGCCCTGCTGGCCGAGCACCGCCCCGGGGACGGCCTGCTCGGCGAGGAGTACGGCGAGCAGCCGGCGGCCGGCCCGGACGGACGGCGCTGGGTGGTGGACCCGGTCGACGGCACCAAGAACTTCATCCGGGGCGTGCCGATCTGGGCCACCCTGATCGCCCTGCTGGAGGGGGACCGCCCGGTGCTGGGGCTGGTCTCCGCCCCGGCGCTGGGCCGCCGCTGGTGGGCGGCGACGGGCGCCGGCGCGTACGCCGGGCCGGACGCCGCCGGTGGCGCCCCGATCCGGGTCTCCGGTGTGGGCCGGCTCGCCGACGCGAGCTTCTGCTACTCCTCCCTGGACGGCTGGATCGCCGGCGGGCGGCTGGACGGGATGCTCGGCCTGATGCGCGAGACCTGGCGCAGCCGGGCGTACGGCGACTTCTACGGCTACATGCTGCTGGCCGAGGGGGCACTGGACGTGATGGTGGAGCCGGAGCTGTCGCTGTGGGACGTCGCCGCGCTGGTGCCGATCGTCACCGAGGCCGGGGGCGCCTTCACCGACCTGACCGGCCAACTCGCGCCCGGCGACGGCAGCGCGGTGGCCAGCAACGGCCCGCTGCACGCCGACGTGCTGGCCCGGCTCACCCGGCCAGCCGCGCACTGACCGACGGCAGCCACTATCCTCGCCAGGTGTCCGCAACCGGTTGGTGTTTCCTCGCGGCGATGATCGTCGCGTACGGCGTCGCCAACCTCCTCCAGTCGGTCGCCGCCGCCCGGACCACGGTGCACCACACCTTCGACCCGGGGCTGCTGCTGCGGCTGGCCAGCCACCGCACGTACCTGCTCGGGCTGGGTTGCCAGATGGCCGCCTTCGTCCTGGCCTTCCTGGCCCGGCGCGACCTGCCGTTGTTCCTGGTGCAGGCGAGCGTGGCCGCCGGGCTCGGGGTGACCGCGATCCTCGGCGTGGCGGTGCTGAAGTGGCGACTACCCGCCGCCGAGGTGGCCCTGCTGGTGCTGCTCTTCGTCGGGATCGCCGCGCTGGTGCTCTCCGCCCGGCCGGCCACCTCGAAGCAGCTCGGCGCCGCCGGCACCGTCGCGTTGCTGGTCACCCTGGTCGTGGTCGGGGTGGTGGGCGTCTTCGCGGTCCGGCTGCACGGCGCGCCCGGGTCGGTGGCGCTGGGCTCCCTGGCCGGGTTGGCGTTCTCCGCCGCCGCGGTGGCGGCCCGGCCGCTGGCCGCGGTGCACTCGGTGGAGGCGTTCCTCCGCCACCCGCTGCTCTACCTGCTGGTCGCCCACTCGGTCGTCGGTCAGCTCCTGCTCGGCCTGGCCATGCAGCGCGGGTCGACCACCGCCGCCGTGGCCGCCATGGACGCCGCCGGGGCGGTGCCCGCCGCGATCGTCGGCCTGCTGCTGCTCAACGACAAGATCTGGCCGGGCCGGGAGTGGCTGGCCGGCCTCGGGTTCCTGGCCACGCTCGTCGCGGTCATCGGCCTGACCCGGTACGCCGAGCCGCAGCACCAGCACGCCGTCGCCGACCGGCGGGCCCGCGCCGAGGTGGGCATCCCCACACCGGCCCGCCGCCCCGGCTGACCCGGCCCGCCCGCACCCACAGCCGTCCCCGGGGCGGTGCGGTCACGCCGCCCCGGGACCCGGTCCGGTCACGCCTCCACGGGGCGGCGGCGGCCGACCACCCGTTCGTAGAGCCGCTCCAGCGCGCTCGCCGTCCGTTCCCAGGTGTAGCTGCACCGGACCCGGTCCACGGCGGCGTGCCCGTACGCGAACCGGCCGGCGTTGTCGGCGAGCAGCCGGCGCAGGGTCACCCCCAGGGTCCGGACGTCGCCCGGCGGGACCAGCTTGCCGGTGACCTCGTCCACCACCGCGTCGGCGATGCCGCCCATGGCGTAGCCGACCACCGGTACGCCGCACGCCATCGCCTCCAGCGACACCCGGCCCGCCGAGGAGTAGTGCGGGGTGCAGGCCACCACGTCGGCGGAGCGGTACCAGGTGGCCATCTGGTCGTGCGGCACCGCGCCGACCAGGCGGACCTGCTCGGCGACCCCGTGCCGTTCGGCCAGTTCCCGCAGGCGGCGTGCCTCGGCGTGCTGGGCGAGCTGCTCGGCGGGGGGTCCACCGGCGATCACGAGTTCGGCGTCGCCCACCAGCCGCATCGCCCGGATCAGGTCGTCCTGGCCGTGGCCGGCGGCGAGCCCGCCCACGGAGAGGATCCGGGACCGCTGGTCGCGGGGGGCCGCCTCCCCGTCGGGGTGGAAGTGCGCGGTGTCGACGCCGGCCGGCACCATCGCCACCGAGGCCCGGTGCAGCCCCATCCGGGTGAGTTCGTCGACCTCGTCGTTGCACTGGGCGACCGCGATGTCCACCGCCCGGGTCAGGGCCCGTTCCAGCGGGATCCGCTCCCCCGGCCCGTCGTAGCCCCGGCCGAGGTGGCGCAGTTGCTCGACGCCGAGCGAGTGGAACGTCTGCACGACCGGGATGTCGGTCTCCCGCACCGCCGTGGCGGCGGCGAGGCCACCCACCCAGTAGTGCCCGTGCACCACGTCCGGCCGCCAGTCGCCGGACCAGCGCTCGCTGAGCCAGCGGCCGAACTCGGGGACGTACGGCACCAGCGCGGCGGTGGGCGCCGGGGCGGTCGGACCGACCGGGACCCGCTCCAGCAGGTACCCCCCGACCTCGGTCACCTCGGCCAGGCCCGCGTCCTCGCGGCGCTCGTACACCCGGACGTCGTGCCCGCGTCCGGCCAGTTCGGCGGCGACCCGGGCGATGTGCTGGTGGGTGCCGACGACGAGACCGTCGGCGTACGGGGACGGGCCGGCGTGGGCACAGACGAGGCCGACGCGCATGGGTCACCTCCATGCGTTCTACGAGTGGTGGGTCTCCGGTCAGAGCGTCCCATTAACCGGCCCCGGAGAAGACCAAACCTGACAGATCGGGATCGGTCAGACGGGCCGTGACCACCCGGACCGGTCCGGGCCACCCGACGCGGCCCCGGTCCCCGCCGATCCGGCGCGCTCGCACCGGCCCACGGTGCGAGCCGAGGGCCCGGCTGCACGCTCCGTACCCGACGTGCACAATGACAGGGTTATGCCGACGGACGTGCAATGCCTGGTGGAGACGGACGGATCAACCACGGTCGTCCGGCTGTCCGGGCTGCTCACCCCCGCCGGAGCCGACACGGTGCGTGACATTTTGCTCACCCGGCTCTGCGCCCGACCGGGTCCGCTGGTGGTCGACCTCAGCGCGCTGCGGTCGGCCGCGCCCGGTACCGGTCGGCTCTTCGCCGAGGTCCACCGGGCGGTCGCCGACTGGCCGGCGGCGGGGCTGCTGATCCTCGACCCGGGCCGGCTGACCCTGGCAGCCGGGTCGACGCCGCCGGGGCCGGACGCGCCACCGGTCTGCGCCACCCCGGCCGAGGCGTTGGCCGTGCTCGCCGGGGCACCGGCCGCCGCGCCGGTGCACACCGATCTCGCCCCGGTCGTCGGCGCGGCCCGGGAGGCCCGCGTGACGGTGACCGAGAGCTGCGCCCGGTGGGGACTGCCGGAGCTGGCCGAGCCGGGCTGCATCGCGGTGACCGAGATGGTCAACAACGCGGTGGCGCACGCCCGCACCGGGATGACCCTGCGGCTGGCCCCCCGCGCGGGCGCGCTGCACCTGGCGGTACGCGACTACTCCCGGCGTCAGCCGGCGTTCGCCGGGCTCGCCCCGCCGACCTCGACCGGCGGACGCGGGCTGCTGCTGATCGACACCGTCGCCCGCCGCTGGGGCAGCACGGACGTACCGGACGGCAAGGTCGTCTGGTGCGTCCTGTACGCCGAGGACGAGGCCGCCTTCCGGCACTGAGCGGGCGGGCCGGGCGACGGGCGGGCGGTCGGGGACCACCGGGTCGGTTACGCCGTACTGGTATCGGGTAGTGCTCCACCATGCGCGACGACGAGTACCCGACTCCCGTGTCCGACCCCGAGGCGGAGGGCCTGCCCGACACCGCCGACGACGACTCGACCGCCAACGACGACGTGGCGACCGGTCGGGAGGCGGACGGGCCGGAGCCGGCACAGCTCCCCGGCGACCGGGCCCCGGTGGCCGTCGACCGGTACGGCACCACGGCCGAGGAGCAGCTCGACGGGGAGTCGCTGGACTACAAGCTCGACCGGGAACAGTACGAGCGTCCGGCGGACGACCCGCTGGCCGGCCCGGTGGACCCGGACATCGCCGCCGAGGCGGACAGCGAGGAGGCCGCCGCGCAGGCCCAGCTCGACGCGGACGTGATCGAGCCGGGCCCGACCTCCGACCCGCGCTCGCCGGTCTCGCTGTACGACCACGGCCAGCTCGGCACGGTGGCCGACGCCCAGGTGGGTCGCCTGGTCGAACCGGACGAGGGGGTCCGTTCCGACTCGGAGAGCGACTCGGTGGCGTACGACGCGGGGGCCGCCGGTGGTGGCGCGAGCGCCGAGGAGCTGGCGATCCACGAGACCCGGCCGCCCGGGTCGTCCTGACCCGGCCCGCCGGGACCGCTCACTCGTCCAGGCCCTGCTCGATGGCGTACCGGGTCAGCTCGACCCGGTTGTGCAGGTGCAACTTGCCCAGCGTGTTCTGGACGTGGTTCTGCACGGTCCGGTGGGACAGCCCGAGCCGCTGGGCGATCTGCTTGTAGGACATCCCCTTCGCCACCAGGCGCAGCACCTCGGTCTCCCGGTCGGTGAGCCGGGGGGCCGTGCCGTCGCGGGCCGCCGCGTCCCCGTTCGGTCCCCCGGCGGCGAGCCGGCGGTACTCGCCGAGGACCAGCCCGGCCAGGCCGGGGGTGAAGACCGGCTCACCGGCGGCGGCCCGGCGCACCGCGTCCAGGAACTCCGCCGGGGCGGCGGACTTCACCAGGTAGCCGGTGGCCCCGGCCTTCACCGCGTCGAGGACGCTCTGCTGCTCCCCGCTCGCCGACAACATCAGCACCCGGACGTCGGGCAGCGCCGCCCGCAGCCCGTGGATCACCTCCACCCCGGAGATGTCCGGCAGTTGCAGGTCCAGCACGACCACGTCGGGGCGGACGGCGGCGGCCACCCGCACCGCCTGGCGCCCCTCCCCGCTGGTCGCCACCACCACGTGGCCGGCCTCGGTGAGGTCCCGGGCCACCCCTTCCCGCCACATCGGGTGGTCGTCGACGACCATCACCCGGACGCTCATCCCCGCCCCCTCGGCACGGTCAGCTCGACCTCGGTGCCGAGGCCGGGCGCGGAGTGGATGCGGACCGTGCCGCCGAGGTCGGTCACCCGACCCCGGATGGACTGCGCCACCCCCAGCCGCCCCTGCGAGGCCGCCTCGGCGAGCCGCCCCTCGGGCATCCCCGGCCCCTCGTCGCGTACCGACACCGTCACCGTCGCCCCCTCGTCCTCGATCAGCACCCACGCCCGCCCGTCCGCGTGCCGGTCGACGTTGTCCAGCGCGGCCCCGGCCGCCGCCGCCAGTTCCCGGGCCACCGGGGCGGGCATCGGCACCGGGGTGGCTGGCGCGGAGACGGACACCGTGGCGGAGGAGTACCGGCCCAGCAGGGTACGCAGGTCCAGGTCGCTGCCGCCGGCCGGCGGGTCGGTGGCGTCCCGCCCGGCGATCAGCGCGCGCAGCGCCGCCTCCTGCTCACCGGCGAGCCGGGCCAGTTCCCCGGCCTCACCGTCGAGGTGCGCGCCGCGCCGCTGCACCAGCGCCAGCACCTGGAGCACCGAGTCGTGGATGCCCCGCGCCAGCCGTTCCCGCTCCCGGGTCGCCGCCTCCAGCTCCACCGCCCGTTGCAGCCGTTCCTCCGCGGTCACCGCCAACCGGGCCACGTGCCCCACCACCAGCCCGGCGAGGAGGACCAGGATGGCCCCGGTGAACGAGGAGTCGCCGAGGTGGTCCCGGGTCGCCAGGTCCGCCGCGCCGACCACCAGGGCGGCCACCGTGCCGCGCCGCCGGCCGCCGGAGACCGCCCAGGCGAGCACCGGCCCACCGAGCCAGGCCACGGCGAGGGTGGGCACCCCGGCGGCGAGCGCCTCCCGACCGATCACCCAGGGGGTGACCAGCAGGACCCCGACCACCACCGCGAGATCGGCCAGGAGCAGCGGCCAGCGCCGCCAGGCCGGTCGGGCGTACGCCACGGCGGTGGCCACCGTCCAGCCGAGCATCACCGCCAGGACGACGACCGCGGCCAGCGGGTGGGCGTACCGGTCGGCGTCGCGCACGACCAGCGCGCCGACGTAGAGCAGCGAGGCGAACCGGAACACCGCGATGGCCCGCCAGAGCGGAACCTCCAGACCACCGGGCGAGGACATGGCGACACCATGCCACAGCCGGGTACGTGGCCGGAAAGCCAGCGTGTGCAGGGGCTGCCTAGCCCGACGTACGGTAGAAATGCCGCGAACCACTCCAAGATCCGTCGTCGGGACCAGGCCATGCCGAATGCAGATTCCCCCGCACCGCGTACGGTTGTGCCCATCGAACCTTTCGTCCTCATCGCCGAAGCCTTTGACGAAGGCCGGGTGACCGAGCTGCGCCACTCGGTCGCCTCCTGCGCGTCCGCGGCGGGGCTGCGCGGGCAGGCCCTGGACGACTTCGTGCTCGCGGTCAACGAGCTGATCACCAACGCGGTCCGGCACGGCGGCGGGCAGGGCTGGCTCCGGCTCTGGCCGAACGGGGCGCACCTGTTCTGCGAGGTCGCCGACCACGGGCACGGGATCAGCGAGCAGCGGCTGGACGACCGGAGCCGCCCCGCGCCGGAGACCGCCGGGGGCTGGGGGCTCTGGCTCGCCCGCGAGCTGAGCGACACCATGGAGGTCGAGACCGGCGAGTCGGGCACCGTCGTACGGATCAGCGCCCGACTCGCCGCCGGTCAGCAACCGGCCCAGCCCGGCGCCGGCTGACCCGCACCCTCTCCCACCCGCGGTGGGCCGCGCTCGTGGCGGACCGGCGGCAGGCTCGTGGCGGGTCAGCCGAAAAGCGCGCTGACCGACTCACCGTTGTGGATCCGGCGTACCGCCTCGGCCAGCGCGGGCGCGACCGAGAGCACCTTCAGCTTCGGCACCCGCTTCGCGGCCGGGATCGGCACCGTGTTGGTGCAGACGATCTCCGTCACCCCCTGCTGGTCGCTCAGCCGGTTCAGCGCGCCGCTGGAGAACAGGCCGTGGGTGCAGGCCAGCCGGATCGACCGGACCTCCAACTCCCGCAGGTGCTCCATCAGCTCGATCACGGTGCTGCCCTTGGCGATCTCGTCGTCCAGGACGATGACGTCCCGGTCCACCACGTCCCCGATCACCGCGCTGATCTGCACCCGGTCGTCGCTGAACCGCTGCTTGGCCCCGGCCGCGACCGGGGTGCCGAGCATCCGGGCGAAGGCCGCCGCCTCCTTCGCGTTGCCCAGGTCCGGCGAGACCACCACGGTGTCGCTCAGGTCGTACTGCCGGAAGTGGGTGGCCAGTTCGCGCAGCGCGTGCAGGTGGTCCACCGGCACCGCGAAGAACCCGTGCACCTGCGGCGAGTGCAGGGTCATCGCCAGTACCCGGTTCGCCCCGGCCGAGGTGAGCAGGTCGGCGACGAGCCGGCCGCCGATGGAGATGCGCGGGGCGTCCTTCTTGTCCGACCGGGCGTACGCGTAGTGCGGCAGCACCACGGTGATCCGGCGGGCCGACGCGCCCCGGGCCGCGTCGATCATGAGCAGCAGCTCGACCAGGTTCTCCTGCACCGGCGGGACCAGCGGCTGGATCAGGAAGACGTCCCGCTCCCGGCAGTTCGCCTGGAGCTGCACCTCCAGGCAGTCGTTGGCGAACCGGGACACCCGTACCGGGTGCAACGGGACGCCGAGGTGGGTGCAGATCTCGGCGGCCAGGTCGGGATGGGCGGTTCCGCTGAACACGGCAATCTCACGCACGCCCTGGATGGTACGAACGGGACCGGGCGGCCCACGTCACGCCCCGCCGGCGGTCGCCGCCGCACCGCGTCCCCCGCCTCGCGTGCGCTGCGCGGCGCCCCGGGGTCCGGTACGGTGCTGCGGTGACCCCGCCGTACGTCGCCGCCATCGACCAGGGCACCACCTCGTCCCGCTGCATCGTGTTCGACCGGGCCGGGGAGATCGTCTCCGTGGCGCAGCGCGAGCACCGGCAGATCTTCCCCCGACCGGGCTGGGTGGAGCACGACGCCGAGGAGATCTGGGCCAACGTGCAACAGGTCGTCCGGGAGGCGCTGGCCGCCGCCGGGACCGACCCGACCGGGCTCGCCGCGGTGGGCATCACCAACCAGCGGGAGACCACCGTGGTGTGGGACCGGGCCACCGGCCGCCCGGTGGCCAACGCGATCGTCTGGCAGGACACCCGCACCGGGCCGCAGTTGCGCGAGCTGGACCGGGCGTACGGCGAGCAGCGGGTGCGCGAGCGCACCGGCCTCATCCTGGCCACGTACTTCGCCGGGCCGAAGCTGCGCTGGCTGCTGGAGCACACCGAGGGGCTGCGGGAACGCGCCGAGCGCGGCGAGGTCCTCTTCGGCACGATGGACACCTGGCTGATCTGGAAGCTGACCGGCCGGCACGTCACCGACGTGACCAACGCCAGCCGGACCATGCTGATGGACCTGCGCACCCTCGACTGGGATCCCGAGCTGCTGGACGCGCTGGGCGTCCCGGCGGCGATGCTGCCGGAGATCCGATCCTCCGCCGAGGTTTACGGCACCGCCGAGGGGGTGCTCGCCGGGGTGCCGGTGGCCAGCGCGCTCGGCGACCAACAGGCCGCCCTGTTCGGGCAGACCTGCTTCTCCGCCGGTGAGGCCAAGTGCACCTACGGCACCGGCAGCTTCCTGCTGCTCAACACCGGCACCGGGCCGGTCACCTCCCGGCACGGCCTGCTCACCACGGTCGCGTACCGGATCGACGGCCAGCCGGCCGTCTACGCCCTGGAGGGCGCGATCGCGGTGACCGGGGCGCTGGTGCAGTGGCTCCGGGACAACCTCGGCCTGATCTCCACCGCCGCCGAGGTGGAGGAGCTGGCCCGGACCGTGGACGACAACGGTGGCTGCTACGTGGTGCCGGCCTTCTCCGGGTTGTTCGCGCCGCACTGGCGCAGCGACGCCCGGGGGGTGATCGCCGGGCTCACCGGGTACATCACCAAGGGCCACCTGGCGCGGGCGGTGCTGGAGGCGTCGGCCTGGCAGACCCGCGAGGTGGTGGACGCGATGAACGCCGACTCGGACGTCGCGCTGCGCCGGCTGCGGGTGGACGGCGGGATGACCGCCAACGGGCTGCTGATGCAGTTCCTCGCCGACGTGCTGGACGTGCCGGTGGTCCGGTCCCGGATCACCGAGACCACCTGCCTCGGCGCCGCGTACGCGGCCGGCCTGGCGGTCGGCTTCTGGCCGGACCTGGACACCCTGCGCGGCCAGTGGCGCTCCGACGCGCAGTGGGAGGCCACCATGGACCCCGGGCAGCGGGAGCGGGAGCTGCGCCAGTGGGGCAAGGCGGTGCAGCGGAGTCTCGACTGGGCCGAGTAGGCCCGGTGGGTCACTCCCAGCGGTTGCCGGTGAGCGTCTCGTACACCTCGACGTACCGGGCCCGGGTCGCCTCGACCACGTCCGCCGGCACCTCGGGCGCCGGGGGACGCTTGTCCCAGCCGCTGCTGGCGGCCCAGTCCCGGACGTACTGCTTGTCGAAGGAGAACTGGGCCCGCCCCGGCTGGTACGACTCGGCCGGCCAGAACCGGGACGAGTCGGAGGTGAGCACCTCGTCGGCGAGGACCAGGGTGCCGTCCGGCGCCCAGCCCAGCTCGATCTTGGTGTCGGCGACCAGGATGCCCCGGTCGGCGGCCAGCTCGGCGCCCCGGCAGTAGACGCCGATGGTGATCTGGCGCAGCCGCTCGGCGGTCTCCGCGCCGACCTTGTCCACCACCTCGGCGAAGCTGATCGGCTCGTCGTGCTCCCCGGCCGGCGCCTTGGTCGACGGGGTGAAGATCGGCTCCGGCAGGATCGACGCCTCGACCAGGCCCCGGGGCAGTTCCAGCCCGGAGACCGCGCCGGTGCGCTGGTACTCGGCGAAGCCACCGCCGGTCAGGTAACCCCGGGCCACGCACTCGACCGGGACCATCTCCAGCCGGCGGCAGCGGATCGCCCGCCCGGCGAACTCGGCCGGCACGTCGGTGCTGGACAGGACGTGGTGCGGGACCAGGTCGGCGAGCTGCTCGAACCACCACAGCGACAACGCGGTGAGCAGCCGGCCCTTGTCCGGGATCGGCGTCGGCAGCACGACGTCGTAGACCGAGATCCGGTCGGACGCGACGAGGATGAGATCGTCACCGTCGGCGTAGACGTCCCGGACCTTGCCCGAGTGCAGAAGCTCCACGGCCCTAGTACACCACGCAGTACCGCAGTGTCCGGCGTCACACCGGCGGTCGGGCCCGGCCGACCGGACGCCCTCCGACAACCACGACGACCGTCGATCGGCTGACCGTACGGGCCGGTGATCGCTGCCGGTCCGGCGGATGGCCGGCCGTTGACACCCCCGCGCGCCACCTGTGTAAATGGTCCGACCGCGTGCACTGCTCGGCACCGAGGAGCCTCCCCTTGCCCGCCGCCCGACGAACCCCACCGTCCCCTCCGGACGCCGACCCCGGCCGCCGCCGGGTCCTCGCCGCGGTCCTGGGCCTGCCGGCACTGTCCACCGGCGCCCTCGCCGGGTGCACCGAGAACCGGGCCGCCCTGGTGGAGGACGAGTCGGTGGAGCTGTCCGTCTTCTGGTGGGGCAGCCCGCAACGGGCGGAGAGCACCGAACGGGCGCTGGCGCTGTACACCGCCCGCAACCCCCGGGTCACCTTCCGGGTCACCTGGCAGGCCAACCCCGGGTACTACGAGCGGCTCGCCACCCAGGCCGCCGGCGGTAACCCGCCCGACCTGCTCCAGATCGACGACAACTTCCTCGCCGAGTACGCCCAGCGGGAGATCCTGCTCGACCTGACCGGGCACGTCGCGGACAGCCGGCTGGACCTGCGCGCGCTGCCGGAGAGCCTGGCCGCCTACGCCGAGGTGGAGGGCCGCACCATGGCCGTGGCCGCCGCGCAGAACACCCCCGCGCTGGCCTTCAACCGGACCCTGCTGCGCCGGATCGGGGTACCCGAGCCCCGGATGGGCATGTCCTACCAGGAGTACCTCGACTGGGCCGGGCAGGTCACCCGGGCCAGCGACGGCAGGGTCGCCGGCACCATGGACCCGTCCGGGGACTACCGGCCGTTCTGGCTGTGGCTGCGGACCCGCAACGCCGAGCTGTACCGGGGGCGGCGGCTCGGGTTCGACATCTCGCACGCGGTCGAGTGGTTCGACCTGTGGCAGCAGGCCCGGTCGGCACGGGTCACGCCGAGCCTGGAGCTGATCGCCCGCGCGGTCGACGGCGACCCGTCCCGGCAACTCGTCGTCACCGGGGACACCGCGGCCTCGTTCATCTGGTCCAACCAGCTCGCCGACCTGCAGAGCCACACCAGGGACGAACTCGACCTGGTGAGCTGCCCCGGCCCACCGGCGGCCCACTGGGCGCGGGCGTCGATGTACTGGGCGGCCTTCCGGGGCACCCGCCACCCGGACGCCGTCGTCGACGTGATCAACTTCCTCACCAACAACCTGGAGGTCGGCCGGACGCTCGGCATCGAACGCGGGCTGAGCGCCAACCTCGGTGTCCGGCGGTACGTGCAGCAGAACCTCACCGACCCGGCGGTCAAGCGCTCGGCCGCCTTCGAGGCGACCCTGGCCAACCGGTTCGGCCCGGCACCCGCGCCACCGCCCAAGGGCCACGCCAAGGTCCGCCGGCTGCTGACCTCGGCGGCGGAGAGCGTGCAGCAGGGCGAGGCGACCATCCGCGCCGCCGCCACCCGCTTCGTCAACGAGTCCGGCGCCGCCCTGGCCGAGTGACCCACCCCGGGCCCGCACCGGCCCGGTGACCCCCACCGCGCCGGTGGACGCCGCGCCGGGTCAACCGGGGCGGCGCGGGTCAGCGGGACACCGGGTCAAGCGGAAAGGCGGGCCACGCGGGAAGGCGGGTCAACGGGTCGGTGGGCCACCCCGCCGGCCGCGCATCAGGCGCACCAGCAGCAGGACGATCACCACGACCACCACCAGGCAGCAGAGCAGCCCGATCAGGCCGAAGCCGCGCCCGCCACGCCGCCGCGCCGCCTCCAGCACCACCTCCCCCGTGCCGGTGGACGCCCAGGCCGCCACGGGCACGAACACCGCCAGCGAGACCGTTCCCAGGACCGCGCCGAGCCGGCCCCACCATCTGCTCCAGGAAGACATGCCCCTCATCCTCGCCCACCACCGCAACCCTGGCACCCCATACACCCACCCCCACCGACCCCACCGCTCCCCCGGTCCCCGCCCGCCCCACCCCAGGCAGGCGTGACCACGGGGTTTCGGTCACCGAGGACGGATGGGGACGACCGAAGCCGTGTGATCACCGGGTGGCAGCGGGACGAAGGGTGGGAATGGCGAGAGTGCCCGGAGGAAGAATTCCTCCGGGCACTCTCGGGTGGTAGCGGGGACAGGATTTGAACCTGCGACCTCTGGGTTATGAGCCCAGCGAGCTACCGAGCTGCTCCACCCCGCGTCGGCTGTTGAAGCTTATCGCATGCGGTGGAGAGCGATCAGCCGGGGCCCCGATTCACGCCGCCCGCCCCTACCGGCGGGTGGGCCGCGTCCGCCAGTAGGGGCTCAGGCGGCCGGGAGCGGCACGAGGCGGGGCGGAAGGCCGGGGATGGAGATGGGCGCTCGGGACGAGCGCACGGGGGCTTCTGCGGGGGCGGATACGAAACGGCCCCGAGGAGTGATCCTCGGGGCCGTTCGGTGTGGTAGCGGGGACAGGATTTGAACCTGCGACCTCTGGGTTATGAGCCCAGCGAGCTACCGAGCTGCTCCACCCCGCGTCGGTAGGACAACCGTAGCGCACCACCCCCCGGAGCCGCAAAACGGCCCCCTCCCCCGGCGTCGGCACCGCTCCCGGTACGCCGGAACCCGTGGTCACGGCACCTGTCGTGCCGTGACCACGGGTCCGTGGAGGGTGCCCGGCCGCGAGCGGCCGGGCGACGCTGCGCCGGGGCGGTCAGCCGCCGGACGGTGACGGTGACGCCGCCGGACTGCCGCTGGGTGCCGGGGTCGGCGAGGGGCCGGCCGCCTGCTGGGCCCGCTGGAACGCGGCCATCGCCTCGTCCAGCTTCTTCAGCGCCTCGCCGTACCGGGCGAAGTCGCCGGAGGTCTGCGCGGCCCGTACCTCGGTGATCGCGGTCTGCACCTGGCTCGCCGCCTCGGCCAGGTCACCGGTCATCGCCGGCGGCGGGGCCGGCGGGGTCTCCGGCGGG
Organism: Micromonospora rosaria; assembly: GCF_001567585.1. Classification (GTDB taxonomy): domain Bacteria; phylum Actinomycetota; class Actinomycetes; order Mycobacteriales; family Micromonosporaceae; genus Micromonospora; species Micromonospora rosaria. The sequence goes on from NZ_LRQV01000011.1 coordinate 64,733, forward strand.
TTCTCGCCCTCGTCCGTGGTCGGCGGGGGCGCCTGGGCACCGGCCCGCTTGCCCTGCTCCACCAGCGCCTCGATGCCCTCCGACACGCTGTTGGCCAGCACCACGTACGAGCCGCCGTCACCGTAGGACATCAGCACCCGCTGCAACAGCGGCGGCGCGTTCTCCTGGTTGGTCTTGACGTAGACCGGCTCGACGTAGAGCATCCCGTTGCCGAACGGCAGGGAGAGCAGGTTGCCGTACTGCACCTGGGCCTGGTTCGAGGAGAGCAGGTTGAGCTGCTGCCGGATGTCGGCGTTGTTGGTCATCTGCTGGTGCACCTGCACCGGACCCGAGATCCGGGTCTGGTCGGGCAGGTCCAGCACCTCCAGTTGCGGCTGACCGTCGACGTACGAACCGGTGATCAGCGCGGCGAGGTTCTGCCGGCCGTTCGGGGTGACCGCCGAGGTGAGCTGGAACCTCGGCGCGTCCTGGCCGGGGAACTGGGTGTAGAGGTAGTACGGGGGCTGCCGCTGGCCGCTGTCCGGGGCGTCCGGCACGCTCGGCACCTGCCAGAAGTCCTGGGCCGAGTAGAAGTCGCCCGGGTCGGTCACGTGGAACCGGGTGAGCAGGTTGCGCTGCACCTTGAACAGGTCCGCCGGGTACCGGAGGTGCTCCGTCAGCTCGGCCGGGATCTCCGCCTTCGGCTTGACCAGGTCGCCGCCGAAGGCCTTGTTCCAGGCCTTGAGCACCGGGTCGTTCTCGTCGAACTCGTACAGGGTGACGGTGCCGTCGTACGCGTCGACGGTGGCCTTCACCGAGTTGCGGATGTAGGTGACGTTCTCCCGGGCGAGCTGGAAGGTGCCCCGGCCGGTCAGCTCGTCGGCGGTCTCCTGCTGGAGGTTGACCCGCTCGGCGTACGGGTAGGTCGCCGAGGTGGTGTAGCCGTCGATGATCCAGGTGACCCGACCGTTCACCACCGCCGGGTACGGGTCGCCGTCCACGGTCAGGAACGGCGCGACCTTCTCCACCCGGTCCCGGGGGTTCCGCACGTAGAGCAGCTTCGAGTTCTCGTTGACCCGGTCGGAGAGGAGGAAGTTCGACTCCTGCTCCTTGATCGCGTACAGCAGGCGGCGGGGGAAGGAGCCGATCTCGACGCCACCGGAGCCGGTGTAGGTGTAGAACTCGCCGGGGCCGCCCTCGTCGCCGCTGTCGCCGACCGGCCGGTCGAACTCCGCGTTGCGCTCCGGGTCGGTCTGCCCGACGATCGCGTAGTCACCGGGCTCCATCCGCTCGCCGTAGTAGACCCGGGGCTGCTCGGTGGGGATGGTGTCGGCGTTGGAGGTGCAGCGCTCGCCCTGCGCGTTCTGCTCCTCCTGCTGCTCGTTGGCGTCGTCGAGGAAGCCGGAGACGAAGTACGGCTGCCCGCCGCAGACCACCTGGTTCGCCGGGGCGGCGACCAGGCCGTAGCCGTGGGTGTAGACGGTGTGCCGGTTGATCCAGGTGTTCTGCTGGCCGCTGAGCTGGCGGTAGTTGATCTCCCGGAGGCCGACCACGTAGTCCTGCGTCTTGCCGTTGACGGTGTACCGGTCGACGTCGAGCTTCTCGCCGAAGTCGTAGAACTGGCGGACCTGCTGCCGCTGGGTGTAGGTCTCGGAGACCAGCTGCGGGTCGAGCAGGCGGATGTTCTGCACCACGGCGGTGTCGGTGGCCAGGCTCGCCGGTGGGGTGAGGTTGTTCGCCGCGTACCGCACCGGTTGGGTGGCCTCGATCCCGAACGCCGCCCGGGTCGCCTGGATGCTCCGCTCGATGTACTCCGCTTCCTTGTCCTTCTCGCTCGGCCGGACCTCGAAGGTCTGCACCGCCCAGGGGTAGATGCCGCCGATCGCCACGGCGGAGATCCCCAGCAGGGCCAGCGAGATGCCGGGCCAGACCAGGTTCCGCATCACCGCGTTGGAGAAGACGATGATGGCGATCGCCACCACCACGGAGATGTACGCCAGGATCTCCTTCGCCGGCAGCAACGCGTTGACGTCGGCGTACCCGGCGCCGTAGAGGTTGACGCCGTCGTTGTACTCCAGCAGCATCGCCCGCCGGTCCAGCACGTACGCGACCGCCTTGAGCAGCACGAAGACGGCGACCAGCGAGGTCAGGTGGGCGCGCGCGGCATTGGTGATCCGGTCACCGACGCCCTGGAGCCGGATGCCGCCGTAGATGTAGTGCACGGCGAGCGCGCCGAGCAGGGCCAGCACCACGGCGGTGAAGCCGACGCCCAGCAGGTACCGCCAGAACGGCAACTGGAAGACGTAGAACCCGATGTCGACGCCGAACTCCGGGTCCGTCGTCCCGAAGTCGCCACCGTTGCGGAAGAGCAGCCACTGGCTCCACCGGCTCTGCGCGGAGATCCCGGCGAAGATCCCGATGACCACCGCCACCAGCGTGATCCACAGCCCGAGCCGGGGCCCGAGCAGCATCCGGTACCGCTCCAGGGTGGCCTGCTCGGCGGAGTGCGGGCGCAGCTTCGGCCGCATCCGGTACGCCAGCCAGAGGTTGCCGCCGACGACGGCCGCCATCGCCAGACCGACCACCAGGAAGAGCACCACCTGGGTGATCAGCACCCCGGTGAAGACCTCGGTGAACTGGACCTCGTCGAACCAGAGCCAGTCCGTGAAGGCCTGCACCCCCCAACTGAGCAGGGTGAACAGCAGAAACACCCCGACCAGCACACCGATCGTGACGCGTCCGCGTCGGCTCATCCTCGGCAGGGGGCTGCTACGCATGACCACTGTTAGGCTCCGCACGCTCGATTGATCGGCTCCGACCAGGCACACCAGAGTACGGGGTGTTCCTGAACGCGGACGGTCAAGGTCCGGCCACGATGCCCCCGCCCCGGTCCGGCGGTGTGGCGCGGACGGCGCACCGGGGCGGTCCGCCCCGGCCGGGCGGATCGACGGCGGTTGGTCCCGGTACGGCGGGAGCCGACCCGGACCGGCGACGGGCGGGCCCGGCCAGCAGCGGGTCGGCTGACCGGACGGGCCTGGTCAGCAGCGGGTCGGCTGACCACCGGAGCGCAGCGCGGTCAGGGCGGTGAGCGCCTCGTCCAGCGAGCCGACCCGGAGCATGGGCAGGTCCGGCTGGGGGTTGCGCAGCGCCTCGGCGCAGTTGTCCGCCGGCACCAGGAACGCCTCCGCGCCGGCCTGCTTCGCGCCGACCAGCTTCTGCGCGATGCCGCCGATCGGCCCGACCCGACCCTCGTCGTCGATGGTGCCGGTGCCGGCGATGATCTTCCCGCCGGTGAGGTCCTCGGGCTGGATCTTGTCCACGATGCCGAGGGCGAACATCAGCCCCGCGCTCGGCCCGCCGATGTCCCCCAGGTCGATCTTCAGGGTGAACGGGTGCGGCTGCTCCTGGTCGATCTCGATCCCGATGCGCGGCCGGCCGTCCTGCTCCCGGCTGGTCACGGTGGCCGTCGCGGCGGCGCCCGCCCGGGTGTACCCGATGGTCAGCGCGCTGCCGGCCGGCTGTTCCCGGACCAGCTCGGTGAGCCGGGGCGCGGTGGTGACCGGCTTGCCGTCGACCGACGTCACGACGTCGCCGACCGCCAGCAGCCCGGCCGCCGGGCCGTCCGCGGCCACCGTCCGGACCACCACCTGGATGGGGTACCCGAGCGCGGTGAGGGCGGCGGTCTCGGCGCTGGTCTGGGAGACCCGGAAGTCCTCCTCGTTGCGCTCCTTGACCTCCTGCTGCGTCTCGCCCGGCGGGTAGACCAGTTCGCGCGGCACCACCGCCTTGTCCTTGGACAACCAGCCGGCCAGCGCCGAGCGGAGCTTGACGCTCGGTTGCACCCCGACCGTGGTGAGCCGGAGCTGACCGGCCGAGGTGGAGGTCTCCCGCCCGGTGATCTGGATGACCTCCGTGCCGTCGTCCTCACCGAGGGTGTCGACGGTCGGCCCCGGGCCGAGCACCACGTACGGGATGGGCGTCACCAGCACGCCGATGCTGAGCAGGGTGGTGAGCAGAGCACCGAGCAGGACGGTCATGCCGCGACGTCTCATGCGGCAGAGCGTACCGACCGTGCCCCGGTGTCCCGGGCGGCGAACCACGACTTCGCCCTCAGCGCAACGCCGGCGGGGCCGACCTGGGGCGCAGCGCGCGTACCGTAGACGTCGTGCCTGATATTCCGTTCGGTTTCGCGCTCCCGGGTGGGCAACCACCAGACCCCAACGACCCCGCGCAGATGCAGCAGTTCATGGCGCAGTTGCAGCACCTCTTCGCCGGGCCGGGCAGTGGGCCGGTCAACTGGGACCTGGCCCGCCAGGTGGCCGCCAGCCAGCTCTCCGCGGCGGGCGACCCGGCGGTCTCGCCGTACGAGCGGCACGCGGTGGAGGAGGCGCTGCGCCTGGCCGACCTCTGGCTGGAGCCCGCCTCCGACCTGCCGTCGGGGATCCGGAACTCGGTGGCCTGGAACCGCAACGAGTGGATCTACAAGACCCTGGACGTCTGGCGCAAGCTCTGCGACCCGGTCGCCAGCCGGATGGTCGGCGCGATGGGTGACCTGGTGCCGCCGGAGGCCCGCGCCCAGCTCGGGCCGATGCAGTCGATGGTCGCCACCCTCGGTGGCGCGCTCTTCGGTGGGCAGCTCGGTCAGGCGCTCGGCTCCCTCGCCGCCGAGGTGCTCTCCGCCGGGGACATCGGCCTGCCGCTCGGCCCGGCCGGCACGGCCGCGCTCGTCCCGGCCAACATCCGGGCGTACGGCGAGGGTCTGGAGCTGCCGGAGGACCAGGTACGCCTCTACGTCGCCCTCCGCGAGGCCGCCCACCAGCGGCTCTTCCAGCACGTGCCGTGGCTGCGCGGGCACGTGCTCAACGCCGTGGAGACGTACGCCGCCGGCATCCGGGTCAACCGGGAGGCGATCGAGGAGGCGATGGGCCGGCTCGACCCGACCGACCCGGAGTCAATGCAGGCCATCGCGCTGGAAGGGATCTTCACCCCGGAGGACACTCCCGCGCAGAAGGCGTCCCTGGCCCGCCTGGAGACCGCCCTCGCCCTGGTCGAGGGGTGGGTCTGTCACGTGGTGGACAGCGCGGCCGGCGACCGGCTGCCCAGCGTGGTGAGCCTCGCCGAGGCGTTCCGGCGGCGCCGGGCGGCCGGCGGTCCGGCCGAGCAGACCTTCGCCGCGCTGGTCGGGCTGGAGCTGCGCCCGCGTCGGCTGCGCGAGGCCGCCGCGCTCTGGGCGGCGCTCACCGAGCACCGGGGCATCGCCGGCCGGGACGCCCTCTGGGGCCACCCCGACCTACTCCCCTCCGACGACGACTTCGCCGACCCGGAGGCGTTCGCCCGCGCCCAACTCGACCTCGGTGAGCTGGAGACGTTCGACTTCAGCGCGCCGGGCGGCCCGCACGAGCAGGCCCCCGGCGAGATCGGCCGCCGCACCGACGAGCCCGGCACCGACGAGTCGGGCCCCGACCGGGCCTGAAGCGCGAAAAGACCGTGGCAGGCCCCGGGCGGTTCCGGCCCCTGCCGCGGTCCGGTCCCTGCCGCGGTCCGGTCGTGGCCGGGTCAGCCGGGTTGGCCCGCGCCGGAGAGCAGAGTCCGGGTGGCCTCCCAGCCCTCCACCGCCGGGTCGAGCCGGGCCAGGTCGGCCGGGCCGCGCAGCCGGTGCCAGGCGGGGGTGACCGCCAGGTCGCCGGGGCGTGGTGCCGCCGCCCGGACCGCCGCCGGCCGGGTGCCGTCCAGGTCCAGCGCCGGCACCCAGGCCGGTACGGGCAGCCGGACGGCGACCCCGAGCAGCCCGGCTCCGGAGCCCTCGACCGGGGCGACCGCCGCCGGGCGGCTGGTCAGCGGGCGGAGCAGCTTGCCGAGGACCAGCCCGGGTAGGTCCGGGGCGTCGGCGGCCACCACGGCCGCGTGGTCGTACCCGTCCAGGGCGGCGAAGACCGCGTTCGGGGTCGGTTCCGGGATCTCGTGGACGGCCGTGCCCGGCCAGAGCACCGCGTCGGCCAGCCACCGGTCCGCCGGGGTCACCGCGACCGCCGTCTCCACCTCGTTGAGCGTGGCGAGCAGGTCCACCACGTCCTCGGCGAGCGCCGTCCGCCAGCGCACCGGGTCGATGCCGGGCGGCGACCAGGTCACCGGGGCGAGCAATGCCACCACCACACGTCGGGCCACGCCCCGACCCTAGCGCCCGCCGGCCGGACATGGCCGCCCGCCGGCAGCCGGGCGTGGCAGCAGTCGACCGGACCCGGCCGACCGCCGGCCGGGCGTGGCCAGCCACCGGCCGGGCGTGGCCAGTCGGCAGAAGTGGTCACGGCCACCCCACGGGCCGAGGCCGCCGGCGGCCGTGCGGACCGCCGGGTGCCGGGGTCAGGCGTCGAGGGGCGCGCCCGCCGCGGCGGCGACGCCCTCCAGGTACCCGCGGGCCCGCTCGGTGCGGGGGTACCGGCCGACCAGGGCCCAGAACTCGGCGTTGTGGCTGGGCACGATCAGGTGCGCCAACTCGTGCATGAGCACGTAGTCGAGCACCCACTCCGGCATGTCCTGCAACCGGTGCGAGATCCGGATCGTCCGGTCCGCCGGGGTGCAGGAGCCCCACCGGCCGTTCTGGTTGGTCACCCACCGCACGCTGGCCGGCACCGCCTGGCTGCCGTACTCGATGAGGTGGAGCTCGATGAGCCGGGTGGCCCGCGCCAGCAACTCGGTGTCCGACCGGGCGAGTTTCCCCTCGCGGGCGGCGAGTCGCGCGAGCATCCGGTCCACCCACTCGCTCTCCTCGGCCCGGGAGAACTGGTCCGGGATGAGCACGACGACCCGCTCGCCGTCGCGGTAGGCGGACACCGTGCGTCGTCGGCGCTGGCTGCGCCGTACCTCGACGACCGGCTTCCGCGCCCCCGTCATCAGTGGGCCGCGCAGCCTCGGAATCCTGTCACGAAGGAAAGCTAATGCGCACTGACCAGGGATCCGCAAGGGTCAACCGTCCGACACGCGCCCGGAAAATGGTGGTTGGTCGCCAGGAGTCCCGAAAAAATAATCGAGAGCACCGCTCCGGATGGCCTTCATCACCCTTCGTGGCGGCGCGGGCGGGGGCGCGGGCGGACCCGCTCCACGCTAAGTGATCATCCCGGTCCGGCGCCATCCGGGGCGGCCGGAACCTCCGCCGACCGGGTTCATCCGGCGTGTCCCCGCCAAACTGACTTATCCGGCCTTATTCGCCATGCACACTCTCGACGTCGACTTGCTCACAGTGTCGACGCACACCTGACATGGAACTGCCCAGACCTGGGTAGGGTCCGCCAGCGGTCATGAGCGTGATCGCGAGGAACGACCCAGCGCCGGAGCCCTGTGTGGCCCGCCGCCGGGGCAACCCGCCGGGTCGGCACGACCGGCGGACGAGACGAGGAGGGCACCGTGGCCGACCAGGCCCAGACCTACAACGGTTACTGCGTCAAGTGCAAGGAGAAGCGGGACTTCGAGGGACATGTCGAGGTCTCGAAGACCGGCATGAACATGGCGAAAGGCAAGTGTCCGGTTTGCGGCACAACAGTGAACCGCATCCTGGGCAAGGCGAAGGTCTGACACGTACGTACGCGGGGGAGGGCGACCGGCCGGTCGCCCTCCCCCGCGGCGTACCGGTCGGGTGATCTGGTCACCCCACGTGTCGACTGGGCGACACAGGTTACCGGCCGGTTGTGGATATTCCACGATTTCCTGTGGACAGCCCCGGGTAGGGCGCACCACACCTGTGGACAACGAACGACGGAGCGCGGGGACTCGGTGACGATCCGTCGACATGACCCGGACCCCACTCCCCCGTCCCCTGCTCCTGCCCGGCCTCACCCGGCTGTGGCGTGACCGGCACACCCTCCAGTTGGGCGTCGAGCCGGGCCGGGCGGTCCTGCTGGAGATCACCAATCCCCGGGCGGCCCGGCTGCTCGACCTGCTCGACGGCAGCCGCAGCGTCCGGGGCGTGCTGAGCCGGGCGTCGACGTACGAGGTCGCCCCGGAGGAGGCCCGGGGCCTGCTCGACGCGCTGTCCGCCGCCGGGCTGGTCGTACCGGCGCACACCCTGCTCCCCCGGGACCTGGCCGGGCCGGCACGGGCCCGGCTGACCGGCGAGGCGGACGCGCTCGCGCTCGCCCCGGCGGCGCTCCCCGGCACCCCGGCCCAGGTGCTGCGCCGGCGGCGGGACGCCCGGGTGGTGGTGACGGGCACCGGCCGGCTCGGCGGGCCGGTCGCCGTCGCGGTGGCCCAGGCCGGCGTGGGTCACGTGGAGGTGGACCTGGGCGGCCGGGTGGGGCCGGCGGACCTGGTCGGCAGCGGGCTGACCGCAGCCGACGTGGGTCGTCCCCGCGCCGCCGCGCTCCAGGACGTGATCGCCGCCACCGCGCCGGGCACCGCGACCCGGCCGGGCCGCCGTCACCGGGCCGACCTGGTGGTCCAGGTCGGGACGGACCGGCCGGCGGCCCTGCTCGCCACCGGGTACGCCCAGCGTCGCCAGGCGCACCTGCTGCTCACCCTGCGCGGCGGGGTACCCGTGGTCGGGCCGCTGGTCCGGCCCCCGGTCGGCCCCTGCCTCAACTGCCTCGACCTGCACCGCGCGGACCGCGACCCGGACTGGCCGGCCCTGGCCGCCCAGCTCGCGCTCGACGGCGGGCCGGAGTCCTGCACGGTCACCACCCTGCTCGCCGCCGCCGCGTACGCCGGGGCCGAGGTGCTGGCCCACCTCGACGGCGGCACCCCGGAGACCCTCGGCGCGGCGGCGGAGGTCGGCGGGGCGGGGCGGCTGCGCCGCCGGGTCTGGTCGCCGCACCCCTCCTGCGACTGCTCCGGCACCCGCCTCCGACGCACCGGCCCGATCCGGCCGGACCCGCCCCCGGGCCGGGTGGCCGGCGGGCCTCCGGTGGGGCGGAGACCGGGTGAAGCCGGCTGCGGAGCAGCAGCCGACCCACGAAGTCGGTAACAATGGCCGAGTGACCGACATCCCGCGCCGGGCCGTGTCCCGGACCGCCAAGCTCGCCGCTCTGCCGCTCGGCTTCGCCGGGCGGACCGTCCTGGGCATGGGGAAGCGGGTCACCGGGATCGCCTCAGACGTGATCTCCGCCGAGATCCAGCAACGCACCGCCGAGCAGCTTTTCAGCGTGTTGGGGCAGCTCAAAGGCGGTGCGATGAAGTTCGGCCAGGCGCTGTCGGTCTTCGAGGCGGCGCTGCCGGAGGAGATCGCCGCGCCGTACCGGCAGGCGCTGACGAAGCTCCAGGAGGCCGCACCGCCGCTGCCCGCCGCGAGCGTGCACAAGGTGCTCGCCGAGCAGCTCGGCCCGCAGTGGCGGGACCGGTTCGCCGAGTTCGACGACTCCCCCGCCGCGGCGGCCAGCATCGGTCAGGTGCACCGGGCGGTGTGGCGGGACCCGTCCGGCGACACCCGAATCGTGGCCGTCAAGATCCAGTACCCGGGGGCCGGCGAGGCGCTCCTCGCCGACCTCAAGCAGCTCTCCCGGCTGGGCGGGATGTTCCGGGCCATCCAGCCCGGCCTGGACGTCAAGCCACTCCTGGCCGAGCTGCGGGAACGGATCACCGAGGAGCTCGACTACGAGTTGGAGGCCGAGTCGCAGCGCGCCTTCGCCGCTGCGTACGCCGACGACCCGGAGATCTTCATCCCCGAAGTGGTCTCCGCCGCGCCGCGCGTCCTGGTCACCGAGTGGGTCGAGGGCACCCCGCTCGCCGAGATCATCCGCGAGGGGAGCGAGGAGCAGCGGGACCAGGCGGGGCGGCTGATGGCGACCCTGCACCTCTCCGCGCCGCCCCGGGCCGGGCTGCTGCACGCCGATCCGCACCCGGGCAACTTCCGGCTGCTGCCGGACGGCCGGCTCGGTGTGATCGACTTCGGGGCGGTCGCCCGGATGCCGGAGGGCACCCCGGAACCGATCGGCCGGCTCGCCGGGCTGGCCCTGCGCGGCGAGGCCGAGGCGGTGGTCGCCGGGCTGCGCGAGGAGGGCTTCGTCAGCCAGAGCGAGGAGATCGACGCCCAGGCGGTGCTGGACTTCGTCCGGCCGATGCTGGACCCGGTCGCCGAGGAGGAGTTCCGGTTCACCCGGGCCTGGCTGCGCGCCGAGGCGACCCGGCTGGCCAGCCCGCGCTCACCGGCCTACCAGCTCAGCCGGCACCTGAACCTGCCGCCGTCGTACCTGCTCATCCACCGGGTGACGCTGGGCTCGATCGGGGTGCTCTGCCAGTTGGAGGCGAAGGCGCCGTACCAGGCGATCCTGGAACGCTGGCTGCCCGGCTTCGCGCCGACGTCCTGACCGACGTCGAACGGGCCCCCGCCGTGCTCGGCGAGGGCCCGTTTCCGGTGTTACCGCGTGGTGTGTTACCGCGTACCCAGTTCGCGGGCCGACTGGCTGCGGCCGTTCATCGCGACGGTACGGGCGGATCGGATCGCCTCAGTGCTCGTGGTGGTACGACCGGCCTGAGGCCGACGCATTCGGGCTCTGGACAACGCTTCGTGGAGTAGATGCATCTCGACGGCTCCGTTCTGGTGGTGCAGCAGCATGGGGGTCAACTTCCTGGTCGTCGGCGCCGCTACGGCACCGGCACGGATACGGGTCGGGAACATGTCAGGCCGCCAGCCGGACCGCGGTCCGCGTGGCGGACAGCCCACTGGCCGCCAGCCGCGCCTCGGCCTCGACGCGCAGCGCGGCGTCGCGGGCGACGTCCTCCTTACGCGGACGGCCCCGGGGCCGCTTGCGCGGGACGACCGCGCCGCGCTCGAAGATCTCGCCGCCCCAGACACCCCACGGCTCGGCCCGCTCGACCGCCCCGGCGAGGCACTCGACGCGCAGCGGGCAGTCCCCACAGAGCGACTTGGCCAGTTCGAGCTCGGCGGGCGAGTCGGAGAACCACAGGTCGGGGTCGAACTTCCGGCAGGGCAGGTGCGCCTCCAGCTCGACGTTCACGTCGAGGGTGGCCAACGCCAGACTCATCGTCCGGTCACCTCTCTCTCACTTCGATCTCGTGGATCGCATACCGACGTACTTCTTCGGGTGGAGCAAAAAACTGAGGCCGCGGATCCCGGTGAGCGGGTTCCGCGGCCTCGAGGTGAGCCGGTGGTCTGATCAGGTCAGACCGGTCTCCCTCGAGGTGGAACGCCGCGGGCATCCAGCAGGCGCTTCATGGCGCCCGTGTTGCCCTTGCCCGTGAAGCCACTGGTCCCCTCGATTCCGCTCGGAGTGCTGGCGAGGATCAGCTCGGCCTGAACCTCGACCTGGTGCACCTGCGGAGCCGACGGTCGTGCGACGGACGGCACGACCGGGCCGGCCGACCACATGGCGACGGCAGCGGGCAGCGCCGCCGGACCGTGATAGCGGTTGATCATCTCCATGGGTGCCACCTCCCTGAGGTGCCTCGTGCCGACCTGGACTTAACCCCTGTGAGCAGCGCGGATGGCGCCGCTCGCGTGGTGTGTCCTGAGGCTATTCCTCGCCGCTGCACGAGGGCAAACGAATTACGGCGAGTTTTTGAAAGTTTTCTCAGGGCAGATCTCGTCGACCGGCGAGCCCCCTACCAACGCCAGCACGGCCTCGCCGTACAGGCCCAGCTTGCGGGGGCCGATACCGGCGATCGCGATCAGCTCCTCCGGCCGCCCCGGCCGCCGTTCGGCCAGCGCGGTCAGCGTCGCGTCGGTGAAGACCACGTACGCGGGGACCTTCTGCGCGCCGGCCACCCGCTGCCGCCAGTCGTGCAGCCGTTCGTACAACTCCTGGTCGATGTCGGAGGGGCAGGTCGGGCAGCGGCCCAGCTTGCGGTCCGGGCCGGCGAGCAGGGTCGCCCCGCAGATCCGGCAGGAGACCACCTGCGCCCGCCGCCGCTCGGGACGCCGGCCGGCGGGACCGCCCGCCCGCTCGGTACCGCCGGCCCGTTCGGTGCCGCCCGACCGGTCCAGGCGTGGCAGGAACCGGGTGGGCCGCCGGGCCCGTCCACCGGGCGCGCGGGCGGTGGCGTACGACAGCCAGAGCCACTGCCGGGCCCGGGTGATCCCGACGTAGAGCAACCGCCGCTCCTCCTCGACCTGCTCGGCGGTGCGCGCGTACACGGTGGGCAGGGTGCCCTCGGCGAGGCCGACCAGGAACACCGCGTCCCACTCCAGCCCCTTCGCGGCGTGCAACGAGGCCAACGTCACCCCGTCCACCGTCGGCGCGTGCTGCTGGCCGGCCCGCCGGTGCAGCTCGTCGGTGAAGGCGGCGAGGGTGACCGGGCGCTCCACCGTCGCCGCCGTACCCACCGGCAGCAGCTCCGGCGTCGCGGCGTACTCCTCGGCGAGGGCGACCAGTGCGGCGAGCGCCTCCCAGCGCTCCCGCGCCGCCCCGCCGGGCGGGGGTGCGTCCGGGGCCCAGCCCACCGCGGCGAGCGCCTCCACCACGGCGGCCGGCAGCGGGGTCTGCCCCGGGATGGACCGGGTGGCCGCGCGCAGCGCGACCATCGCCTGCCGGACCTCGGCCCGCTCGAAGAACCGCTCCGCCCCCTGCACCTGGTACGGCACCTCGGCCTCGGTGAGCGCCTTCTCGTACGCCTCGGACTGCGCGTTGGTGCGGAACAGCACCGCGATCTCCCGGGCCGGGGTGCCGGCGGCCACCAGCGCCCGGCAGCGCGCCGCGACCGCGGCGGCCTCGGCCGGCTCGTCGGTGAAGATCCGCAGCTCCGGCTCGGGGCCGGTGGGGCGCTGCCCGACCAGTTCCAGCCGCAGCCGGGCCTCGGTGCCCCGGGCCTGGGCGATCACCGCGTTGGCCAGCCCGACCACCTGGGGGGTGGAGCGGTAGTCCCGGACCAGCCGGACCACCACCGCGTCCCGGTGCCGGCGCGGGAAGTCGACCAGGTACGCCGAGGTGGCCCCGGTGAACGAGTAGATGGTCTGGCTGGCGTCGCCGACCACGGTCAGGTCGTCCCGGCCGCCGAGCCAGGCGTCCAGCAGGCGCTGCTGGAGGGGGTTGACGTCCTGGTACTCGTCCACGACGAAGTGCCGGTACTGGGCGCGGACCTGCTCGGCGACGTCGGCGTGCTCCTCGATCCCCCACACCGCCGCCCGGAGCAGGTCCTCGAAGTCGATCACGCCGTTGCCCCGTTTGATCTTCTCGTACGCGGCGAACACCTCGGCCACCTTCGCCGGCTCGTGCGGGGTCTCCCGCAGCGCCTTGGCCGCGGCCACCACGTACTCCCCCGGCTCCACCAGCGATGACTTGGCCCACTCGATCTCGCCGGCCAGGTCCCGGGCGGCGGCCCGGTCGGTGCGCAGTCCGGCCCGGGCGGCGGCGAGGGTGACCAGGCGCACCTTGCTGTCCAGCAGCTCGGGCATGGCCCGCCCCTCCAGCAACCGGGGCGCGAAGTAGCGCACCTGCCGCAGCGCCGCCGCGTGGAACGTCCGCGCCTGCACCCCCGGCACCCCGAGCACCGTGAGCCGCTGCCGCATCTCGGCGGCGGCGCGGGCGGTGAAGGTGACCGCCAGCACGTGCCGCCCGACGATCTCACCGGTGAGCGCCCGGTGGGCGATCCGGCTGGTCACCGCGCGGGTCTTGCCGGTCCCTGCGCCCGCCAGCACGCAGACCGGGCCGGCCGGCGCGGTCACCGCCGTGCGCTGTTCCGGATCCAGTCCGGCCAGCACCCGCTCGACCCCCGAGTGAACCGCCACAGCACGGAATCATCGCAGCTTCCGATGACGTTGCAGCGACAGGACGGCTCGATCGTGAGCCACCGGACAGACGTTGGAGGACGCGAGATGGTGACCATGTATTCCACCCCGTGGTGCGGCTACTGCCACCGACTGAAGTCGCAGCTGGACCGGGAGGGCATCGGGTACGAGGTGGTCGACATCGAGCAGGACCCGAAGGCGGCCGAGTTCGTGATGAGCGTCAACGGCGGCAACCAGACCGTGCCGACGCTGCGCTTCGCCGACGGTTCCGCACTCACCAACCCCTCCATCACCCAGGTCAAGCAGCACCTCGCCAGCCTCGCCGGCTGATGCGCAAGGAAGGGCCCCTTGTTAACGCATTCGGGAGCAAAAGGGGCCCTTCCTCACCGCCGCCGGTGGTTGACCGGGCCGGCGGTGATCAGCCAGCCGGCGGGTGGGCGCGACCGGAGCCGGGACCGGCGGCGGGTACCCGGACGGCCGTGCCGGGGCGGCGCGGCGCGGGCAGCCGGACGGTCGGCAGCGCCGGCACCGCCACCCCACCCGGCGTCGCCGGGTCCGCTACCGGCGCGGGAACGGACGACGGCGCGGGAACGGACGACGGCACGGTGGCGGAACGGGGGGTCCTGGCCGGGGTCGGTGGGGAGAGGTGCCGGCCCTGCCAGAGGAAGCCACCGGCGGCCAGGGTCACCACGCCCACCAGCAGGAACAGCAGCCGGTAGTCGAGCACGCCGACAAGCAGCGCGCCGACCCCGATCGACACCGCCTGCGGTGCGCCGACCAGCGAGTCCGCCGCCGCGGTGACCCGGCCCAGCAGGTTGGACGGGGTGGAGACCTGGACCAGCGTGCTCATCCCCACCATGGTCAGCGGCAGCGCCGCGCCGGTCACCAGCAGCGCCGCGAAACCGAGTCGCAGATCCGGGTACCCGAGCGCGACGGTGGCCGCGCCGAAGAGGCCGATCCCGGTGGCGAGCGTGCCGACCTCGCCGACCCGGCGGACCACCCCTGCGGAGAGCAGGCCGCCGACCACCCCGCCGATCCCCTGTACGGTGACCAGCACGCTGACGAAGGCGGCGTCCCGGCGCAGCCCCTGGTCCACGTACGCGAAGATCAGCGACTCGGTGAACCCCATCACCAGCGAGCCCAGCCCGTACCCGAGGACCGCCCGGCGCAGCGCCGGCTGGTGGCAGAGGTGCCGCAGCCCGGACCCGAGCTTTGCGGACCAGCGCAGCGCGGGGGTGACGGGTACCGGCTCCGGGGCCCGGACCAGGCCGACCAGCAGCGCCGCGACGACGAAGCCGGCCATGCTGATCGAGGCCAGCAGCCACCCCCCGACGGCGGTGTAGAGCGCGGCCCCGGCGAGCGGCCCGACCAGCCGCAGCCCCTGGCGGACGGTCTGCAACGCGCCGTTGGCGTCGGCGAGCAGCCCGGCCGGTACCAGGGTGGGGATCAGTCCGTTGAGCGCGGCCCCGACGGTGACCTGGGAGAGGCTGTACAGGGCCGCCACGACGTAGACGAGCCACACGTCGGTGCGGTCGCGGACGGCCAGCAGCGGGGCGAGCACCCCCGCCGCCACGAGGTTGGCGACCAGGAAGAACGGCCGACGCCGGTACCGGTCGACCACCCAGCCGACCAGCGGGGCCAGCACCTTCGGCGCGATGATCGCGAAGAGGGTCGCCCCGGCCAGGGCGTCCGAGCCGGTCAGGTCCTTGACCCAGATGGCGAGCGCGAGCAGCAGCATCAACTCGGCCGCCCGGCTGGCCACCAGGGCGGTGAAGAGCAGACGGAAGTCGCGGTGGCGCAGGACGATGCGCATCGTGGTTCCTCCGGGCGGGGTGGCGCGCGGTCAGGCGGACACGGGGAAACAGGGGCCGACCCCGCGTCCGGCTCGGCATTTCTGCGAGACACGCCCCCGCCGGAGCTTCCCACGCCAAGCGCGCCGTCCATACTGGCCGTGGGGGGCAAATTTCATACGGTTACCGTCGCGTCCGCGACGGTCGACGGAGAAGAGGACG
Organism: Micromonospora rosaria; assembly: GCF_001567585.1. Classification (GTDB taxonomy): domain Bacteria; phylum Actinomycetota; class Actinomycetes; order Mycobacteriales; family Micromonosporaceae; genus Micromonospora; species Micromonospora rosaria. Next base: position 80,393 of record NZ_LRQV01000011.1, read on the forward strand.
ACGTGCCTCCTGCCTCAGTCAGCCCGATCATGCGCCGCCGCAGGTTGGGCCAGCATTTGCGGCGGCTCCGCGAGACGGCGGGGCTCACCGGGGACCAGGTCGTGGAGCGGGTGAAGTGGGCCTCCGCCTCGAAGCTCTCCCGCCTGGAGAACGGTCGGAGCCGGCCGGACCCGGCCGACGTGGCCGCCCTCCTGGATCTCTACGGGGCGGACGAGGACGTCCGCCGGGACCTGTCCGCGATCGCGCGGGCCGCCGGTGACATGCGGGAGTGGCTGCGCCAGACGTACCCGGTGATGACCGAGCAGCAGCGGGAGTGGGCGCAGTTGGAGGCGGGCTGCGCGGAGATCTGCGAGTACAACCCGGTCCTGGTCCCCGGGCTGTTGCAGACCGCCGGGTACGCCCGGATCCGGATCGACTCGGTCCGGCTGGTCAACGAGGGCCGGACGGGCGACCACCCCGACTTGGAGGTGCGGGCCCGACAGGCCCGGCAGTCGCTGCTGACCCGGACGCAGGACGCGCCCCGGTACACCGCCGTTTTGGAGGAGGCGGCGCTCAGCCGCCGGGCCGGCCCGCCCGACGTGCTCCTGGCACAGGTCGCCAAGCTCCGCGAGCTGGCCACCCAGCCGAACATCGCCCTGCACGTGCTCCCCCGGGACGCCCGGCTCGGCGAGGGGTACGTGCCGCCGACGGCGTTCTCGCTCTACCGGTTCGCCGATCCCCTCGACCCGGAGACACTCGCCATCGAGGCTGGTTGGACCGACCACGTGTCAACCGATACAAACATCATAAATCCCTATAAGGTCGTCTTCGAGTGGCTGCGCGAGGCGGCGCTGTCCGTGTCGGACACCCGGTCGTGGCTCGCCGAGGCAGGCGAGCGACTGGTCGAGACGGCGACCCCGTCCAGTGTGGGACACGGGCCGGCAACGGCGCCGGCCCAACGCCGCCGGCATTCCGGACGCCTGACGGAACGGTGATCGGTCCCGGGGACCGCTCCGCTGGGACGTGCGGGTCACTCGTCCCATCGAAGTAGTTCACACCAGGAGCAGAACCATGAACGACATCCGAGACACCGCCCTCGCCCGGCAGTTGGTGGACGCCCCCTGGCGGACGAGCACCCGCAGCCAGACCTCGAACTGCGTCGAGGTGGCCGCCCTGCCCACCGGTCCGGCCGCGGTCGCCCTGCGCGACAGCAAGGACCGGGGCGGCCCGGTGCTGCTCTTCGACCGTGCCGAGTGGAACGGCTTCCTCGCCGGCACCCGCAACGGCGAGTTCGATCTGCGCTGACGTCCCTGGCGTCACGAGGCCGTCGGCGGTACGCCGGCGGCCTCGTCGCACATCCGGTCCGTTGCGCCGCCACCCGGGTTCGTCTCGACCCGCCGTACAACGGCGCTGACCAGGAATCACCCGATCGGACGGGAGAGCCAGGAGATAGGCCGGTTTCACTTGCTGAGACGGCCGCCGGGCGTACGATGACGGAAGAGTGACGTGGAAGTTCCACGAAATCTCATCCGTCGCGGCTCATCGGAGACCCCCATGCGGTTCCTGATCGTTCGCACCGACATCCGCGCCGCAGCCGACGTGGACCTCGCGGCCGTCTGGGCCGGCGGTGGCCGGCTGCGCGACGAGACGACCGTCCCGGAGACCCGCCGTCAGGTCGTGCACGCCGAGGACCGCGAGGCCGCCCTGTCGCTGGCCCGCGCGCTCTCCACGGTGGGCGCCGTCCGGGCCGGCCGGCAACGGGTCAAGGTGGTCCCGCTCGACGCACCCGCCCGCCGGCTGTGGCGGGCAGGGCCGCCCGCCGGCTGACGCGACCGACGTCCGTCCTGGTCGGAGCGGCTCCCCCGCCGATCCGTTCGCCTCACCGGCCAGGGCGGCTCGGGTTCCCGGCCCGTGACCGCCGCGGCAACGACGGTCACGGGCCGGGACCGCAGGCCCGCCCGGTCCCGCCCGCCCGGCCGGGCAGCCGGCGGACCGCAGCCGGCAGGGCTCAGGTGGGCAGGGCTCAGGTGGGCAACGTCAGCCAGCGACGGATCAGGAAGTACGCGATCGAGGTGGGCGTCGGCAGGCCCACCCGGCGGCCGTCCCCCGCGTCGACCGGCTCACCGGCCAGGACGGCGGCGATCTCCCGGCGGGTGAACCACCGGGCGTGGGCGATCTCGGCGGGATCGAGGCGTACCGGCTGGGCGGTGTCGGCCCGCGCCAGGAAACCCAGCATCAGCGAGCCGGGGAACGGCCAGGACTGGCTGCCGGCGTACGCGATCTCGTCGACGGTGACGCCGACCTCCTCGCGGACCTCGCGCAGCACGGCGGCCTCGGCCGACTCGCCCGGCTCGACGAAACCGGCCAGGCAGGAGAAGCGCAACCGGCCCCGGGACTGCGGCCAGGCCGCGTTGTTGCCGAGCAGGCAGCGCCCGTCCGGACCGGCCAGCCCGTCGTGTATCAGCACGATCATCGCGGGATCGGTGCGCGGCCAGGCCCGCCCGCCCGTCGGGCCGATCCGGGACCAGCCGGCCTCGTCCGGCTCGGTCGGCTGGCCGGTGGCCGGGGAGTACCCGTGTCGCAGGTGCCAGTTGGTCAGCGCCTGGGCGGTGGTGAGGATCCCCGCGTCCCGGTCGCTGAGCAGGTGGCCGACCTCGCGCAGGCTGACCGGCCGGGTACCGGGCACCGCCGGCAGGGGCGCGTCCACCGCGAAGACCGGCACGCCGTCCGGCTCGACGCCGAGGAACATCGGCCCGGGCCGCCCCGGCACCGGCCCGGGTACCTCGTCGGGGGTCAGCAGCGCCAGTCGCGGCGGCTCGGCCCCGGCGTGGGCCAGCGCCCGGCCGTCGTCGGCGGAGTCGAGCACCAGCACCCGGGCCCGGGTCCAGGCGTCGGCGAGCCAACCCCGGTCGGTACGGCGGTGCGCCGCACGGTCCAGCGTGGTCCGGGCCAGCGGCGGCAGGTCCGGCACCCCCGCCGGCCCACCGGCACCGCCCTGCCCGTCGGCACTCCCGGAAAGGCCGGCGCTCCCGGGCCCGCCGGTGTCGCCGGGCCCGCCGGTGTCGCCGGGCCCGCCGGTGTCGCCGGGCCCGCCGGTGTCGTCGCTCACGCCGGTTCGGTCTCGACCGGGGTGAGGGCCTCCAGTTGACCCCGGATCCGGGCGGCGTCACCGAGCACCAGCACGACCCCCCGGGCGGGGGCCAGGTAGCGCGCCGCCGCCTCGGCCACGTCCTCGACGGTGGCCCCGGCGAGCCGGGCCGCGTACTCGGCCAGGAACTCCAGCCGCAGCCCGTTGCTGGCGTACGCGCTGGTCAGCGAGGCGAGCCCGGCCTGGGTGGACATCCCGAGCTGGAGGGTGCCCAGAGCGTACTGGCGGGCCTGCTCCAACTCCTCCGCCTTCGGCGGCACCGACGCCAACCGGCCCAGCTCGTAGCTGGTCTCCAGCAGCGCCGGGCCGGTCACCTCGGTCGCCACGTCGGCGGCGGCCACCAGCACCGAGCCGGCGACCGAGTGCTCGACCGCCGAGTGCGGGCCGTACGTGTAGCCCTTGTCCTCGCGGATGTTCTCCACCCAGCGGGACGAGAAGTAGCCGCCGAAGAGGAGGTTCGCCAGTTGCAGCGGGGCGTGGTCGGGATGGGTGCGCCCGACCGCCGGCAACGCGATCCGCAGCGACGACTGCACCGAGTCGGGGCGGTCGACCAGCAGCAGCGGACCGGGTTCGAGCGGCGGGGTGGGCGGCAGGTCGGCCCGGTGGCCGGCGCCCCGCCAGTCGCCGAGCGCCCGCTCGGCCGCGTCCAGGGCCCGGTCCGGCTGGACGTCGCCGACCAGCACCAGCACCGCCTCGGCCGGATGCACCCGTTCGGCGTGCAGCCGGCGTAGCGCGGCCGGGCGGACGGCGCGGATCTGGTCGGGCTCCGGCGTCTGCACCGCGTACGGGTGCCGGCCGTAGATCCGCTTCAGCAGCGCGGCCCGCGCCAGGTGCGCCGGCTGGCTCTGGGCCACCTGCACCCGGTCGATCAGCCGGTCCCGTTCGGTGGCCACCTCCCCGTTCGGGTACGTGGCCCCGGTGAGCACCTCGGCGAGGATCTCCAGCATCCGGTCCAGCCCGGTGACCAGCCCGGCGCCGGTGACCATCAGCCGGTCCGGGTCGAGCCCGGCGGAGAGCCCGCCGCCGACCTTCTGCAACTCGGCGGCGAGCTGCACGCTCGACATCGTCGGGGTGCCGGAGAGCATGGTCTGCGACAGCAGCGCCCCCCGGGCCAGGTGGGTCCGGCCGAACGGCATCCAGAGCCGCAGCTCCACCAGCGGGACCGCCGGGCGACGTACCGCGATCACGGTGAGGCCGTTCGGCAGCCGCCGCTCGGCCTGCTTCGGCGGCTTCAGCCGGCGGTTGCGCCCCAGCGGGGGCAGCGTACGGACGGCGGTGTCGACGGTCGCCGTCACCTGGCACCTCCCGGAATGACCTCGATCGACGCGCGGCGCTCCGGCCGCAGGGTGGCGGCGGCGGCCCGGACCTGGTCGGTGGTGACCCCGCCGACCAGCCGGGGCAGTTCGTTGAGCAGCCCGGGCTCGCCGCGCTGCTGTTCCAGCACGGCCATCCGCAGCGCCCGCCCGAGCACCGCGTCGGTGTCGCGCAGCAGGTGGGTCGCCATCCGGGCCTGGGTGCGGGCCAGCTCGTCGGCGGGCAGCCCGTCGGTGGCGAGCCGGTCCAGTTCCTCGTCGACGACGCGCAGCACCTTGTCCACGTCCCCGCCGGGCGGCAGGTGCGCCTGGAGCAGCAGGGCGGTGGGGTCACGGACGTCGAACGGGTCGCCCATGAAGCCGAGGTACCCGCTGAGCCCGGTCACCGCCCGGTCCCGCTGGACCAGCCGCTCGACCAGGCGGGACGCCTCCCCGTCGGTGAGCACCTCGGCCAGCACCACGTACGGCAGGTAGCCGGCGAAGTCGCCGATCGGGTCGGGTACCCGCCAGGCCGCCGCCACCGCCGGCAGCGGCGCGAGGCGGTCGGTGTACGTCTGCCGGCGCTCGGCGGTCAGGTCCGGCTCGGCGAAGTCGGGCCGGCGCGGGGCGGGCCGGGCCGGGACGTCGCCGAAGTGCCGTTCGATCAGCGTGGTCGCCTCGGCCACGTCGAGGTCCCCGCTGACCGCGAGCACGGCGTTGCCGGTGGCGTAGTACCGGCGGAAGAAGTCGGTGGCCTCGTCGACCGTGGCCGACTCCAGGTCGGTGAAGGAGCCGTACCCGTCGTGGGCGTTGGGGAAGGTGTCGAACATGACCGGCGGCAGGGTCAGCCAGGGGAACCCGCCGTACGGCCGGTTCAGCACGTTGACCCGGATCTCCTCCTTGACCACGTCGACCTGGTTGCGGAGGTTCTCCTCGGTCAGCCGGGGGCCACGCATCCGGTCGGCCTCCAGGAACAGCGCCCGTTCCAGGGCGTTGCTCGGCAGGGTCTCGTAGTAGTCGGTGTAGTCCAGGTGGGTGGAGCCGTTGAAGGTGCCCCCGGCGCCCTGGACGTGCCGGAAGTGGGCCAGCTTCTCCAGGTTCTCCGAGCCCTGGAACATCAGGTGCTCGAAGAGGTGGGCGAAGCCGGTGCGCCCCTCCGGCTCGGACCGGATGCCGACGTCGTAGAGGACCGCCACCCCGACGACCGGGGCGCTGCGGTCCGGGGTCAGCACCACCCGCAGGCCGTTGTCGAGGGTGAACCGCTCGACCGGGTACTTCGTCGCTGGAATTCTGGATCTCCGCGCCGCCACAGGACGACCTTAACCCGCCGGCCCCGGGCACCGCGCCGACTGCTCGACCCGACGCCGGGGGCGGGCGCCGACGACGCCCACCCCGCCGGCCGGCCGACCCGCGCCGGTCCGCGCGCTTTGCCCCGCTCGCCGGGATGTGCGCGCTCGTCCACGATCCGGATCCCGGCTTGACCGGAGCCGTCCGCATGACCCAGTATCCCTATCAATCAGGTAGGAGAACTTTAGTTTCCGACCCGACGGCCCCGCGCGGCCATCGGGCACCACAGTGATGGGAACCGATGCGACGATGTACGTGCTGGCTCGCGGCGACTACGCCCTCCGGGCCATGCTGGCCATCGCCGCGGCGCGTGAGGGCCTGGTCAAGGCCGCTGCCCTCGCCGCCAGCCAGGACATCCCGCTCAGCTTTCTGCAGGGCATCCTGCTGGACCTGCGCCGGGGCGGCCTGCTGTACAGCCACCGGGGCGTCGAGGGCGGCTACACCCTCGCCCGGCCGGCTGCGGAGATCTCCGTCGGGGACGTCCTGCGCGCGGTCAGCGGCGTCCTCACCGTGGTCCGTGGACTGCCGGCCGACACCACCAGCTACCGGGGCGCCGCCGCCGGTCTGCGCCGGGTGTGGCTCGACATCCACGAGGCGATCGGCGACGTCGTCGACCGCACCAGCCTCGCCGACCTGCTCGGCGGGGACGGCGTGATCCCGACGCCCGCCGTGGAGGCCGCGCGCACCGGCAAGGGAGCCGGACCGACCTGACCGCACCCGCCCTTCTCACACATTCCGATAACTCCTTTCCCACCACACCCGATCAGGGGTCCTCCCCTCATGTCTGGAGTCGCAATGAACTCGCGCACCTCCCGCTTCCGGCGGGTACGCGGCACCCGCCTCCTCGCCGCGACCGCCGCCGCGCTGCTGGCGGTCACCGGCCTCGCCGCCTGCGGCGGCGACGATGACGGGGCCGGCGACGGGTCCGGCGAGGCCACCGAACTGCGCCTCGGCCTCTTCCCGAACATCACCCACGCCCCGGCCCTGGTCGGCGTGCAGAACGGCATCTTCGCCGAGAAGTTCGGCAGCGACATCAAGCTCAGCACCACCCCGTTCAACGCCGGGCCGTCCGCGATCGAGGCGCTGTTCAACGGCGCGATCGACGCCACCTACATCGGCCCGAACCCGGCGATCAACGGCTGGGCGCAGTCGAAGGGCAGCGCGCTGCACATCATCGCGGGCAGCACCTCGGGGGGCGCCGCGCTGGTCGTCAAGCCGGGCATCAACAGCGTGCAGGACCTGCGCGGCAAGAAGATCGCCACGCCGCAGCTCGGCAACACCCAGGACGTGGCGCTGCGCTACTGGCTCAAGAAGCAGGGCCTCAAGACCGACACCAGCGGCGGCGGCGACGTCTCGGTGCTGCCCACCCCGAACTCGGAGATCATCACCGCGTTCGGCAGCGGCGCGCTGGACGGCGCGTGGGTGCCCGAGCCGCACCTGAGCCGGCTGATCCTCGAACACGGCGCGAAGGTGCTGCTGGACGAGAAGGACGAGTGGCCCGGCGGGGAGTTCGTCACCACCCACCTGATCGTCCGCAAGGAGTTCCTCGACAAGAACCCCGGCCTGGTCAAGAAGCTCCTGGAGGGGCACATCGCCGCCGTCGACTTCGTCAACGGCAACCAGGAGCAGGCCGCGAAGGCCGCGAACGACCAGCTCCAGGCGCTCAGTGGCAACACGCTCAAGGAGGAGATCCTGAAGGCCTCGTTCGCCAACCTGACCTTCACCGTCGACCCGGTCGCGCCCTCGCTGTACGGCAGCGCCAAGCACGCCGAGGAGGTCGACCTGCTCGACCCGGTCGACCTGAACGGCATCTACCACCTCGGCCCGCTCAACGACCTGCTCAAGGCGGCCGGCAAGCCCGAGGTCAGCGCCGAGGGCGGCAGCTCGTGAGCCTGCTCGACCGAGGCGTCGTCGGGGCGGCCGGGTCCGGGGACACCCCCGGGCCGGTCCGCCTCGGCGGCGTGTCCAAAGCGTACGGGCGGGGACGGTCCGCCCTGCTCGCCCTCGACCGGGTCTCGCTGACCGTCGAGCCGGGCGAGTTCGTCTGCCTGCTCGGCGCCTCCGGGTGCGGCAAGAGCACCCTGCTCTCCCTGGTCGCCGGGCTCGACCCGGCCAGCGGCGGCACCATCGACCTCGGCGGCCACCGGGTGTCGATGATGTTCCAGGAGCCGGCGCTGTTTCCCTGGCTGACCGTGTCCCGCAACGTGGAGATCGCGATGCGGCTGCGCGGTGTCGGCCGCGAGCAGCGGCGGGAACGGGCCGCCGCGCTGCTGGAGACCGTCCGGCTCACCGGGTTCGGGCGGAAGCGACCGCACGAGCTCTCCGGCGGGATGCGGCAGCGGGTCGCGCTGGCCCGCGCCCTGGCGCAGGACGCCGACCTGCTGCTGATGGACGAGCCGTTCGGCGCGCTGGACGCGATGACCCGCGACATCCTGCACGACGAGTTGGAACGCATCTGGCGGGAGCGGTCGCTGACCGTGCTCTTCGTCACGCACAACGTGCGTGAGGCGGTCCGGCTCGGCGACCGGGTGATCCTGCTCAGCAGCCGGCCCGGCCGGATCATCGAGGAGTTCCCGGTCGAGCAGCCCCGGCCGCGCCGGATCGACTCCCCCGAGGTCGCCGGGCTCGCCGCCACCATCACCGACCGGCTCCGCGCGGAGGTGTCCCGCCATGCCCAGTGAAACCCCGACCACCGGGCCGGCGCTCGCCGACCCGGACACCGCACGCCGGCAGCCGGGCGGCTCCACCGCCGACGAGGTCACCGGCCTGGACGCGCTCGAACTCGCATCCACCCGGGCCGACAGCCGGGTTGCCGACGTCGGTCGGGCGGTGTGGAGCACCACCTGGCCGAAGCTGCTCGCCATCGCGCTGGTCATCGCCGCCTGGCAGGTGCTCTACCTGAGCGAGTGGAAGCCGCCCTTCGCGCTGCCCGCGCCGATGACCGTCTTCGACGACATCCGGGAACTGGTGGTCAGCCCGGACTTCCCCCGGGCCATCGCCATCACCGCCCAGCGGGCCCTCACCGGCTTCCTGCTCGCCGTGGTCATCGGCACGCTGATCGGCGCGGCGGTGGCCCGGTTCCGGCCGCTGCGCGCCGCGATCGGGTCGTTGATCACCGGTCTGCAGACCATGCCGTCGATCATCTGGTTCCCGTTCGCGATCCTGCTGTTCCAGATCAGCGAGACGGCGATCCTGTTCGTGGTGGTGATCGGCGCGGCCCCGTCGATCGCCAACGGGCTGATCGGTGGGATCGACTACGTCCCGCCGACCTGGCTGCGGGTCGGCAAGGTGCTCGGGATGCGCGGCCTGTCGCTCTACCGGTTCCTGATCCTGCCGGCGTCGCTGCCGTCGTTCATCTCCGGGCTCAAGCAGGGCTGGGCGTTCGCCTGGCGCAGCCTGATGGCCGGTGAGCTGCTGGTGATCGTGGCCGGGCAGGGCTCCATCGGTTCGCTGATGCAGGGGGCCCGGGAGTTCAACAACGCGCCCCGGCTGCTCTCCTGGATCATCATCGTGCTGGTGCTCGGCATCCTGGTGGACATCCTGTTCAACGCCGCCGACAACGCGCTGCGCCGGCGGTGGGGCCTCCAGCAGAGCTGACCGTCGGGTACGGCACCGGCCGCGTACCCGCCCCGGCGGGCGGGTACGCGGCCGGTCTGCCGTCGGCGGACGGCGCGGTCAGGAGGCGCGCGGCCGGCGCGGGCGGCGGGACCGGCCCGGGGCGCGGCGGCGGCCACCCCCGTCACCCGGTGCCGACGCCGACGCGGTCGACGCCGGGGCCGGCGGGGTGGCGATGGTCACCGGTACGCCGGAGGGCTCCCGGGCGCCGGTCACCCGGGCCAGCCCGGTCTCGTCCCGGACCGGGTGCGGCCGGATGCCGGCGGCGGTCATCAGCCGGGACACGTCCCGCCGCTGCTCGGGCAGGACCAGGGTGACCACGGTGCCGGACTCCCCCGCGCGGGCGGTCCGGCCGCCCCGGTGCAGGTAGTCCTTCGCCTCGGTCGGCGGGTCGACGTTGACCACCAGGTCCAGCCCGTCCACGTGGATGCCCCGGGCCGCCACGTCGGTCGCCACCAGGGCGGTCACCTGACCGTTGCGGAACTGCTCCAGGATCCGGGTCCGCTGCGGCTGCGACTTCCCACCGTGCAGCGCGGCGGCGCGTACCCCCTTGGTGAGCAACTGCCGGGCCACCCGGTCGGCGCGGTGCTTGGTCCCGATGAACAGGATGGTGCGCCCGTCACGGGCGGCGATCCGGGCCAGCGTGGCCGGCTTGTCGGCGGCCTCCACGTGCAGCACGTGGTGGGCCATCGCGGTCACCGTCGCGGTGCCCGGGTCCACCGAGTGCGCCACCGGGTCGGTGAGGAACCGGCGGACCAGCCGGTCCACGCCACCGTCGAGGGTGGCGGAGAAGAGCAGCCGCTGCCCGTCCGGGGCGACCTGCTCCAGCAGCTTCGTCACCTGGGGCAGGAAGCCCATGTCGGCCATCTGGTCGGCCTCGTCGAGCACGGTCACCTCGACCTGGTCGAGCCGGGCGTCGCCCCGGTCGATCAGGTCGTGCAGCCGGCCCGGGGTCGCCACCAGCACCTCGGCCCCGGCCCGCAGGGTCTCCGCCTGCCGGTTCAGGGAGAGCCCGCCGACGACCGTGGCGGTCCGCAGGCCGACCGCACGGGCGTACGGGTGCAGGGCGGCGGTCACCTGCTGGGCCAGTTCCCGGGTCGGTACCAGCACGAGGGCGAGCGGCCGGCCGGCGCGGGCCCGCCGGCCCGCCGTCCGGTGCAGCAGCGCCAGCCCGAAGGCGAGGGTCTTGCCGGAGCCGGTCCGGCCCCGGCCGAGCACGTCCCGGCCGGCGAGCGCGTCCGGGAGGGTGGCCGTCTGGATCGGGAACGGCCGGTCGATGCCCTGCGCCGTCAGGGCGGCCAACAGCGCCGGGGCGAGCCCGGTCGCGGCGAACGTCGGCCCGTCCGGGGTCGACGCGGCGGCTGCGGGCGTGGCCGGGGCGGCCGACGGGATCGTCGACCGGGATGCCGGCGACGTCATCGTCGACGGTCTCGTCGACGGGGCGGAAACGGTCATGGTGAAGCCTTCCTCGACGCGGCACGTGTCGAGGAGGCGCGCTGGACGGCGCGGTCACCGGCGGCGGGGCCGCCGGTGGTCACAAGCACGAACCGGGGTGGGGCGGCCG
>NZ_LRQV01000012.1 GCF_001567585.1 Micromonospora rosaria
ACCACCCCGATCCCGGCCACCCCGATCCCGGCCACCCCGACCTCCGCCGCCCCGACCTCCGGCGCTCCCACTTCCGGCGCTCCCACTTCCGGAGCTTCGACCTTCGGTGCTTCGACCTTCGGTGTTCCGGCCTCCGGTGCTCCGACCTCCGGCGCCGGAACCTTCGGCCCCCTGGGCTTCGGCACCCCGGTCACCGGCGCGGCCAGCATCCCGCCGCCCACCCCGGTCACCGGCCCGGCGGCCTCCTTCACCGGCCCGACCGCAGCCGACGGACCGGCGGGGAACCCCGCCTGGTCGGCGTCGCCCGGTGCCGGCGGCCGGTACGACGGCGGGCCGGACCTGGCCACCGCCGCGTACGGCAGCGTCACCGACGGGCCCGGGTTCAACACGGTCGCGTTCCCGGTGGGCAACCCGGTGGAGAACTCCGGCTCGCTGACCGGGCACATCCTCTCCCAGGGCTGGTCCGACCCGCCGAACCAGCGGTCCCGCAACACCCGGGTGGTGGTCGTGCTGACCGTCTCCCTCGCCCTGCTGGTCGGGGTCAGCGTGCTGGTGTTCCTGCTCGCCAGCGACCTGATGAGCGGGCTCTTCGACGGCCTGCTGGGCTGACCGGGGGCGCGGTCGGGTGGTGAGTCCGCCCACTACCGCCCGACGGCCCCGTGGCACATCCGCGACACCGCCGTACACTTGTCGTGATCACTGACCCGGCGCGCCCGTGCGCGCCCCTGGGCGATCTTGCTGGCGAACCGGCGGCGCTGTCAGCCGCAGCGGGCCATCGCGAAGATGCGCCCCGCTCGAAAGGCATTACTTGACCACCTTTGCTGATCCCAGCACGCTCCCGTCCGCCTTCGACCGCCCGGCGACCCCGGACGACAGCACCGACTTCGCCGCCCTGGGGCTGCCGCAGCCGTTGGTCCGGGCCCTGGCCCGGCAGGACATCACCACCCCGTTCGAGATCCAGCGGGCCACCCTGCCGGACGCCCTCGCCGGCCGGGACGTCCTCGGCCGGGGGCAGACCGGCTCCGGCAAGACCCTCGCCTTCGGCCTGCCGGTGCTCGCCCGGGTCGCCGCCGGGGAGCGGGCCCGGCCACTGCATCCCCGGGCCCTCGTGCTGGTCCCCACCCGGGAACTCGCCATGCAGGTCAACGACGCCCTGGTACCGCTCGGCAAGGCGGTCGGGGTGTTCCTCAAGACCGCCGTCGGCGGGGTGCCGTACGACCGGCAGATCGACGCGCTGCGGCGCGGCGTGGAGGTCGTCGTGGCCACCCCGGGCCGGCTCGCCGACCTGATCGCCCGGCAGGTCTGCCGCCTGGACGACGTCGAGGTGACCGTCCTCGACGAGGCCGACCAGATGGCCGACATGGGCTTCCTGCCCGAGGTCACCGACCTGCTGGCGAAGACCCCGGCCACGGCCCAGCGCCTGCTCTTCTCGGCCACCCTGGACGGCGACGTCGACGCCCTGGTCCAGCGGTTCATGACCGACCCGGTGACGCACTCCACCGCCCCGCCCACCGCGACCGTGTCCACCATGGACCACCACATGCTGCTCATCCCGCCGCACGACAAGTTCGCGGTGGCCGCGTCGATCGCCGCCCGGGACGGCCGGACCATGGTCTTCGCCCGTACCCAGCTCGGCGTCGACCGGCTGGTCGAGCAGCTCGCGGCGGTCGGCGTACGGGCCGGCGGGCTGCACGGCGGCAAGACCCAGCGGATGCGTACCCGCACCCTGGCCGAGTTCCGCGAGGGCCGGATGAACGTCCTGGTCGCCACCGACGTGGCCGCCCGGGGCATCCACGTGGACGGGGTCTCGCTGGTCCTGCACGTCGACCCGCCGAAGGACCCGAAGGACTACCTGCACCGGGCCGGGCGGACCGCCCGCGCCGGCGAGTCGGGCGCGGTGGCCACCCTGGTCCTGCCGAAGCAGCGTCGGACCACCCTCGCCATGCTGGAGAAGGCCGGGGTCGCCCCGGAGCAGACCAAGGTACGGGCGGGTGACCCGGCGCTGGCCGAGCTGATCGGTGCCCGCGAGCCGAGCGGCGTACCGGTGCGCGACGAGCCCTCGCCCCGCCGGCCCGGCGGCCGGCGCTTCGGCGACCCGGCCGGCGGCCGACGTCACGGCGAGTCGGGCGGTCGTCGCTACGGCGGCCCGGAGGACCGGCCCGGCCGGCAGTACGACGGCCCCGGCCAACGCGGCCACGGCCACCAGGGCCCCGGCCAGGACGGCCGGCACGAGTACCGCTCGGGGGACCGGCCGGGACGGCGGTTCGACGACCGGGGTGCCGGCGACCGGCCGTGGCGCGACCGTACCCCGGTGGACCGCCCCCGCGACGAGCGCCGCCACGGCGACGCACCCCAGGGCGAGCGCCGCTACGGCGACGCGTCCCACGGGGAACGGCGCTACGGCGACGCACCCCAGCGTGAGCGCCGCTACGGCGACGCGCCCCAGGGTGAGCGCCGCTACGGGGCCCACGGGGAGCGCCACGTCGGCGACCGGCCGCAGGGCGAACGGCGTTACGGCGACCGGCCCCGGGAGGAGCGCCGCTTCACCGACCGTCCGCAGGGCGAGCGGCGCTACGGCGACCGGGCCGAGCGGGCGGGCGACCCCCGGGGCGAGCGGCGGAGCGGCTTCCGGCCGGAGGGCCGTGGCCGGGACGACCGGCCCCGTGACGACCGGCGCGGCTTCGGCGGGCGACCGCCGGCCCGTACCCACTGACACCGGCCAGCGCACGACCGGCCGACTCCCGGGCCGCCCCAGGGTGGGCGCCCGGGGGCGGCCCGACGCCGTCGCGGAGACGCCTCCGCGACGGCGTTCGCGCATCACCTGCCGGCGGCGGCCGGGTGGCGTAACGTCCGGAACCATGGCGACGTCGCTCTTCTGGCGCCGGACGGACACCGCCGGCGCCGAGCACGCCCTCGTCGGCGACGACCAGGGCCTGGCCGCGCGTGGCACCCAACTGGCCGTGGACCCGATCCCCTACACCTGCCGGTACACGCTCACCACCGGCGCCGACTGGGGCACCGAACGGGTCGAGGTGGAGACGCAGGGCGCGGACTGGCTGCGCAGCCTGCGGCTGGACCGGTCCGCCGACGGGTGGCGGGTGACCACCCACGAGGAGGGCGACCTCGACCGGATCCTCGCCGCCGCCGGTCACCCGACCGCCGGCCTGCCCGGCACCGACGACCCGGATCGGCTGGCCGACGCGGTCGACGTCGACCTGGGTGGGTCGGCGCTCTTCAACATCCTGCCGGTACGCCGGCTCGGGCTGACCGACGCCCCGGCCGGCACCGAGCACCGGATCACGGTCGCCTGGGTACTCGTGCCGGGCCTGCTGGTGATCCCCGCCGAGCAGGTCTACACCGCCGTCGGTCCGGGGCGGGTCCGGTTCGCCAGCGAGTCCTTCACCGCCGACCTGGACGTCGACCCGGCCGGCTACGTCCTGCGCTACCCCGGCCTGGCCGAACGCGCCACCACCGACTGAGCCCGACTCCCGCCCCCGGCCGCCCCCGGCCGCCCTCGGTCGTGCCGCCGCCCCGCCCCGCCCCGCCGCGCCGCCCCGCGCCGCTGCCGGGGGTGTGTGAGAAGGGTTCCCTTCTCGACCGTATGCGTTAAGAAGGGGCCCTTCCTTTCACGCCGGCCAGGTGCCGGTGTGCAGGAAGCGGTCGACGGTGGCCAGGTGCGGGGCAAGGTCGAGGCCCTGGGCGGCCACCCAGTCGTCGGCGTAGTAGCTGTCCGCGTACCGGTCGCCGGCGTCGCAGATCAGGGTCACCACCGAGCCGGTACGCCCGGCGGCCAGCATCTCGGCGATCAGCCCGAAGGCGCCCCAGAGGTTGGTACCGGTCGAGCCGCCCACCCGCCGGCCGAGGACGGTCGAACCGGCGCGCATCGCCGCCAGCGAGGCCGCGTCGGGGACCTGGACCATCCGGTCCACCACGGCGGGGAGGAAGGACGCCTCCACGGTGGGCCGGCCGATGCCCTCGATACGGGAGCCCCGGCCGGTGCGCAGCGACCAGTCCCCGGCCTGCCAGGCCGGGTAGAACGCGGAGTTCTCCGGGTCGACCACGCAGAGTTTGGTCGGCAGCCGGCGGAACCGGGCGTACCGGCCGATGGTGGCGCTGGTCCCCCCGGTGCCGGCCCCGACCACGATCCAGTCCGGTACGGGGTGCCGCTCCAGCGCCAACTGGGCGTAGATCGACTCGGCGATGTTGTTGTTGCCCCGCCAGTCGGTGGCCCGCTCGGCGTAGGTGAACTGGTCCATGAAGTGCCCGCCGGAGTCCTCGGCCAGCCAGCGGGCCTCCAGCACCACCCGCGCCGGGTCCCGTACCAGGTGGCACCGGCCGCCCTGGAACTCGATCTGGGCGATCTTCTCCGGCGAGGTGGAGGCCGGCATCACCGCGATGAACGGCAGCCCCAGCATCCGCGCGAAGTACGCCTCCGAGACGGCGGTCGAGCCGGAGGAGGCTTCGACGATGGTGGTGCCGGAGCCGATCCAGCCGTTGCAGAGCCCGTACAGGAACAGGGAGCGGGCGAGCCGGTGCTTGAGCGAGCCGGTCGGGTGCACCGACTCGTCCTTGAGGTACAGGTCGATCCCCCAGGCCCGGGGGAGCGGGAAGGGCAGCAGGTGGGTGTCGGCGGACCGGTTGGCGTCGGCCTCGACCGCGGCGATGGCCTCGGTGACCCACGCTCGGCTGGCCTCGTCGCCCCGGTCCAGATGTGTCACCCGGGAAACGTAACAAGTATTCGAGTCATGCTCACCTTCGCCCACGGGCACGGCCCGGGGGCGTCGGGTCAGGCGGGTGGTGCGGGCACCGGCTGGGGACGGTTCTCCCACTTGGTGGAGAGGGCGACGGCCGTCCGGGTGGAGGCCACCCCGGGCGTCCGGTTCAGCCGGACGATAAGCTGCTCCAGCTCGGCGATGGTGCCCACCCGCGCCTTGAGCAGGAAGGACTCCACGCCGGCCATGAAGTAGCAGGACTCGATCTCGGGCATCGCCCGGAACGCCTCCAGCACGTCGTCGGTGTCGCCGCCGGAGTCCTCGACGATCCCGATCAGGGCGGTCACACCCAGCCCGATCGCCTCCGGCGACACCTCGGCCCGGTACCCCCGGACCACGCCGCTGGCCTCCAGCTTGCCGACGCGCTCGTGCACCGCCGGGGCGGAGAGCCCGACCTGACGGGCCAGCTCGGCGTAGGAGAGCCGGGCGTTGCCGCGCAGCAGTTCGAGAAGGCTCTGGTCGATCGCGTCCACGGCCTACAGACCCTAACGGTACGGGCGGGGCGGGCGGCACGCGCCTGCCGGCGTGGCTGACCGGGAGTCGCCGCCCGCCGACCTTCGGTGAGCAGGCGATACGGCCGGCACCATTGACGAACTTCCCACTCCGTGCATTTTTCACGTTTGGCGGACAGGCCTGGTCGCCGGTGCTGTAATTGCCATACGTCCCTCATGACGGCTCTGGGCTCGCACCAGCCGGGGGCAGTGTGTTCAGCCGAGGGCTTCGTCGACGCGAGGAGGGGGCTGTGGACACTGGAGATCGCCTGCTGACACCGGGTGAGGTCGCCGCGCTGTTTCGGGTGGACCCGAAGACTGTGACGAGATGGGCGGCGGCCGGCCGGATAGGCAGCATCCGGACTCCAGGTGGGCATCGTCGGTTTCGGGAATCCGAGGTACGAGCCCTGCTGGAAGGCGAGGGCATGCTGGACGAGGCGGAGGACGTCGGCAAGCCACGCAACGTGGGCCCGGCGACCTCGACCGGGCCGGGGCCGGCCAACGCCGGCATGTACTGACACCGGCGCGGAGCCGGGTCCGCGGCCGGGCCGGTGGTGGGGCCGGGCCCGGCCCCGCTTCCGGCGGGGGCGAGTCTCCGGGCCGGGTCGTCCGTCGGGACGGGCCCTGGTTGGCCAGGTCCGCCCTCTCGGCGGCCACCGTCGGGGCACCCACCGTCGGGGGCGGCGCGCTCAGGCGCGGGCCGCGCCCAGCTCGCCGGACCAGCGCCGGAAGAGGGTGTGCGGCACCCCGAGCGCGTCCAGCACCTTGCCCGCCACGAAGTCGACCAGTTGCGCGGCCGACGCCGCCGCCCCGGCTCCGTAGAAGCCGGGGCTGGCCGGGAGCACCACCGCACCGGCGTCGTGCAACGCGATCAGGTGCTCCAGGTGGCTGCGGGTCACCGGGGTCTCCCGGGGCACCACCACCACCGGGCGGCGCTCCTTGAGGTTGACCTCGGCGGACCGCTGCAACAGGTCCTTGGAGAGGCCGATGGCGATGCCGGCGCAGGCGGCGGTGCTGGCCGGGACGACCGCCATGCCGCGTACCCGGTAGGAGCCGCTGCTCGGCCCGGCCGCCAGGTCACCGGCGGGCCAGTGCCGGACGTCGGCGTCGGCCAGGTCCCGGCCGAGCCAGGTGGCGAGGTCGGTGGCCCAGTGCCCGTCCCGGAACGGCCGACCGGTCTCGTCGAGAATGGTCAGTCGGGCCGCCCGGGAGACGATCAGGTCCACCGGCGCACCGGCGTCGAGCAGTCCGCGTACGACGGCCGCCGCGTACGGGGTGCCGGACGCACCGGAGACCCCGACCACCCATGGTTCGCGCATACCGTCAAGCGTGCCTGGTGCCGTCGGCCGCCCGGCGGCCACCCCCCGTCGACCCGTACCCGTATCCGCTGGTCATCGTGGGGCTCATGTGCCCGGATGTCCGGCTGCGCCGGGCGCCTGTCATGCTGCGAGGGCGATCGGGGCCGCACGGGGAGGACACCGATGGTCGACGAGATCCTCCGGAAGCTGGCGTCCGACTGTCCCCTGCCGTCCCGCTGCGCGACGCAGGTGGACGACGTGCAGCGGTGGTCGACCGACCGGCTCGGCGAGCTGGGGTTGCCGCTGGACGCCGCCGCCCTGCGCCGGCTGGACCGGGCCCGGTTCGCCGGGTACGCCTGCCGGCTCTACCCGGACGCCAGCGTCGCCGACCTCCGGGTGATCACCGTCCTCTTCACCTGGTTCTTCCTGGTGGACGACGCCTGCGACGGGCCGGCCGCGCTGCCGCCGGAGCGGATCCGCGCCCTGCGCGACGGGACGCTGTACCTGCTGCGCCACGGTCCCCGGCTGCCGCACCCGGGCGTCACCGGCCCGCTGCGCCGGCTCCTGGTGCAGGCGTGGCGGGAGCCCCGCCGCCGGATGCCGTACCACTGGCGGGTGCGGTTCGCCGACGCGGTCGGGCACCACCTCGACGGCGTCTGGCGGGAGGCGGTGAACCGGACCGAGGGGCACACCCCCGGGGTCGACGAGTACGTGCGCCTGCGCCGGGCCACCTCGGCGGCGTACGTGTCGTACCCGCTGGTCGAGTTCGTCGCCGGCCGGCCGTTGCCGGAGCCGGTGTACCACCACCCGGCCCTGCGCCGGGTCGGCGACCTCGGCAACGACCTGCTCTCCTGGTACAACGACCTGGCCTCGCTGGAGCGGGACCGGCTGACCTCCGGCGGGCAGAACCTGGTCCTGGCGGTCGCCGCCGAGCGGCGGGTGCCGGTCCGCGCCGCCGTGGAACTGGTCGCCGAGCGGTGGCGGGCGGCCATGGCCCGGTTCCTCACCCTGCGCGCCGAGGTGCCGTCGTTCGGGCCGGCGCTGGACGCGGCGGTCAGCGCCCACCTCGACGGGGTCGCGCACGCCGTCCGGGGCACCATCGACTGGACCCTCGAAAGCGCCCGCTACGGCAAGGAAGGGCCCCCTGTTAACGCTTCCGGTAGAGCAGGGGCCCCTTGTTAACCCCGGAACCGGGCACACCGGCACGGCCCGGGGGCGACCGGGCACGCCGGCACCGGGGACACCGGCACCGGCCGGGGAGGACCGGGCCGGCGGGCCGTCAGGGGCGCAGGCCGAGCCGGACCACCAGGTCCAGCAGGGCGAAGACGAACAGCGCGATGCCGACGAAGCCGTTGGCGGTGAAGAACGCCCGGTTGACCCGGCTCAGGTCGGTCGGGGTGACCACCACGTGCTGGTACCCGAAGGCGACCGCGGTGAGCAGCAGGCCGACCCACCAGAGCCAGCCGAAGCCGACCAGCATCCCGAACCAGACGAAGAGGCCGAACGTCACCACGTGCGCCACGGTGGAGGCGTGCAGCGCGAACCGCTTGCCGTACCGGGCCGGCACGCTGTGCACGCCGATCTCCCGGTCCACCTCGGTGTCCTGGCAGGCGTAGATCAGGTCGAACCCGCCGATCCACAGGCCGACGGCCGCGCCGAGCA
The DNA here is from genome assembly GCF_001567585.1 of Micromonospora rosaria. Lineage (GTDB taxonomy): Bacteria > Actinomycetota > Actinomycetes > Mycobacteriales > Micromonosporaceae > Micromonospora > Micromonospora rosaria. The sequence continues at coordinate 8,224 of NZ_LRQV01000012.1, forward strand.
GCCAGGCCGGCCAGGAGCCGGCGAAGGTGCCGGTGACCGCGAGCCACGCGCCGACCGGCCCGACCGCCTGGGCGACCGCCAGGATCGCGTGCGGCCAGTTGGTGAACCGCTTGCCGTAGGGGTAGACGACCAGCGGGACCACCGCGAGCGGCGCGAGCACCAGGCAGAGCGGGTTGAGCAGGGCGGCGGCGGCGAGGAAGACCACCAGCGCGACCGCCGCGCCGGTCCAGGCCGTGCGCACGCTCACCGCCCCGGTGACCAGTTCCCGGTTCGCGGTACGCGGGTTCCGGGCGTCGATCTGCCGGTCGAGGATCCGGTTGGCGGCCATCGCGAAGGTCCGCGCGCCGACCATCGCCACGGTGATCAGCAGCAGGTCCAGCCAGCGGACCCGCCCCCCGTCGACCTGCATCGCGGTCAACGCCGACAGGTACGCGAAGGGCAGCGCGAAGACGGAGTGCTCGATCGCCACCAGGTTCAGGAACGCCCGTACCCGCCCGGGGGCCTCGACGGTGGCGGCCATCAGAGGCCGTACTCCTGCCAGCGCTTGTCGACCAGGCTGACCACCTCGGGCGCCATGGTCATCTCCTCCGGCCAGCCCCGGTGGTACCCCTCCTCGGGCAGCTTGCGGGTCGCGTCGACGCCCGCCTTGCCGCCCCAGAACTGCTGGTACGAGGCGTGGTCGAGGTGGTCCACCGGCCCCTCGGTGAGCAGCAGGTCCCGGGCGTAGTCGACGTTGCCGAAGGCGCGGAAGGCGACCTCGTTGTAGTCGTGCACGTCGCAGTCCTCGTCGACGATCACGATCAGCTTGGTCAGCGACATCATGTGCGCGCCCCAGATCGCGTTCATCACCTTCTGCGCGTGCTTGGGGTACCGCTTGCGGATGGAGACGATCGCGCAGTTGTGGAAGACCCCGGCGGCCGGCAGGTCGTAGTCGACGATGTCCGGGATCAGGAAGCGCAGCAACGGGGCGAAGATCCGCTCGGTGGCCTTGCCGAGGCCGTGGTCCTCCTGGGGCGGCTGCGAGGTGACGATCGAGTGGTACACCGGGTCACGCTGCATGGTCATGCACTCGATGTGCATCACCGGGAACGGCTCGACCGGGGTGTAGAAGCCGGTGTGGTCGCCGAACGGGCCCTCCGGCAGCCGCTCGCCCGGCTCGATGTAGCCCTCCAGCACGATCTGGGCGTGCGCCGGCACCTGGAGCGGCACGGTCAGGCAGTCGACCATCTCGACCCGCTCCCCGCGCAGGAACCCGGCGAAGAGGTACTCGTCGATGTCGGCCGGCAGCGGCGCGCTGGCCGCGTAGGCGACGGCGGGGTCGGCGCCGATGGCGATCGCGATCGGCAGCCGCTGCCCGAGCCGCTCGGCGACCGCGTGGTGCGCGGTGGAGTTCTTGTGGATCTGCCAGTGCAGGCCGATGGTGTTCGCCGAGTGCTGCTGGAGCCGGTAGAGCCCGAGGTTGCGCTTGCCGCTCTCCGGGTGCTTCGTGTGGGTCAGGCCGAAGTTGTGGAAGATCCCGCCGTCGCCCGGCCACACCTTCAGCCCCGGGAGCCGGTTCAGGTCGACGTCGTCGCCCCGGTACACCACCTGCTGGCAGGGGGCGGTCTTGACCTTCTTCGGCGGCATGGACTTGAGCTGCATGACCTTGCCGAGGCCGCCCATCATGCCCGAGAAGCCCTGCGGCAGCTCCGGCTTGAGCATCTCGCCGATCCGCGCGCCGATCTCGTCGAGGTTCTCCACCCCGAGCGCCATCGCCATCCGCTTCTCGGTGCCGAACAGGTTGATCGCCACCGGCATCTCGCCCCGGGTCGGCCGCTCGAAGAGCAGCGCCGGCCCGTCCGCCCGTACGGTCCGGGTGACGATCTCGCTGATCTCCAGCGTCGGGTCCACCGGGACGCTCACCCGGCGCAGCTCCCCCGCCTTCTCCAACGCCGCGAGGAAGTCCTTCAGATCGGTGTACGGGAACCCACGAGCCGCCATGCCCGCCAGTCTCCCCCACCACCCTGGACGTGCAAGGAAGGGCCCCCTGTTAACGCATACGGTAGAGAAGGGTCCCCTTCTCACATGACATGCACCGGGCTGCCCAGCGGGGCCGGGCGGGTGGTCGACCGCCCAAAGGCGCGGGGAGCTCTCGGACGCCCGCCTACCGTTCACGCGACGGGGCGGAGGAGCGCTTCGGGCGCTGGTCCGGGTGGCGGCCCTGGCGGTCGCGGGCGGGTGGTGACGGTGGCGACATCAGGCGGAGACCGGCCCACTGGACGAAGATGCTGCGCCGGGCGGTCGCGTTCCCCCGCTCGTCAAGCTCGTACCCGTCCAGCCAGACCCAGCCGTCGTAGGTGATCCAGTCGGCCTTGACCCGGATCAGCCGGAACATGATCGGCCGCCGGCCGAACTGAACGCTCGCGGCCCGGGTCACGTGCACGTCTCCCGCCCGGACCGTCGCCGCGGCCCCGAGGCGCACCGATCCGGCGGTCACGAGCCGTACCGCCGCCAGGCCCGAATTCGCCGCCGGGCCAGCTCGACCCGGGGGCAGCCGCCCAGCCGGCACGCCCCGCAACGCCGGTGCCGGTGGTACGCCAGCACGACCCACGAGCATCGGATCAGTACGGGTGCCTTGTCGCTCGTCACGGGCCTGCCTCCGGGGGCTGGGCGGGATCGTCGCGGCACCCCGGCCCGCCGAGCTCCGCTCCACCAGACCGGGGGCACCGCGCCACCGATCCAACACCCTCGGTTACCCCCCGTGTCAATGTTGACGCGTGCCTGTTAGCACGTCCTGTACGACGTATCCGAGTTAGCGCGTTGCCATTAGCGTGCTTTTGTTCACGTGTCAATCGAGACGCGAACGCGCTGTTCTACCTTCTGGTTATGACCGATGAGGTGCCGGGCCCACTCGTCGCCGCAGGCGAAATCTTGAAGATGTTGGGCGTCAGTCGGTCACGGTTCCGAGCCATCGCGATGCATCCGAATTTTCCCCGCCCCTTCCAAACACTGTCGGTCGGCTCGGTGTGGCTGCGGTCGGACGTGGAGGCGTACATCGCCGCGTACCGTCAGCCCCGACCGTCGACGGACGAGGACGAGCCGGGCTGATTGCGGCCCGCCCGGCGAGCCAATACGGTGCAGTCGTGTCGGACGCGTACGTCTGCGGGGAGCCGGACGGCCTCTCGCCGCTGCTGGTCAAGGTCCGCGACGCGGTGGCCCGGGAGTTGCACGCCCAACTCGCGCTCCGGGCCGAGCGGATCGAGCTGGCCGACGTGCCAGAAGTCGCCTACCAGGTGACCCGCCAGGTCGAGCAGGTCCTCACCACTCCCCGGCACCGAGCGGGCCAGTTGCCGGAGCGGTGCGCGGGAACCGACGCCGCCACCGGCGTGTCGCGTCGGAAAACCGCCACTGTTGCGGGGAGGACGGACACCCCAGGTCCGCACGCGCCGTAGGCGGCCCGGTGGCTCAGAGGCCGCCGTACGAGTGCAGGCCCTCGAAGAAGATGTTCACGCCGAACAGGTTCATCAGCACGGTGAGGAAGCCGAGCACGGCCAGCCAGGCGGCCACGTTGCGCTTGACGCTCGGCGTGGCGCGGGCGTGCAGGTACCCGGCGTAGACCACCCAGGAGATGAAGGACCAGACCTCCTTGGGGTCCCAGCCCCACGGCCGGCCCCACGCCGCCTCGGCCCAGATCGCCCCGGCGATCACCGCGAAGGTGAAGACCGGGAAGGCGAAGGCGTGCAGGCCGAAGGTGAGCCGTTCCAGGCTGGCCGCCGCCGGCAGCCGCTTCGCCAGGGTGTACGGGAAGCTGCGCCGGCCCTGCTCGTACCCGTTGCGCATGAGGAACGCCACCGCCGGGACCGCCCCGAGCAGGAACAGGCCGGAGGCGAAGACCACCGTGGAGACGTGCACGATGAACCAGTACGAGTTCAGCGCCGGGACCAGCGGCACGATCGGCACGTAGAGCACCAGCTCGGCGGTGGCCAGCAGCAGCACCATGACCAGGGTGAGGAAGAGCCCGAGACCACGCAGCGCGGGGAGCTTCCAGAGCACCGCCAGCCAGGCGGCGGCCCCGATGAACGAGACCGTCAGCACGAACTCGTACATGTTGCCCCAGGGCATCCGGTTCGCGGCGATGCCGTGGGTGATCAGCGCGGCCAGGTGCAGCACGGTGGCGAGCCCGGTGAGGACGACCGCGATCCGGCCGGCCAGCCGCGCCCGCTGCCCCGGCGGCCTCTTCCGGCCGGCCCCAGCAGGCGCGTCGCCGGTCGTCGTGTCCGCGTCGCCGGTCACCGGCTCCTTCCCGACGCCGACGCCGAGGTCAGCGCCGGTCGGGGTGGTCGCACCACCCGCCGCGACGCCCGCGCCGACCAGTTCCCGGGCGGGGGCCGCACGACGGGCGATGGCACGCCCGTTGCCGAGCGCGTACTCGACCGCGTGGGAGATCATCGCGGCCAGGTACAGCAGGATCGCGATCGACACCAGTTGGTCGGAGAGCGCGGCCATCACTCGGTCCCTTCTCGCGTCCGGGCCCGGTCCTGGTCGGCCCGGCCCGTGCCGGCCCCGGTGTCGCCGTCCACGCCGGTCGGCGTACCCGCCCGACCGCCGTCACCGATCGCGGCGACGAGAGCCGCGAACTCGTCGGCGAACCCGGGGTGGTCGGTGCGCGGAAGGCCACCGGCCTCGACCAAACTACTACTGCCCGTCGGAGATCCACTCGCGGGGGCCGCGCCGACCCGGAAGAACACCCGACGACGCCGGCCGAACAGTGAGCCCAGCAGCCCGACCAGCAGGAAGCCGCAGCTCACCAGCATCATCGTCGAGCCGGGGTCGTGCCGGACGGAGAGCGTGATGTAGCGCCGGGTGCCGAGGAACTCCACCGACGTGCCGTCGTCCAGGGTCCACTTCTCGCCGGGGCGCAGCAGCTTCGCCTCGCCGAGCTGGGTGAGCTTGCCGGTGGTCACCTGCCGCTGGTCGAGCCGGTAGATCGAGCCGGGGATGCCGGCGTCCAACCCCAGGTTGCCCCGGTACCCGATGAGGAACACGGCCGGGTTCCGCTCGGTCGGGTACTCGGAGCGGACGTACGGCGGCTCCTGCGGCGCGGTGGGCAGGTAGATCCCCTCGAAGGCCATCTGGAGTTCCGGGTTGCGCTCCCCGGTGGCCGGGTCGACGTTGACGTCCGGGAAGGCGGCCAGCCCCTCGCTGGTCAGCCCCATGTCCCCGGTGGTCAGGAAGGGCACGATGCTGGTCTGGGCCCGCCCGTTGCGGTCGGTGTACCTGATCTCCGGCGCGTACCCGTGGCCGAGCAGGTAGACGTTGGCCCCGTCCAGCCGCAGCGGCGAGTTCACCGAGAAGTCGGCGCTGCGCAGCTCCCGGCCCGGTTCCTCCACGCCCACCCGGGCGTTGAAGAACTCCGGCTGGCCGTCGGCGAGGAAGCGGGCCTCGAACTCCTCCAGGGTCAGGCAGAACCCGGGCAGGTCGGCGTCGGCGACCCGGGGGCCGATGTCCGTCTCGGCGTACTGCTGCCGGGTGTTGCAGAACGCCTTGTCCTCGCCGGCCACCAGCAGCCGGTTGCCGCTCCAGCCGTACCACGACCCGAGCGCGAAGGCGATCAGCACCGCCACCAGGGACAGGTGGAAGATCAGGTTGCCGGTCTCCTTCAGGTACCCCTTCTCGGCGGAGACCTCGTCGCCGCGCACCGCGACCCGCCAGCGGCGCTTGCGCAGGGTGGCGGCGATCGCCTCGGCGCCGCCGGCCGGGGCGGCGAGGAACGCGTGCTGGGGGAGCCGGTCCAGCCGCTTCGGCGCGGCCGGCGGGGTCATCCGCAGGGCGCGGACGTGGTCGCGCAGCCGGGGCAGGATGCAGCCGACCAGCGAGGTGAAGAGCAGCAGGTAGATTGCGGAGAACCAGACCGAGCCGAAGGCGTCGAACGCGCCGATCCGGTCCAGCACCGGGGCGAGATCCGGGTACGCGGCGTAGTAGTCGCGCACGTCCTCCGGGTTCACCCCGCGCTGCGGCAGCACCGAGCCGGGAATGGCCGCCACCGCGAGCAGGAAGAGCAACAACAACGCGGTACGCATGCTGGTGAGCTGCCGCCACGAGTTGCGCAGCAGCGCCAGCACCGGGTTGGGCCGACGCCGGGGTGCCGGTGCCGGGGTGCCCGTGCGGTCCTGCACGGCGGTCATCAGATGCTCACCTCGCCCACCCCGAAGGTGGTCTGCAACCAGATCACGAAGTCCTGCCAGCCGCCGGTGACCAGGGCCAGGCCGATCAGGATCAGCAGGGCGCCCCCGGCGCGGGTGACCCACCGGCTGTTGCGCCGGATCGCCGTGAAGACCCCGAGCAGCCGCTCGAAGCCCAGCCCGAAGACGACGAAGGGTAGCCCCAGCCCCAGGCAGTACGCCACCGCGAGGACCACCGCGCGGTCGGTCTGCCCACCGACCATGCCCATCCCGATCACCGCGCTCAGCGTCGGGCCGACGCAGGGCACCCAGCTCAGCGCGAAGACCGCGCCGAAGACCGGGGCGCCGAGCAGCCCGGCGGAGGGGAGCCGGCTGATCCGGAACTGTCCTTGCAGGCTGGGCAGCACGCCGAGGTAGCCGAGGCCGAGCAGCACGATCAGCGAGCCGACGCTGATCTCCACGATCCGGTCGTACTCGAAGAGCAGCCGGCCGAACTGGGAGACCACGACGGCGGTGGAGACGAAGACCACGGTGAACCCGGCGATGAAGAGCAGCGTCCCGGCGAGGACCCGGCCCTTGACCGCCACCCACCGTCCCCGCGTCGGGGTCTCCACCGCCGGATCGGCGTCGTCCCCGGCCCGGTCGTCCCCGCCCCGTTCGCGCACGGCGACGCCGCCGCCCGCCGCTGCGGCGGGTGCACCGGGTGCCGAGGTGTTAGCAGGGGGCCCTTTTACTACCGGAGGCGTTAACAGGGGGCCCTTCCTTGCACCCCGGCGGCCCTCCAGGTCGGCGCCGGCCAGGCCGGTGACGTACGAGAGGTAGCCGGGCACGAGGGGCAGCACGCACGGGGAGAGGAAGCTGACCAGCCCGGCCAGCGCCGCCGCGCCGACGGCGAGCAGCAGCGGGCCGCTCTGGGCGAGTTCCCGGAACGTCTCGCCCATCAGCCCGGACCGGCCAGCGCCGCCTGCTCGGCGGCGACCTTCTGGACGGCGGGCAGGATCCGCTCCTCGGTGACCGCCATCCGGATCACCGTGGCGATCCGACCCTGCCGGTCCAGGATGAAGGTGGCCGGGATGCTGTTCGGCGCGATGTCGAAGCGGAGCGCCAGCCGGCTGGCCGGGTCGAAGAGGCTCGGGTACGTGACCTTGAAGCTCTCCTCGAACGCGATGGCCTTGTCCCGGTCGTCCTGCACGTTGATGCCGAGGAAGGTGACCCCGGAGTCCTTGGTGGCCTGGTACGTGTTCTCCAGGTCGTCGGCCTCGGCCCGGCACGGGTTGCACCAGGAGCCCCAGAAGTTGACCACCACCACCTGGCCCCGGGTGCTGGCCAGGTCGTACGAGGTGCCCTCGAGCAGCTCACCGGTCACCTCGGGGACCGTGGACCGGTCCTCGGGGGCACACTCGATGATGCCGTCGGTGTTGGTGCACCGCTGCTCACCCTGCTCGGCGGAGCAGCCGACCAGGCCCGCCGTGACGGTCGCGGCGGCGAGCAGCGCGGTGATCCACCTGCGGGCGCGCATCAGGCCCCCTTGGCCGTCCGCGCGGTCGGCGACATCGCGATCAGGTGGGCGGCCGGCTCGGTGTACCCGATGCCGACCACCTTGGCGCCGTCGAAGTGGAACGAGGTGAGGCTGGCCAGCCCGCACTGCCGCCGGCGCGGGTCGTGCCAGAGCCGCTTGCGCTCGACGTACCGGCGCAGGGTCCAGATCGGCAGTTGGTGCGAGACGAGCACCGCCTCCCGCCCCTCGGCGGCGACCCGGGCGGCGTGCAGGGCGGCGAACATGCGTTCCGCGATGACCACGTACGCCTCGCCCCAGGAGGGGGTGACCGGGTCGCGCAGCACCCACCAGTTGCGCGGGTCGCGGAACGAGCCGTCGCCCGGGGAGACCTTCTTGCCCTCGAACCAGTTCGCGCTCTCGATCAGCCGCTCGTCGACCCCGACCGGCAGCCCGAACTGCGCGGCGATCGGCTCGGCGGTCTGCTGGGCCCGTTCCAGCGGGCTGGCCACCACGTGCACCACGTCACGTTCGGCCAGGCCCTGAGCGGCGGCCTTGGCCATCTGCACGCCCAGTTCGGAGAGGCGGAAACCGGGTAGCCGGCCGTAGAGGATCTGGCCGGGGTTGTACACCTCACCGTGCCGGAGCACGTGGACGACCGTACTGCTCACGCTGTCTACCCCCCGGTGCCTGCCGCTGCCGCTGCCGTCGCTGCCGCCGGGAGGGCCCCGGCGATCTGTTCCAGGGCGGCGTCGTCGAGCGCCGCCGACACGAACCACGCCTCGAACGCGCTCGGCGGAAGGTACACCCCGGCGGCGAGCATGGCGTGGAAGAACGCCTTGAACGCCGGCACCTGCTGGGTGCGGGCGGTGTCGTAGTCCACGACGTCGGCGTCGGTGAAGAAGATCGAGAACATGTTGCCGGCGGTGGAGAGCCGGTGCGGCACCCCGGCGGCGGCGAGCGCGTCGGTGGCCAGCCCGCTCACCACGGCGGCGGTGTCGTCCAGCTTCCGGTAGAGCGCCGCGTCGGCGAGCCGGAGGGTGGCCAGGCCGGCGGCGCAGGCCAGCGGGTTACCGGAGAGGGTGCCGGCCTGGTAGACCGGACCGGCCGGGGCGAGCTTCGCCATGATCTCCGCCCGCCCGCCGAACGCCGCGGCGGGCAGCCCACCCCCCATGACCTTCCCGTACGTCCACAGGTCGGCGTCGCACGGGTCGACGCCGTGCCAGCCGGCGCGGGAGACCCGGAACCCGGTCATCACCTCGTCGACGATGAGCAGCGCGCCGTGCTCGTGGGCGATCCGGGCGAGCGCCTGGTTGAACCCGTCCCGGGGGGCGACGACGCCCATGTTCCCGGCGGCGGCCTCGGTGATGATCGCGGCGATCCGGGGCCCCTCGGCGGCGAACACCTCCGCCACGGCGGCGACGTCGTTGTACGGCAGCACGATGGTGTCCCCGGCCGCCGCCCCGGTGACGCCGGGCGAGTCGGGCAGGCCGAAGGTCGCCACACCGGAGCCGGCGGCGGCGAGCAGCCCGTCGGAGTGCCCGTGGTAGCAGCCGGCGAACTTGACGATCTTGGATCGCCCGGTGAAGCCCCGGGCCAGTCGGATCGCCGACATGGTCGCCTCGGTGCCCGAGTTGACCAGCCGGACCTGCTCCAGCGGGGTCCGCTCGACGATCTCGGCGGCCAGCTCCACCTCACCGGGGGTGGGGGCGCCGAAGCTGGTGCCCCGCGCGGCGGCGGCCTGCACGGCGGCCACCACCTCGGGGTGGGCGTGCCCGAGGATCAACGGCCCCCAGGAGCAGACCAGGTCGACGTAGCGCCGGTCGTCGGCGTCGTAGAGCCAGGGCCCCTCCCCCCGGACCATGAAGCGCGGGGTGCCGCCGACCGCGCGGAAGGCGCGCACGGGCGAGTTCACCCCGCCCGGCACCAGGGCGCGGGCGCGGTCGAACAGGGCCTCGGAGGCCGGCGCGTCGGCCGGGTAACGGCCGGATCCGGCGGGCAGGAATTCGGTCACGATGCCGCCATTGTGTCAGCGTCGAAAGGTGAATCGGCAGCCACCCCGCAACGGGGTTACCGGGCTCACCCCGCCGACCGTTCCGGCCCACCCGTGCGGCGGGCCTCGGGGAGCGGGTCCGGGACGGGAGGGTCAACCAGTCGGGGCGACTCGCCGCTGGCCCCGGGCCACCTGCGAACCCGGACCGGCGGGACGCGCGTGATCCGCCTCAGCGGGCCGGGGCGGACGGATCGCGCTAGGCTGACCGGGTGGATCGTGCCGAACTGTCCATCACGCTACACCGGACGGGAGACGAAGTCGTCCTTCGCCTCGCCGGTGAGATCGACATGCTCACGGCAGCCCAGTTGTCGACCGTCGTCAACGAGGCCCTCACCGAGCCGCCACCACGGCTGGTACTCGACCTCGGCGGGGTGACCTTCTGCGACTCGCAGGGCCTGGGCACCCTCGTCGTCCTCAGCCGCAAGGCCAGTCACGCCCAGAGCCTGCTGGTCCTCACCAACGTGGGCGACTTCCTGCTCCGCGTCCTGGACATCACCGGCCTCCGCTCCGCCCTGATGATCCGCAACAACCAGTCCACCCCCTGAATCCCGCCCGGGGCAGCCGGGCGGGAGACGGGTCAGGGAGTCGGGCCCCAGCGGGCCTGTTCCAGCAGTTCCACGGCGCGGGTACGGCTGTCGGGGGTGGCGGCGCGGAGCAGGGCGGTGGCCTCGTCGACGGCCTCGGTGAGCGTGCGCCACTGGGCCTCGCGCTCCCGGACCAGGTCCGACTGGGCGGCGAGCTGCCGGCTCTTGACCCACAGCTCCACGAAGACGGAGACCTTGGCCCGCAGCACCCAGGGGTCGAAGGGCTTGGTCAGGTAGTCCACCGCCCCGGCCGCGTAGCCGCGCAGGGCGAGCTGCGCGTCCCGGTCCGCAGCGGTGAGGAAGATGATCGGTACGTGCCGGGTGCGCTCGCGCCGCTTGATGTGGCCGGCGGTCTCGAAGCCGTCCATGTCCGGCATCTGGGCGTCCAGCAGGATCACCGCGAAGTCGTCGACCAGGAGCTGCTTCAGCGCCGCCTCCCCGCTCTCCACGGCCACCGACTGGACCGGCAGGCCCTGGAGGATCGCCTCCAGGGCCATCAGGTTCTCCCGGCGGTCGTCGACCAGCAGCGCCTTCGCCATCTGGGTCACGAACTCTCCTTGCCTCGACTGCTACCGATCCAGGTCGACATCAGCTCGATCAACTCGTCCAGGTCGACCGGCTTGGTGATGTAGTCGCTGCCGCCCGCCGCGAGCGCGGACTCGCGGTCGCCCGGCATCGCCTTGGCGGTCAGGAAGACCACCGGCAGGTCGGCGAAGCGGTGGTTGCGCCGGATCTGCCTGGTCGTCTCGTACCCGTCCTGGTCCGGCATCATGGCGTCCATCAGCACGATGTCCACCTCCGGATGTTCTGCCAGGACCCGTACGCCGTCGGCGCCGTTGTCCGAGTACAACACGGTCATCCCGTGCAGTTCCAACGCACTGGTCAGCGCGAAGACGTTCCGGACGTCGTCGTCGACGATCAGCACGGTGGCGCCCTCCAACTGTCGGGTCGCCGGGGTCTCCGGCGCCGGCGGCAACTCCAGCGGCGGCATCAGCAGCGAGGACGGCAGTCCGGCCCGGGCCGGCGACGGCGGCAGCGGCGCCACCACCGCGTCCGGCGCCAGCACGTCCGGCACGAAGAGGGTGAACGTCGAGCCCTGGCCGGGCGCGGAGGCCACGGTGATCGTGCCGCCGAGCAGGCGGGCCAGGTCCCGGCTGATCGACAGCCCGAGACCGGTGCCGCCGTAGCGGCGGCTGGTGGTCCCGTCGGCCTGCTGGAACGCCTCGAAGATCAGCGACAGCTTGTCGTCGGAGATGCCGATCCCGGTGTCGATCACGGTGAACGCGATCACCTGCCGGGCGTTGGTCAGCGCCGGCACGTCGAACACCACGTTCTCCGCCGCCAGGCCGATCCGCAGCGTCACGGCCCCGTTGTCGGTGAACTTGACCGCGTTGGAGAGCAGGTTGCGCAGGATCTGCTGGAGTCGCTGCGCGTCGGTGACCAGCGCGGGCGGCAGTTCCTGGGCGATGCGTACCTGGAAGTCCAGGCCCTTCTCCTCGGCCTGCGGCGCGAACGCCTGCTCGACGTAGGTGCGGATCTCGCCGAACCGGATCTCGGTCGGCTCGACGTCCATCCGGCCCGCCTCGATCTTGGACAGGTCGAGGATGTCGTCGATCAGGCGCAGCAGGTCCGACCCGGAACCGTGGATGGTCCGGGCGAACTCGATCTGCTTCGGGGTGAGGTTCTGCTCCGAGTTCTCCATCAGCAGCCGGGCCAGCAGCAGCAGCGAGTTCAGCGGCGTGCGCAGCTCGTGGCTCATGTTGGCCAGGAACTCCGACTTGTACGCCGAGGCCCGGGTGAGCTGCTGCGCCTTGTCCTCCAGGCCGAGCCGGGCCAACTCGATCTCTCGGTTCTGGGTCTCGATGTTGGCCTTCTGCTCGCTGAGCAGCTTCGCCTTGTCCTCCAGTTCGGCGTTGGTGCGCTGCAACTCCGCCGACTGCTCCTGGAGTTCGTGCGCGAGCCGCTGCGACTGGGCGAGCAGTTCCTCGGTACGCCGGTTGGCCTGGATGGTGTTGACCGCGATGCCGATGGTGGAGACCAGCCGCTCCAGGAACGACAGGTGCAGCTCGGAGAAGGGGGTCACGCTGGCGAACTCGATCACGCCGAGCAGTTCGCCCTCGAAGAGGACGGGAAGGACGACCAGGTCGGCCGGGGGCGTCTCGGCCAGGCCGGAGCGAAGCATCAGCCGCCCGTCCGGTACGGCGCCGACCCGGATGGTCCGGCGGGACAGCGCGGTCTGCCCGACCAGCCCCTCCCCCGGCCCGAAGGTGACGTCGTGGCCCCGGGAGACGTACCCGTACGAGGCGGTCAGCCGCAGCCGGACCACCCCCTCGGAGTTGTCGACCAGGAAGAACGCGCCGAGCTGCGCGTCGACCAGCGGGGTGACCTCCATCATGATCATCCGGCAGACCTCGCCGAGGTCCCGCTGCCCCTGGAGCAGACCGCCGATCCGGGCCAGGTTGGAGTCGAGCCAGCCCTGCTCGGCGTTCTTGTGGGTCGTCTCCCGCAGGGTGACGATCATCTGGTTGATGTTGTCCTTCAGCTCGGCGACCTCGCCCTGCGCCTTCACCGCGATCCGCTGGGTCAGGTCGCCCCGGGTCACCGACGTCGACACCCGCGCGATCGCCCGGAGCTGGGTGGTCAGCGTGGAGGCGAGCTGGTTGACGTTCTCGGTCAGGTCCCGCCAGGTGCCGGAGACCCCCTTGACCTGCGCCTGACCGCCGAGCTTGCCCTCGATGCCGACCTCGCGGGCCACCCGGGTCACCTCGTCGGCGAACGACGAGAGCTGGTCGACCATCGTGTTGACGGTGTTCTTCAGCTCCAGGATCTCGCCCTGCGCGTCGACGGTGATCTTCTGGCTCAGGTCGCCCTTGGCGACCGCCGTGGTGACCGAGGCGATGTTGCGGACCTGGCTGGTCAGGTTCGACGCCATCGAGTTCACGTTGTCGGTCAGATCCCGCCAGGTCCCCGAGACGCCCTTGACCTGGGCCTGACCACCGAGCTTGCCCTCGGTGCCCACCTCGCGGGCCACCCGCGTCACCTCGTCGGCGAACGACGACAACTGGTCGACCATCGTGTTGACCGTCGACTTCAGCTCCAGGATCTCGCCCCGGGCGTCCACCGTGATCTTCTGCGACAGGTCACCCTTCGCCACGGCCGTGGAGACCTGGGCGATGTTGCGGACCTGGGCGGTGAGGTTGGAGGCCATCGAGTTCACGTTGTCGGTCAGGTCCCGCCAGGTGCCGGCGACGCCGCGGACCTGGGCCTGACCGCCGAGCTTGCCCTCGGTGCCCACCTCCCGGGCCACCCGCGTCACCTCGTCGGCGAACGACGACAACTGGTCGACCATCGTGTTGACCGTCGACTTCAGCTCCAGGATCTCGCCCCGGGCGTCCACCGTGATCTTCTGCGACAGGTCACCCTTCGCCACCGCCGTGGTGACCGAGGCGATGTTCCGTACCTGACTGGTCAGGTTCGACGCCATCGAGTTCACGTTGTCCGTCAGGTCCCGCCAGGTACCCGAGACGCCCTTGACCTGGGCCTGACCACCCAACTTGCCCTCGGTGCCCACCTCCCGGGCCACCCGCGTCACCTCGTCGGCGAACGACGAGAGCTGGTCCACCATCGTGTTGACGGTGTTCTTCAGCTCCAGGATCTCGCCCCGGGCGTCGACGGTGATCTTCTGGCTCAGGTCACCCTTGGCGACCGCCGTGGAGACCTGCGAGATGTTCCGTACCTGGCTGGTCAGGTTGCCGGCGAGCTGGTTGACGTTCTCGGTCAGGTCCCGCCAGGTGCCGGAGACCCCGCGCACCTGGGCCTGGCCGCCCAGCTTGCCCTCGGTGCCCACCTCCCGGGCCACCCGCGTCACCTCGTCGGCGAACGACGACAGCTGGTCCACCATCGTGTTGACGGTGTCCTTCAGCTCCAGGATCTCGCCCTGCGCGGCCACCGTGATCTTCTGCGACAGGTCACCCCGGGCGACCGCCGTGGAGACCTGGGCGATGTTGCGCACCTGGGCGGTCAGGTTGGACGCCATCGAGTTGACGCTGTCGGTCAGGTCCTTCCAGGTGCCGGCGACGTTCGGCACCTCCGCCTGACCGCCGAGCTTGCCCTCGGTGCCCACCTCGCGGGCCACCCGGGTCACCTGCTCGGCGAAGAGCCGCAGGGTGTCGGTGAGCGAGTTGAAGGTGTGCGCCAACTCGGCGACCTCGCCCTTCGCCGACACGGTGATCTTCTGCGACAGGTCGCCCTTGGCCACCGCCGTGGCCACCTGGGAGATCGACCGCACCTGGTGGGTCAGGTTCGACGCCATGGTGTTGACCGAGTCGGTGAGGTCCTTCCAGGTGCCGGCCGCGCCCCGGACGTCGGCCTGCCCGCCCAGCTCACCCTCGGTACCCACCTCCCGGGCCACCCGGGTCACCTCGGAGGAGAACGAGGAGAGCTGGTCGACCATGGTGTTGACGGTCCGCCCGATGCGCAGGTACTCGCCGCGCAGCGGCCGACCGTCGATCTCCAGCGCCATGTGCTGGGACAGGTCACCGTCGGCGACCGCCACGATCACCCGGGCGATCTCCGTGGTGGGCCGGCCCAGGTCGTCGATGAGCGAGTTGACCGCCCGCTGCCCCTCGGCCCAGGCGCCCTCCAGCCCCTCCTCGTCGAGCCGCTCGGTGAGCCGACCGTCCCGGCCGACGATCCGGCTGATCCGGCGCAGGTCCAGGTTCTGCCGCTCCTGGAGCGCCACCACCTCGTTGAACGCCTCGGCGACCTCACCGGCCGCGCCCGACCGGCGGGGCAGCCGGACCTTGAGGTCACCGTGCCGGACCCGCCGCAGCGCCGTCACCAGCTCCTCGAGCACCGCGTCACGATCCTGCGCGGCCGGGTCCGTGGTGACGGACTGTTTCGCCGTGGTCATCATTCCTCGCAAAGCTCGGGGCTGCGGGCGCAGGCCGGCGGGCCGGCCATCCCATCATTGTGCCCGCGACCGCGCCGGTGCCATTCGACGTGCCAGCTCGCCACGCTGGGTACGCGCCATCCGACATGCCGGCCGCACCCGGGCCGGGAGGGGGAGCCCACCGCTGGAGGGGGTGAGCCGCGCCGCAGCAGGTCGGGCTCCCGACCGACGCGGTCGGATCGGCTTGGCACCCGGCTTTCGGCCGGGCAGGATACGAAGGGTGTCAGCGGAGGCGGGGGCCGCGATCGACGGTGGCCCGGACGAGCACGTCCGGCGGGTCCGGCTGCCCGCCGACCGGCGTACCCCGGCCGCCGCCCGCGCCGTGGTCCGCTCGGTGCTCGCCGAGGCCGACCTCGACGAACTGGTCAACGAGGCACTGCTGCTGACCACCGAGCTGTCCACCAACGCGGTGGAGCACGCGGGCACCGAACTGGACATCGAGGTCGTCGCGGACGAGGTCGGGCTCACCGTCACCGTGTCGGACTTCGCCTCCGGGCCGGTGGACGAGCTGATCGTCGGGGTCCGCAACGACGCCACCGAGATCACCGAGGTCGCGGAGCGCGGCCGGGGGCTGCTGCTGGTGGACCACTTCGCCAGCCGCTGGGGCACCACGTACCTGCCCACCGGCAAGGGCGTCTGGTTCCGGCTGGAACGCCCGGCCGGCGGGCCGGTGGGGCCGGAGACCCCGGATCGGCGGGAGCCCTCGGCCGCCCGCGCCGCCACGGCCGGCAACCGGGCCGGCCCGGACGGCTCGACGCCGAGCGCCGCGGCCATGAGCGAACTGATGCAGACCGTCCCCGACCCGTACGCCGACGACCCGCTGCCCGAGTTCGCCACCGACCTGCTGACCCGGGTCGGCGAGATGATCGGCGCGGCCGGTGGCGTGTTCCGGCTGGACCGGGGGGACGGGCACGGCGCACAGGTGCTCGCCCGGTACGGCCGGCACCCCCGGGCCGGGCACGAGCTGCTCCGGGTACCGCTGGCCGTGCACCGGCCGTACGTCGGGGAGCTGGAACTGGACGCCGCGCCCTCCGGGTACGCCCGGCCGCTGGCCGTCCTCGCCGCCGAGCGCCTCTCGCTGCACCTGGAGAACGACCGGCTGCGCCGGGCGGACGTCCGCCGGCAGGCCTGGCTGACCTTCCTGGCCGAGGCGAGCGAACTGCTCGCGCAGTCCCTCGACGTCGAGCTGACCATGGCGCTCATCCCGCAACTGGTGGTCCCCCGGCTCGGCCAGTGGTGCGCGGTGCACACCACCGACGAGTGGGGGCGGCTCAAGCTCGCGGCGGCCAGCCACGCCGACGAGTCGGTCCTGCCCCACCTGCACCAGGTGCTGCGCGAGACCGGGCCGGACTCGATCCAGGCGCGGCTGCGGGAGGCCTCCCGCAACGGCTCGCAGATCCCGCTCGGCGCCCCGACCGAGGGTTTCGCGGTCCCGCTGATCGCCCGGGGCCAGCGCCTGGGCACCCTGGCGGTGGGGCGGCACCAGCGGCACCGGCACGACCCGGACGAGGTCGCCGTCCTGGAGGACGTCGCCCGGCGGGCGGCCCTGGCGATCGAGAACGCGCGGATCCACGCCGAGCGGCGTCGGGTGGCGCAGGCCCTCCAGCAGTCCCTGCTGCCGCCGGTCCTGCCCGTGGTCGAGGGCATCGGCTTCGCCGCCGAGTACGTCCCCACCGGCGACGACGCCGACGTCGGGGGCGACTTCTACGACGTCCTGCCGCTGCCGGACGGGCGGTGGCTGGTGGTGATCGGCGACGTGTCGGGCAAGGGGGTGCAGGCGGCGACGGTGACCGGGCTGGTCCGGGACGTCATCCGGGTGCTGGTCGGCGACGGCAAGCCCCTCTCCGAGGCGCTGTCCCGGCTCAACGAGACGCTCGTCGAGCGGGGCGGCGGCCGGTACTGCACGCTCGCCATGGCGGCGGTCGGGCCGGGCGAGGACGACCAGTTGGAGGTCTCCCTGCACCTCGCCGGGCACGACCGTCCGGTGCTGCTGCGCGCCGCCGGTGGCGCGAGCTTCGTCGGCACCACGGGCACCGCGCTGGGCCTGCTCGACTCGATCGCCTCCCCGGCGGCCGAACTCCTGCTCGACCCCGGCGACTCCCTGATCTTCTACACCGACGGGGTGACCGAACGCCGCCGGGGCCGGGAACTTTTCGGCACCGAGCGCCTCCGGGACGCCGCCGCCCCGCTGGGCGGGTACTCGGCCGATGTGGTCGCCGCCCGACTGCGCTCCACCGCGATCAACTTCTCGGTGGAGACGCCCCGGGACGACATCGCCATCCTGGTCCTGCGCAACGACGCGCTCTGAGCCCCGCGACCGCCAACCGGCGGGTCAGAGGCCGCCGGGGAGGCGACCGGGGGCGAGCCGGCGGTGCGGGTCCACGCGCTCCTTGGCCTCGGGCAGCCCGGCCGGGACCGGTACCCCGGCCCGGAAGTCGACGGCGGCGCGGACCTGCGGCGGGGCGGCCACCACGACGCACCGGCCCCCACGTGGTTGCAGCGTCTGGCGCAGGCTGTCGACGATCCGGGTCACCCGTTCACCGGCGGCGAGCGGGCCGGCGAGCGCGGCGTACAGCACCCCGGCGGCGAGGGAGCCCCGGGCCGGGACCGGCACGCCGGACGCCTCCGGGTACACCGCGCGGGCGACGTCCTGGAGCACGTAGAGGGGCGAGTGCAGGTGGTCCGGGGGCGCCTCGATCCGCAGGGCCACGTCGCCGGGGCCGAACGGGTACCGCCCCCACCAGGGTGGCGGCTGGAACGCTCCGCTCGCGGTCGGGCCGAGCAGGGCCGTGAGCTGCCGGGCCCGCTCGGCGACGTCGGCGGGGTCACCCTCCAGCAGCACCACCAGGCTGCCGGTCCAGACGCCCCGACCGGCGACCGAGGGGTGGGCGGGATGGACGAACGGGGAGAGCGCGGGGGCGGCGGGCAGGTCCGCCTCGATCGCCGCCGGGTCGACGTCGGCGGTCGTCACCACCTGCACCAGGTCGCGGGCCTCCGCCGGGTGCCGCACCGGGCAGGTCACCCAGTACCGGCAGGCGGGGACGGCCTGCACCCGCAGGGTCGCGGCGACCAGCAGGCCGAGCCCGCCCTGTGATCCGCAGAGCAGCCGGACCGGGTCAACCCCGGCGGCTGCCGCCCCGTCGACCGGCACCGTGGCCAACTCGCCGTCGGCGTCCAGGTAGCGCAGCCGGACCAGGTGACTCGCCGGCCCGCCGTGCCGGTGCCGCAGCGGGCCGGGCTCGTTCGCCGCGATCACGCCGCCGAGGGTCGCGCCGGGCGAGGGCGGGTCCAGCGGCAACCACTGCCCGCCGCGCCCGAGCCGGGCCTGGACCGCCCGCATCGGGGTACCCGCGCCGACCTCGACCTCGGGCGCGTCGTCCGGGCGGTGGCCGAAACCGGCGAGCCGGCCGGTGTCCAGCACGATGTCGACCCGGTCCGGGGCGGCCCCCCAGTCGATCTTCGTCCCCGCCCCGCGCGGCACCACGGCCAGTTCGTGGTCGGCGGCGAGGCGGAGCACGTGGCCCGCCGCCTGCGCGTCGCCGGGGACCGCCACCCACCGGGCCGGCCGGCCCGCCACCTCGTCGGCCGGACCGGCCAGCCGGGCGAAGGAGGAACCGCAGATCTCCGCCAGCCGGCGGGTGATGTCGGAGGCTCCGGGTCGACCCATCGAGGAACTCCTTGCTCCCACCATGCCGACAATCGTACAGGTGTACGATAGATAGATGGCTGGGAGTATCGATCAACTGACGGAGAGTACCCCTCATCGGTCCCACCGCACCATGCCCACTCGGGCAGGAGTCCACACTGGAGGCCGGTGGCGACCGCCGTCGTCGTACCCTCTGTCCCCGCGCCGGGAGCCGGACGCCGGGCCGGATCCGGGCCCCGACGCCGCTCGCCGTGCCCGGCCACGACGCCGCTCGGCCGGTAACGTGGCGCCGTGACCACCGAGACCTCCGCGCCCGTCGCCAAGCGGGTCCCCACGGAACGCACCCACCACGGCGACACCGTCGTCGACGAGTACGCCTGGCTCACCGACAAGGAAGACCCGGACACCATCGCCTACCTGAAGGCCGAGAACGCCTTCACCGAGGCGCGCACGACCCACCTCGACGGGCTGCGGACGGAGCTGTTCGAGGAGACCCGGCGACGCACCCAGGAGACCGACCTGTCGGTGCCGGCCCGCAAGGGCGACCACTGGTACTACACCCGCACGGTCGAGGGCCAGCAGTACGGCGTGCAGTGCCGCCGGGCGGTCCGCGACGGCGAGACCGACCCGCCGATCAGCGTGGAGGGTGCCCCGCTCGACGGCGAGGAGGTGCTGCTCGACGGGAACGTGCTCGCCGAGGGGCACGACTTCTTCTCGCTCGGCGCGTTCGACGTCAGCCCGGACGGCCGCTGGCTGGCGTACTCCACCGACTTCTCCGGCGACGAGCGGTTCACCCTGCGGGTGAAGGACCTGGCCACCGGCGAGGTGCTCGCCGACGAGATCCCCGGGACGTTCTACGGCACCGCCTGGTCGGCCGACGCCTCGGTGCTCTTCTACGTCACCGTGGACGAGGCGTGGCGGCCCAACCGGGTCTGGCGGCACGTGATCGGCACCCCGGCCGGCGACGACGTGGTGGTCCACGAGGAGCCCGACGAGCGGTTCTGGGTGGGGGTCGAGCTGACCCGGTCGGAGCGGTTCGTCCTGATCGACATCCACAGCAAGATCACCAGCGAGGTACGGGTGATCCCGGCGAGCAACCCGACCGGCGAGCCGGCGGTCGTCGCCCCGCGCCGGCAGGGCGTCGAGTACTCCGTCGAGCACCACGGGCACCGCTTCCTGATCCTGCACAACGACGGAGCGGAGGACTTCGCCCTGGCGTACACCTCGGCGGACGCCCCTGGGGAGTGGGCTCCGCTGATCGAGCACTCCCCCGGCACCCGGCTGGAGGCGGTCGACGCCTTCGAGAACCACCTGGTCGTCTCGCTGCGCAGCAACGGGCTGACCGGGCTGCGGGTGCTGCCCTCGGGCACCTCCGACTCGTACGACATCGACTTCCCGGAGCCGATCTACAGTGTCGGCCTGGACGCCAACCCGGAGTACCGCACCGGCGTCGTCCGGCTGCGCTACTCCTCCCTGGTCACCCCCGACTCGGTCTACGACTACGACCTGGTCACCCGGGCACTGACGCTGCGTCGGCGCAAGCCGGTCCGGCCCGGCCCGGACGGGCGCGAGTTCGACCCGGCCGACTACGAGCAGCACCGCGACTGGGCGGTCGCCGACGACGGCACCCGCATCCCGATCTCCCTGGTCAGCCGGGTGGGTACCCCGCGCGACGGCTCCGCGCCCTGCGTCATCTACGGGTACGGCTCGTACGAGGCGAGTATGGACCCGTGGTTCTCGATCACCCGGCTCTCCCTGCTGGACCGGGGCGTGATCTTCGCGGTGGCGCACATCCGGGGCGGCGGTGAGCTGGGCCGGCGCTGGTACGAAGAGGGCAAGCTGCTGGCCAAGAAGAACACCTTCACCGACTTCGTCGCCTGCGCCCGGCACCTGGTCAAGGCCAACTGGACCAGCACCGACCGGCTGGTGGCCCGGGGCGGCTCGGCCGGCGGCCTGCTGATGGGCGCGGTGGTGAACCTGGCCCCCGACGCGTTCGCCGGGATCGTCGCCCAGGTGCCGTTCGTGGACGCGCTGAACACCATCCTCGACCCGTCGCTGCCGCTGACCGTCACCGAGTGGGAGGAGTGGGGCAACCCGCTGGCCGACCCCGAGGTCTACGCGTACATGAAGTCGTACACCCCGTACGAGAACGTGGCCCCGGTCGCGTACCCGGCGATCCTCGCGGTGACCAGCCTGAACGACACCCGGGTCTTCTACCACGAGCCGGCGAAGTGGATCGCCCGGCTGCGCGCGGTCGCCCCGCAGGGCGACTACCTGCTCAAGACCGAGATGGGGGCCGGGCACGGCGGGCCCAGCGGCCGGTACGACGCCTGGAAGGAGGAGGCGTTCGTCAACGCCTGGACCCTGGACCGCTTCCAGCGGTAACGGTGGTAAGGAAGGGCCCCCTGTTAACGCATTCGGTAGAGGAAGGGCCCCTTCCTAACCGGTCGGACGTCCCTCCGCCGGGTCGGCCGGGGGATCGGCCGCAGCGAGCGGGCCGGTGAGCAGCGCCGGGCCGGCCGGGGTGTCGTCGGCGGTGAGCAGGCCGGTGAGCAGCGCCGGGTCGACGTTGCCGCCGGTCACCACGGCCACGGTACGGCCGGGCGGCAGCTCGTCGGGGTGGAAGAGCCGGGCGGCCAGCGCCACCGCGCCGCTCGGCTCGGCCACCAGCCGTACCTCCCCGGCCAGGCGTCCGGTGGCGGCGAGGATCTCCGCCTCGCTCACCGTGACCACCGTGTCGAGGCGTTCCCGCAGGTGGGCGAAGGTGAGCGCGGAGAGGTTGGTCCGCAGGCCGTCGGCGACCGTGCGGTAGGTCAGCGCCGGCTCCCAGCTCGTCAGGGCGCCGGTGGACAGCGACTCGTGGGCGTCGGCGGCGAGCGCCGGCTCGACCCCGACGACGGTGGCCGCCGGTCGGAGCGCACGGATCGCGGTGGCCACCCCGGAGGCGAGGCCGCCGCCGCCCACCGGCACCAGCACCACGTCGACGTCGGGCAGGTCCTGCGCGATCTCCAGGCCGACGGTGCCCTGGCCGGCGATGACCCGCCGGTCGTCGAAGGGCGGCACCAGCGCCGCGCCGGTGTCGGCGACGACCCGCTCGGCCTCGGCCAGCCGCCGGGCCGGGGGTACCAGCAGGACGGTGGCACCGAGGGCGCGGATCCGGTCGACCTTCACCGCCGGCGCCCCCTCCGGCACCACCACCGTGCACGGGATGCCGGCGGCCCGCGCGGCGTACGCCAGCGCCTGCCCGTGGTTGCCGGACGAGTGGGTGACCACGCCCCGCCGCCGTACCTCCGGGTCGAGCCGGGCGACCGCGTGCGTCGCGCCGCGCAGCTTGAACGAGCCGACCGGCTGGAGGCTCTCCGGCTTCACCCACAGCCGGTCGTCCCACGGCGTGGGAAGCAGCGGGGTACGCAGGACGGTCCGGGCGAGATCGGCGGCGGCGGCCCGGACCTCCGCCAGCGAGACGAGCTCCATCGGACCATCCTCCCGCCCGCCCCCGGGTTAGGAAGGGGCCCTTCCTATACCGAATGCGTTAACAGGGGGCCCTTCCTTACCGTCAGGGCGGCGGCCAGCGAGCGCACCACCACCAGGCACATCAGGTACCGGTACACGAGTTGCTGCGCCGGCAGGTGCCACAGTGGCCGCAGCCGTTCCCCGTCCAGCCACAGCGCGTACCCGGCGGTGAGGGTCTGTGCCAGCAGCAGCCCCACCCAGGCCAGCAGGTACCCGACCCCGGGCCGGTGGAGCAGCGCGGACAGGGCGAGCACGTCGACCACCGGCGCGGCCAGCGGCAGCAGGAACCGGCAGAGCAGCAGGGACGGCAGCGCCCGCCGGCCCAGCCGCCCGCCGGGGCCCGACTCGCGCACCGCGTACCGGTGCTTCCAGATCGCCCGCAGGATGCCGTGGGAGTGCCGGTACCGCTGCCGCCAGAGCCCGCCCGGGGTGGCGGGCACCGGGGTCCAGGCGATCGCGTCCGGCTCGTACTCCACCCGCCAACCGGCCCGGAGCACCGTCATGGTCAGGTCGGTCGCCTCGGCCGGGGTGTCCACCGGTACCCCACCGACGGCGACGAGCACCTGCCGGCGGTACGCGCCGAGCGCACCGGGGACGGTGGGCAGGCAGCCGAGCACGTCGTACATCCGCCGGTCGAGGTTGCGGCCCAGCGCGTACTCCAGGTGTTGCCACCGGCCGAGCAGCCGCCGCCGGTCGGCGACCCTGGTGTTGCCGCAGACCGCGCCGACGGTGGGGTCGGCGAAGCGTTGCACCAGCCGCAGGACGGTGTCCGCCTCGACCACCGTGTCCCCCTCGACCAGGACCAGCAGCTCCGTCCGGGCCGCCCGCACGCCGGTGTCCAGCGCGGCCGGCCGGCCCGCGTGGGCCTGCCGGACCACCCGCACCCCACGCAGTCGCATCCGTGCCACCAGCTCGGCGGTACCGTCGGTGGAGCCGTCGTCGACGACGATCACCTCCACCGCCGGGTACGCGCTGGCGACCAGGGACCGCACCGTCGCCCCGATGGTGGCCACCTCGTTGTACGCCGGCACGATCACCGACACCGGCGCGTCGATCACCGGGCGCGGCCCGCGCGGCTGCCAGCGCCGACGAGCGTGGACGTGGGCGCCGATCGACTGCGCCACCAGCCGGCCGATCCCGAGCAGCAGGACCAGGCCGAGCAGCAGCTCCAGCACCGCCGTCGCACCGCCGGCACCGACCCGGGCCCACCGGACCGCGGTACCGTCGAACGCCGCCACCGCGTCGACGTGCTGCTCGGTGAGCCACGCCAGCAGCACGACCAGCCCGGACAGCGGCACGACCAGCCCGGCCGACAACAGGGTCCCGCGGGCCGGCGGGTCGGGCGGAGCGACCGGTCGGCTCACCCGGGACGGCCGGTCGAGCCGGGACGGCCGGGCCGGCGGGAATCAGCAGGGCGATCGGCGAAGGTCGCTGCTGTGCCGCGCGGCTGGTCCCGCATCCGCTGCTCTCCCGCCGTCCGCTCCGCGCCCGCCCCGGGGCCCTACGCAACGATCAGCGTGACTGCGCCGCACGGTGTTACATCAACGCCGGCCGGCCGGTGCCGGAAACCCCTGACACTTTCCGGTGATTCCTCCGTTCCTGGTGGTGATGTCGCGGTCGATGCCGGACACAAGGCCAGCAGGAGGTGTCATGGACGTCCGCGAGGGTCGGTTCACCGGGTTGTACGAGCGTCATCACGGTGACGTGTGGCGGTATGTGGCTCGGCGGGTCGTCGGGGCTGACGTCGGCGACGTCGTCGCCGAGGTCTTCCTCGTCGCCTGGCGCCGTCTGGACGATGTGCCGGCCAACTCCACCCTGCCCTGGCTGTACGGGGTTGCTCGGCTGGTGCTGGCCAACGAGGCCAGGGGCCGGCGGCGGTGGCGGGAGCTGACGCTGCGCGTCGCGGCACAGCCGGATCCGGTGGTGGTGGCGGATCACGCGGACGAGGTGGCCAGCCAGCGTGACGTCGTGGTCGCGTTCGACCGGATCCCGGACACCGATCGGGAGGTCCTCCGGCTGGTCGCCTGGGAGTGTCTGAGCGCGGCCGAGGCGGCGGTCGTTCTGGGGTGCTCCCGGGCGACGTTCGCGATGCGGCTGATGCGGGCCAGGCGCCGACTCCGGTCGCAGTTGGAGGTGGTCGGTCGAGGCGGAACCGGCACCAGGAACGGCTCCGTCGATGTCGAGTTGGGGAGGGTGCGATGAACGCCGCGGATGAGGTGCGTCGCCTGCTGGGTGGGCTGGATCCCGTACGCGGCAGCCGCCCCGAGGACGAGCAACGGCGTACCCGTGACCTGGCGCGCATTCTCGCCTCCGACCCCGCCGACCTTGCTGGAAGCACCGGCCGACGGGCGGTGCCGCGACGCCGCCTCGTGCTCGCGGCCGGCGGGGCGGTCCTGGCGGTGGCCGTTGGTGGGGTGGCGGTCCAGACCGTTCGGCAACCGCAGCCGGCGTACGCGGCCACTCCCGCGATCCTCACCTACGGCCCGCCGGCGAGCGCGGAACCGGCGTCGACCCGGCTGCGGCGGCTGGCGGCGGTGGCGGCGGGACAACCGGCGCCCCAGCGGCCGGCCGGCACCGTGGAGCACCTGGAGTCGGCGAACTGGTTCCTGGACTCCTCGACGACCGGTGGGCGGACCACCTCGGCGGTCGTACCCCAGCAGTGGCGGTCCTGGCGGACCGACGACGACGCCGGCCGAACGATCAGAAGGACCTTGCCTCCCACGTTCCGCTCCGCGGCCGACCGCCAGGAGTGGGTCAGGCGCGGCGGCCGGATCGAGTCGTCGGAGCAGACGGAGGACTTCGCGGCGGGCGAGTTCTCCTCCGTCTGGCGCGGGCCGGTGCCGACCGATGCCGCCACGCTCCGGGAGTGGCTCACCGCGGGCCAGTCCGCGCATCCGGCCCCCGTGCAGTACCTGGAGGATCTCGCGCAGCTCGCCGGCCTGCGGCTGCTGGGCCCGGCACAGCGCGCGGCGGCACTCACGCTCCTCGCCGAGCTACCCGGCGTCACGGTGACCGGCACCGTCACCGACCGCGCCGGACGCGCCGGTGAGGCGTTCTCGATCACCTCAGACGCCCACGGCCTGCCCGCCCAGTACACCGTGATCGTCGATCCCCGGTCCGGCGCGCTGCTCGGCTACGAGGAGGTGCTCACCGAGCGGGCGGGCATGCTGAACGTGACGATCCCCGCAGTCATCACCTACCGCTCCTACCTGGTCGCCGACTACGCGCCCATGCCTCGATGACGAGGCGGGTGGGCGGCCCCTCCGGGACGCCCACCCGCCGTCCGGGCGCGCTGACCCGGTCAGGCGGTCAGCCGACGCCCTCGGCCGGGCTGTCGGCGGCCGGGGTCGCACCGGCCGGGCGGCCGGCGAGGCCGAGCAGGCGGTCGAGCTCCGACGCGTCCGGGGCGGTCTCGACCGCGTCACCGAAGACGCCGTACTGCCGGCCCTGCGGAGCCAACCGCTCGGTCAGGGCGAGCGCGGGCGGCAGCGTCTCGAGGGCCGGCTGGTACACCTGGCCGGTCGCGGTCGCCAGGTCCCACCCGTGCACGACCAGGTCCAGGAGCACCATGCCGCCGACCGTCTCCTGCGGCATGCCCATCGTCGGCGAGGTTCCCTCCAGCGCGGCCGGATCGGACCACGCCTGCGCCACCCTGCTCACCTCGACCTCGAACCGCTCCCGCCAGTCGCCGGTCAGGAACTCGGGCTTCTCCGCCCACTCGACCGGCTGCCGCAGCGCCAGCGCCTGGAAGTTGACCACCACCTCGAAGAGATGGTTGAGCAGGTCACGGACCCGGAACTCGGCGCAGGGGGTCGGCAGGTCGAGCTGGTCGTCGGCGATGCCCCGGACGACCGCGACCGTCGGCGGCGCGGCCATGGACAGCAGCTCACTCGTCTTCGTCGTCATGCCGGCGAGCCTATGGCGCGGAGCGGGCCGCGGAGACGCCACGGTGTCCGCTGCGCTGTTAAGAAGGGGCCCTTCCTCTACCGGAAGCGTTAAGAGGGGGCCCTTCCTTACGCCGAGCGGCGGACGGCGACCACGGCGACGTCGTCGTGGATCTCCGGCGGGGCCAACTCGTCCAGCAGCCGCTGGCAGAACGCGTCCAGGTCGCTGTCGACGCCGGTCGCGGCGGCGGCCAGCGCGGCCAGACCCTCGTCGATGGTGACGTCCCGCCGCTCGATCAGCCCGTCGGTGTAGAGCACCAGCGTCGCCCCGGGCGGCAGCTCGAACTCCAGGTCGTCCGGGCGCTGTGCCCGGACGCCGAGCAGCGGGGCGGGCCGCTCGACGAACTCGACCTTGCCGTCCAGGCTGATCAACGCCGGCAGGTGCCCGGCGCTGGCCAGCCGGATCCGGCCGGTCTGCGGGTGCAGCAGCAGGACGCAGAGGGTCGCCAACTCGGCCGGGAGCAGCGTCCGCATCATCTCGTTGACCCGGTGCAGGATCTGGCTCGGCTGGTGCCCCTCCACGGCGTACGCCCGGACGGCGTGCCGCAGCTCGGCCATCACGGTGGCCGCGTGCAGCGAGTGGCCGGCCACGTCGCCGATCGCCATCAGCAGGTGCCCGTCGAGCATGACCAGCTCGTAGAAGTCCCCGCCGACCTCGGTCTGCGCGCTCGCCGGCTCGTACCGTACGGCGAGGTCGAGCCCGGCGATCTCCGGGATCCGGCGGGGCAGCAGGCTGCGTTGCAGGGTGACCGCGATCCGGTGCTCCTCGTCGAAGGAGCGCTGCGCCTCGACCGCCGCCGCCACCGCCTGGGAGAGCTGCACCAGCACCGGGGTCCGCCGGGTCTGGGTGGCGGTGGGCACCACCACGTACAGCGGGGGGCGGTCCTCCCGCAGCTTCGCCGCGGCGACCGTCACGGTGTCCCCCGCCGGCCAGTCGACCAGCCCCCAGTGCGCCGAGTCGTCCACCCGGACGGTGGAGCCGGTGGGAATGCCGGTGTCGTCGACCGCCCACGGCACCACGGTCGCCCCGGCTCCCGGCCCGGCCGAGACCCCGGCGACGCAGTCGCCGTCGAAGGTCTCCGCCACCACGATGGCGGGACACTTGAAGATCTGGGCCGCGCCCGCCGCCGCCTCCTCCAGCAGCCGGGTGAAGTTCGGCGCGGCGTGCACCGCGACGGTGGTGTCGGCCAGCCCGGTGAGCCGCTCGGCGAGCAGTTCGGCGCGCTGCCGGGCCTGGTAGTAGCGGAGCACCGCGTGGGCGGTGGCGACCAGTTCCTCCGGCTCGATCGGCTCGGCCAGGTACGCGTCGGCGCCCCGGGTCAGCCCCTGCGCCCGGTCCACCACGTCGACCGCGTGCGCCGACACGTGGATCACCGGCAGCGCCGGGTGGTCCGCCTTGATCCGTTCGCAGACCTCGAACCCGCTCAGGTCGGGCAACCGGACGTCGAGCACGACCAGGTCGACCGGCTCCACCGCGACCCGGCTCAGCGCCTCGGCCCCGGTCTCCGCCTCGACGACCGCGAAGCCGGCCCGGGTCAGCCAGCTCACCAGCAGGTACCGCTTGGTGCGACTGTCGTCGACCACCAGCACGGTCGCCGGGGGGCCGTCCACGGTCACGCTCCGCCCGTGGGCAGCACGACGGTGAACCGGCTGCCCCGGCCGGGCTCGCTGCACAGCTCCAGCGTGCCGCCGAGCAAGGTGACCAACCGCCGGGCGTACGGCAGGCCGAGGCCGGTGCCGCCCACCCGGGTCCGCCCGGGTACCTGGTAGAACTCCTCGAAGATCCGCTCGTGCAGCTCCGGCGCGATGCCCATGCCGGTGTCGGTGACCGACAGCTCCCAGCGGTCCTCCCGCCGCTTTGCCCGCATCCGCACCTCACCCCGCTCGGTGAACTTGAGCGCGTTGTGCAACAGGTTACGCAGCACCTGGGCCAGCAGCACCTCGTCCGAGCGGATGACCGCCGGATGCGGCGGCTCCTCGACGACCAGTGCCACCTCCGAGGGGGTGGCCAGCGCCCGCAGGGTGCCCCGGAGCTGCCCGAAGACCGCCCGCAGGTCCACCTCCGCCCAGGCCGGCTCGATCCGCCCGGATTCCGCCTTGGCCAGGTCCAGCAGCTCGTTGACCAGGGTGAGCAGGTCGGCCGCCGAGGAGCGGATCCACTCCACCTGGCGGGTCTGCTCGGCGGTGAGCGGGTCGGAGCCCTCGTCGGCCAGGAGCCGGCCCAGCCCGATGATCGCGGTGACCGGGGCCCGCAGCTCGTGGCTGACGTTGGCCAGGAAGCGGCTCTTGGACTCGCTGGCCGCCCGCAACTGGGCGGACTTCTCGTCCAGCTCGGCGTAGAGCGCCACCACGCCCCGGTTGGTCTCCTCCAGCTCCTCGGTGAGCTGGTTGTAGAGGGCCATCACCCCCTGGTTGGTCTCCTGGAGCTCCTCGTTGAGCACGGCCAGCTCGTCCCGCTGGCTGCGGACCTCGTCCAGGGCGGCGATCAACTGCTGGTTCTGGGTGGCCAGCTCGTCCAGGGCATCGCCCGGTACGGCACGCTCCAGCTCGGCGCGCAGCTCGGTCAGGCGCTGCGCGTTGGGCTGGGCGGCGTTGGAGGGTGCGCGTCGGGACATCCTCACGACCGTAACCCCGTCGAGGGTCGTCACGCCCAACGCGTCCACCAGTCGTGCCACCGCGCCGGACTGTGGCTGGTACGTTCCCGCTGGCAGCGGACCCACCGGGGCGAGGTCGATCTGCAGCCCGAACCGGCCGTCCGGGTACGTGACGACGGCGAAGGTGACGTCGGCTCCGTCGCAGGCGGCGAGGAGGTCCCGGGCGACCTCGCTGAGCGCGGTGGCGATCCGGACCTGGTCCTGGTGCTCCAGGCCGACGGCGACGGCCACCTCCCGGCCCCGCTGCCGGACCAGGAAGATGTCCTGCTCCACCCGCAGCGCCAGGTGCAGCACCGTGGTGTCACCGCGGCCGGTCACGACCAGCCCCGGGCGACCAGGACGCACGCGTCGTCCCGCCGGACCCCGGCGTCCCGCAGCAGGGTGGCGGCCACCACGGTCGGGGCCCGCCCGGCCAGGCCGGGGTAGTCCTCCAGCGACCAGCGGTCGACCACGCCGTCGCTGTGCATGACCAGCAGGGCGCCCGGGTCGAACGGGTAGTCGTACTCCCGCACGACGGGGCGCTGGTGTCCGGCGATCCCGGGCAGCGAGACGAGGCCCCGACGCCGTCCGCCCTCGACCACCACCATGGCGGAGATGTTGCCCAGTCCGGCGTACCGGAGCAAGCCGGCCACCGAATCCAGCTCGGCGACGGCCAACGCGGCGCCCCGGGTGTGCGACATCGCCCGGTGCAGGTGCTGCACCACCGCAGCGGGGGGCGCGGCGGGCGCGGCGCGGAAGGCGGCCAGCGCGGCGTCGCTGGCCGCCGAGGCGAGCGGCCCGTGTCCGAGCCCGTCGCAGACCAGGACCTGGTGCCGCCCCTCGACCACCCGGACGGCGTACCCGTCGCCGCTGACCGACTCACCGGTGAGCGGCCGGGTGATGCCGTCCGCCCAACTCGGCGGCGGGGTCGCCGACGGCCAGACCTGGACGACGAAGACGGTGCCCCGACCGGGCCGGGAGTACCCGTCCGACCAGCTCGCCTGCCGGACGATGGCGCCGAGACCGATGCCCAGCGTGCCGGTGGTGGAGTGGCCGTCCCGGGAGGAGACGGTCACGTCGGCCATGCCCGGCCCCGAGTCGACCGCGATCAGCTCCACCCCGGCCTGCCCGTCCTGGCGGACCGGACGCAGCAGCAGGGCGCCCTCGTCGGCGTGCTTGACCAGGTTGCTGGTCAGCTCGGCGGCGACGATGGCCAGGTCGGCGGTGCGGGCGGCCCCCAGGTCGAGCTGCGCGCCCAGCCGCTCGGCCGCCCGGCGGACCGCGCTGGCGGCGCTGCTGCTCTCCACCCGGAACCAGGTGCCCCGGTCGGGAACCCCGTCGGCGATCACCGGGACCACTTGGTGACGGTGATCCGGGTGCCCTGCCCCGCCGCGGTGTCGATCTCGAACTCGTCGACCAGCCGGCGGGCCCCGCTCAGCCCGAGGCCGAGCCCCCCGCCGGTGGTGTACCCGTCGGTCAGCGCGAGGTCCAGGTCGGCGATGCCGGGCCCGGAGTCGGCGAAAACGATCCGCACGCCCCGCCGCCGGCCGTTGTCGGCGGTCATCACGTCGACGGTCCCGCCACCGCCGTAGACCAGGGTGTTACGGGCCAGTTCGCTGGCCGCGGTGACCAGCTTGGTCTGGTCGACCAGGGAGAGCTTGACGGCCACCGCGACGGCCCGGACGAGCTGACGGACCCGGACCACGTCCTCGTCGGCGCGGACCTCCTGGGTCTGCGGCTGCCCCAGGTCGACGCCGACGGTCATCTGGACGCCGTCGTCTCGGTGGCGGGACCGCCGTCCGGCCCGGCGTCGTCCTCGTCCTCGTCGAGGTCCTGGTCGTCGTCGCGGGCGGCGGCGATGAGCTCCATGCCCCGTTCGACGTTGAGCGCCGTCCGGATGCCGTTGAGCGACAGGCCCAGCTCGACCAGGGTGATCGCGACGGCGGGACGCATCCCGACCACCACCGTCTCGGCGTCGAGCACCTTGGAGATCGAGGCGATGGTGGAGAGCATCCGGCCGACGAACGAGTCGACGATGTCGAGCGCGGTGATGTCGATCAGGACGCCGTGCGCGCCGGTGGCGACGATCCGCTCGGCCAGGTCCTCCTGGAGCTGCACGGCGGTCTGGTCGGACATGTCCACCTGGATGGAGACCAGCAGGATACTGCCGATCTTGAGGATCGGTACCCGTTCCATCACTGCCCCCGACGTGCCCGGCGGCCCATCTCGACGCCGGTGCTGCGCAGCACGTGACGCAGCGCGTCGGCCAGGCTCGCCTTGGTGGCGATGTCGCCGAACTCGATGCCGAGGGCGACGATGGTCTGGGCGATCTGCGGGCGGATGCCGGAGATGATGCAGTCCGCGCCCATCAGCCGGGCGGCCACCACGGTCTTCAGGATGTGCTGGGCGACCTGGGTGTCCACCGCCGGAACCCCGGTGATGTCGATGATCGCGTACGGCGAGCCGGTGTCCACCAGTGTCTGGAGCAGGCGCTCCATCACCACCTGGGCGCGGGCCGAGTCCAGGGTGCCGACCAGCGGCACCGCGACGACGCCCTCCCAGAGCTTGACCACCGGGGTGGAGAGTTCGAGCAACTGCTCGGCCTGGTCGGCGATCAGGCTCTCCCGGGTCCGGACGTAGCTCTCGAAGGTGAACAGCCCCATCTGGTCGATCAGCGCGGAGTAGGCCACGTAGTCGCGCAGCGCCTCCGTGCCGCCCGCGACCTCCAGCGTCTCCAGCAGGACGTCCTTGAGCGCGAAGACGCTGATCGCCGTCTCGGTGGCCGAGAGGCCCTGCCGGGCCCGGCCCCGGGACAGCTCGGCGAGTTCGGCGCGGAGTTCGCCGCCGCCCTCGTCGGCCAGGTCGACGAGGCCCTGGTCCCCGAAAGCGATCATGATGCGGTGCAGGTCCTGCACCTGGCGGAGCAGCTCGGCGTGGCTGAGCCGGCCCCGCATCTGGGCGGCCACGATCTCGGTCCACCGCAGCGTGATCCGCTCGCCGTGCTCCCTGAGCAGACCGGCCAACCGGCCGCTCTGTTCGGCGGTCAACGCCATGGTTTCCCCTCCTTGACCTGGACCGCCGGACTCTATCACCGGCACCTTGGCAACTAGTTGTCCCGTGGCAAAGAAATGACCTCGGGCACCCTGGCGGCTCCCGCTCTGCACACCCCCCGCCGGTGGGATACCGTTCCCCCGATAACAGGAGGTCTCCGAATGTCCCTGACGGTGCACACGGAACAGCGCGACGACGTCGTCGTCGTGTCGGTCGCGGGCGAACTGGACATGGCGACGGCACCGCAGCTCCAAGACCAGATCACCGACCTGCTCGACAAGGGCCGCAACCGCCTCGTGTTCGATCTGGCCGAGGTGTCGTTCTGCGACTCGACCGGTCTGTCCGTCTTCGTCCGCGCCAAGAACAGCTGCGACGAGGCCGGCGGCGAGGTCCGGTTGGCCGCCCCGCAGCGTGGCGTGCTGCGCATCCTCGAGGTCAGTGGGCTGGTCGAGGTGCTGCACACCTATCCGACGGTGGAGCAGGCGGTGGCCGGCGACCCCACGCCGACCTCGTCCTCCTGACCCCCGTCGCTCACCGCTCGTCCTCGACGAACCGGGGGCGAGCGATCACCATGCCCGCCGCCGTCTGCACCGCCAGCGCGGCCAGCAGGAACCCGATCGGCACGGTCCAGCCGCCGGTGGCCCCGTAGAGGACGCCGACCAGCAACGGGCCGAGCGCCGCGATGAGGTACCCGACGCTCTGGGTGAACGCCGACAGCGCGACCGTCCCCTCCGCCGTCCGGGCCCGCAGCCCGATGACCGCGAGCACCAGCGGGAACGAACTCTGCCCGACGGCCAGCAGCGCCGCCCACAGCAACGCCCCGTCGTGCGGGGCCACGGCGAGCCCGAGGTAGGCCAGCAGCATCGCCGTGGAGAGCGCCAGGATCACCGGACGCAGCGAGCGCAGCCGGCCGGCCAGGGTCGGCATCAGCATCGCGATCGGCACCCCCAGCGCGGTCACCGCCGCCAGCAGCAGGCCAGCGTCCCCGGCCCGGAAGCCGGCGTCGCGGAAGAGCTGGGCCAGCCACCCCATGACCGCGTACGCGCCGAGCGCCTGGGTGCCGAAGTAGAGTCCCATGGCCCAGCCGAGCCGGGTGCGACCGGGCCGGATCCGGCGCGGGTCGGGCGCGTCCGTCGCCGGGGTCGGGCGCGGTCCGGCCGCCCGGGCCCGCCGGGCCAGCGGCACCCACGGGAGTACGGCCGCCAGCGCCAGCCCGGCCCAGACGGCCAGCCCGGCCCGCCAGGAGCCGAAGGTGTGCGCGACCGGCACCGCCGCCGCGGCAGCCGCCGTCGCGCCGACGGTCATCGTCATCGAGTACGCGCCGGTGACCAGGCCGATCCGGTGTGGGAAGTGCTGTTTCACCAGCATCGGCAGCAGGATGTTGCCCACCGCGATCCCGGCCAGCGCCAGGGCGCTGTGCAGCAGGAAGACGACGCCCGAGCCGGTGGTGACCCGCAGCAGTTGCCCGAGCGCGAGCGCCAGCATCGCCGCGACCAGCACCCGGGGTGCCGCGTACCGGCGGACCAGCCGGGGGGTCAGCGCCCCGAAGAGCGCGAACGCGAGGGCGGGCAGGGTGGTGACGAGGCCGGCCACCACCCCGGAGAGCGCCAGGCCGGTACGGACCTCGTCGAGCAGGGCGCCCAGGCCGGTGATCGCGGCACGCAGGTTCAGCGCGACGAGCAGGATGCCGGCCAGCACCAGGAACCCGCCCGTGACCGGGGACCGGGGCGTCGGGTCGGGGCCCCGGGCGGGGGCGGCGGTACCGTGCGGGTCCGCGATCATGGTCGTCGACGGGGTCATGACCTCGAACCTACAATCATGGGATGAATTCTGGACGGGAGTTGTAACGGGTGACACCGTCGGTTGATTCCGCCCCGGTACCCCCGCGCGGGCGTCGGGTGCAGCAGACCATCGCCTCGCTACGGGACCGGATCCTGCGCGGCGAGTGGCCGGTGGGCGGCCGGATCCCGACCGAGCCGCAACTGGTCACCGCGCTCGGGGTGGGCCGCAACACCGTCCGGGAGGCGGTCCGCGCCCTGGTGCACGCCGGGGTGCTGGAGTGCCGCCAGGGCTCCGGCACGTACGTGGTGTCGACCGACGAGCTGGCCCCGGTGGTGGCCCGTCGGATCACCGACGACCAGCGGGCCGAGCTACGGATGGCCGAGGTGGTGGAGGTACGCCGGGCCTTCGAGGTGGAGGCCGCCCGGCTCGCCGCGCGCCGGCGTACCCCCGAGGACCTGGCGGCGCTCGACGGCGCGCTCGCCGCCCGGGAGGCCGCGTGGCACGGCGGCCGGGTCGCCGAGTTCGTGGAGGCCGACGCGGCGCTGCACACCGCGGTGGTGGCCGCCGCGCACAACGGCATGCTCGCCGAGCTGTACGCCTCGGTCGGCACCGCCCTGCGCAGCACCATCGCCCGCACGATGGGGGACGAACTGGCCCCCGAGCGGTACGTGGACCACGGCCGACTGGTCGACGCGATCCGGGCCGGCGACCCGGCGCGGGCGGCCCGGGAGGCCGGTGCTTTCCTGGAGCCTCCCCCGGGGGGATAGGTTGCC
This sequence comes from Micromonospora rosaria, assembly GCF_001567585.1. GTDB lineage: Bacteria > Actinomycetota > Actinomycetes > Mycobacteriales > Micromonosporaceae > Micromonospora > Micromonospora rosaria. The sequence goes on from NZ_LRQV01000012.1 coordinate 42,810, forward strand.
CCCGATGGAAGACCGGACACCACGGGAGTAACCGATGCTCAAGGGCTTCAAAGACTTCATCATGCGCGGCAACGTCGTCGACCTGGCGGTCGGTGTCGTCATCGGCGCCGCGTTCACCGGCGTGGTCACCCAACTGACCAAGTCGTTCCTGGAACCGTTGATCCGGGTGTTCGTGCTGCTGATCACCGGCAGCGAGAAGGGCATCGCCGGCACCGCCCCGGAGTTCCGGGGCATCGCCTTCGACTGGGTCGCCTTCGTCAACGCGCTGATCACGTTCCTGCTCACCGCAGCGGCGCTGTACTTCCTCGTCGTCTTCCCGATGAACAAGCTGGCCGAGCGGCGGCAGCGGGGCGAGGAGCCGCCGCCCGCCGCGCCGAGCGAGGAGGTCAAGCTGCTCACCGAGATCCGGGACGCCCTGGTCGCCGCCGGCCACGGCACGCCGGGACAGCAGCGCGGCGCGCTGGACGACGTGCTCGGCCGGCGTACCGACCCGCCCGTGCCGCCCGTCGGGCGCTGAGGCGACCCCGCACATCGGCCCCTGTGGGAATCCCGCAGGGGCCACCTCCTTTCGTACGCATGTTCGATAGAGTCCGGCCATGGAGCAGCGGAAACACTGGTGGAACGGCAAGTGGGGCCGACTCGCCCGGCGGGACGTCTTCCTCCGGGTGGACGCCGACCGCTGGCACGTGGAGCAACGGGCCGGCGGCGCCGAGGGCGTCTCCCGGTTCTACGAGTACGGCAGCGCCGACGAGGCCGAGGAGACGGTCCGCGCCCTGCTCGACGGCCCGGACACCTGGCGGGAGCTGTCCCCGCGCCCACCCGGCGGCTGGGCCCCGCCGGCGGCTGACGACTGGCCACGGCCGGCAACGGGCGTTTAGCGGCGTACCGGACAGGGAACCGCGCCACCATGAGCCAGCAGGACACCGAGCAGCAGGCGACCATCTCCCGGGTCACCACCGGCATGCGGGTGGTCGACTCCACCGGTGCCGACGTCGGCACCGTCGACCTGGTCCAGCGGGGTGACCCGAACGCGGTGACCGTCCAGGGCACCCCGAACGCCGACCCCGGCAGCAGCCTGGACGAGCTGATCGAGTCGACAGCGGTCGAGGAGCCGGAGGTCCCCGCCGACCTCGCCGCCCGGCTGCTGCACAGCGGCTACCTCAAGGTCTCCACCGACCTGGTCCCCACCGGCGCGGTGTACGTGCTGGCCGACCGGATCGCCGCCGTGGCCGACGGCGAACTCCGACTCACCGTCCCCGCCGCAGACCTCCCCTCCGAGGAGTAGCGCCGCCGACGCCGCCCCCGTCGTCGCGTGGCGCGCCGGGAGACACCAGCTGCTCGACAGGCTCCGCCTGGCCGGATGCCGACCCCGCCGCCTGATCTGATGCCGGCTCCGCTGCCTGGTCGGATGCCGGCCCCGCCGCCCGGCCGGATACCGGCCCCGGTCCGCCGGAGCGGCGGCGGAAGAGGAGCAGCATGAGCCAGCCGGCGAGCAGGCCCCAGAACGCGCCGCCCACGCCCAGCAGGGTCACCCCGGAGGCGGTCACCACGAAGGTGACCACGGCGGCCTCCCGGGAGTCGGCCTCGGCGACCGCCGAGGAGACCGCGGTGGCCAGGGCGCCGAGCAGGGCCAGGCCGGCGACCGCCTCGATCAGCACCGGGGGCGAGAGCGCGACCAGGGCGGTGGCGACCCCGGCGCCCAGGCCGAGCAGGGCCAGGCCGGTACCGGCGGTGACCGAGGCGATCCACCGGCGGTCCGGGTCCGGGTGGGCGTCCGGGCCGGCGGCGAGGGCGGCGCTGATCGCGGCGAGGTTGACCGCGTGCCCACCGGCGGGGGCGGCGGCCAGGCTGGCCAACCCGGTCGCCCGCAGGCCGGCGCCGAAGGGTGGGCGGTAGCCGTAGCCGACCAGGACCGCCATCCCCGGTACGTTCTGCGCGGCCATGGTGACCAGGAAGAGCGGCAGCGCCAGGCCGACCACCGCCGAGACCGTCCAGGCCGGCGCGGTCAGCTCGAACACCGGCCGGAAGCCGGGTCCACCGGCGGCCCCCACACCCGAGGTGGTGAGGGCGATCGCCACCACCGCCACGGCCAGCGCGGCGGGCACCGCCCAGCGGCGGGCGTACCGGTGCAGCAGCAGCCAGGTGAGGACGACGGGGGCGGCGAGCGCGGGTACCTCGACCAGGGCCCGCACCGGCGCGGTACACAACGGGAGCAGCACCCCGGCGAGCATCGCGCCGGCGATCGGCGTGGGGATCGCCGCGACGGCCCGGCTCAGCGCGGGGAAGAGCCCGGCGGCCACGATCAGCGCGCCGGAGACGAGGAACGCGCCGACCGCCGCCGGCCAGCCGCCGGGGATCGGGCCGGTCGCCACCAGCAGCGCCGCCCCCGGGGTGGACCAGGCGACGCTCATCGGGATCCGGTACCGCAGCCCGAGCCAGGCGGCGGCCAGCCCGGAGGTGACGCAGAGCGCGAGCAGGCCCGAGGCGGCCTGCGCGTCGGTCGCGCCGGCCGCGCGCAGGCCGGCGAGCACGACGGTGAACGAGCTGGCGAAGCCGACCAGGGCCGTCACCACCCCGGCCACCAGCGGTTGAGTCCGTCCCGCCATGACCACCCTCCCCATCCGCTGTTCCGTAAACGGAACGGCGACCGTGTAGCACCATAGCGGCATGGACCAGCCGCCACCACAGCGCCGTCGGACCCCCGATCCCGGAGCCGGGGAGGTCGGCGAGCGGGTCCGCGCGCTACGGAGGCAGCGTGGGTTCTCCCTGTCGCACCTGGCCCGGCTGGCCGGGGTGGGCAAGGCCACCCTCTCCGGGCTGGAGAACGGCACCCGCAACCCGACCCTGGAGACGCTCTACGCGATCACCGCGCAACTCGGCGTACCGCTGACCGCCGTGCTCTCCGGGCCGGCGCACGAGCCGGTGGTCCGGGGGGCGGCGGTCACCGCCACCCTGCTGGAGGTGTTCACCGAGGCCGAGGCGACGTTCGAGCTGTACCGGATGCGGGTCGCCCCCGGGCCGGGACAGCTCTCCCCGGCGCACCAGCCCGGGGTCACCGAGCACGTCACCGTCTTCAGTGGGGTGTTGCGGGCCGGGCCGGCGGACGCCCCGTCGACCGCCACCACCGGCGGGCACCTACGCTGGGTCTCCGACGTGCCGCACAGTTACGCCGCGCTCGGCGACGAGGAGGTCCAGGCCACCCTCCTGCTGCGCTATCCGGGACGTACCCGGCTTTTTCCGAACCTCGACGGTAGTGCGTAGAGACGGCGGCGGGGTGTTCTTGGCAAGCTTGACCCATGACGCTGATCCTCCGCTCGGCCATCATCAATGACGTCGGCCTGGTCCGGACGAACAACGAGGACTCGGCCCTCGCCGGGGACCGCCTGGTGGCGGTGGCCGACGGCATGGGCGGACTGCCCGCCGGCGAGCTGGCCAGCGAGATCGTCATCCGGATCCTGGACGAGCTGACCCCGCCGTTCGGGACCGCCGAGGCAGCCGACGCGCTCGCCGCCGTGGTGAGCACCGCCAACCAGCGCATCCGGGCCGCCATCACCGCCGACCCGGCGCGCGAGGGCATGGGTACGACGCTGACCGCCGGGCTGCTCGCCGGGGACACCCTGGTCCTGGCGCAGGTCGGCGACTCCCGGTGCTACCTGTTGCGGGACACCGAGCTGACCCAGCTGACCCGGGACGACACCTTCGTCCAGGCGCTGGTCGACCAGGGCGCGCTCACCCCGGCGCAGGCCCGGCAGCACCCGCAGCGCTCCCTGGTGACCCGGGCGGTGCAGGGCGTCGACGCCCCACCGGCGATCGGCACGGTCACCGTCTACCCCGGGGACCGGCTGCTGCTGTGCAGCGACGGGCTCTCCGACTACGTCGACGACCAGGCGATCGGGGCCGCCCTCGGGACGTACTACGACCGCCAGCACTGCGGCGAGCAACTGGTGAAGCTGGCCCACCAGGCCGGTGCCCCGGACAACGTCACCGTCGTGGTCACCGACGTCGCCACCGACTGACCGCCCCGCCGCCCTGCGTCCCGGCCGGGACGCAGGGCGGCGCGCCCGGTCACACCTTGTACGGCCGCGCGGCCCGGCCCTCCGTCAACGTCCGGGCCCACCAGACGAGCCGGTCCAGCAGCACGTGGGCGGCGGCGGTGCACTCGTCCCGCTCGACCGGGAGCCCGTGCTCGTCGAACAACCGCGACGCGCCGTGGAAGCTGACGGTGTCCCGGATGGTCGTGGCGTGCACCTCCGCGAAGACGGCGCGCAGGTGCTCGACCGCGCGCAGCCCACCGGAGACCCCGCCGTACGAGACGAAGGCGACGGGCTTCGTCTGCCACTCCTCGTAGAACCAGTCGATGGCGTTCTTCAGCGGGGCCGGGTAGCTGTGGTTGTACTCGGGAGTCACCACGACGAACGCCTCGGCGTCCGCCAACCGGGCCCGCGTCCTGGCGAGGTCGGTGGCCGTCCGGGTGGCCGAGGCGTCCAGCGTGGCCGGCAGGTCGACGTCGGCCAGGTCGACGACCGTCACGGCGACGTCGTCCCGCGTGGCGGCCTCCCGGGCGAACCACGTCGACACGGTCGGGGCGAAGCGGCCGACCCTGGTGCTGCCGACGATGACGGCGACCTTGACTGGCTGATCAGACATGAGCGATCCCTGAGGTCGAGGACATTGGTGCGTGTCTGTGTGACCGTATGTACTCAACCCGGGTTGAGGGCAAGCCGGCTCCGCCATGTCGAACGAGACGGCGGGGCGGCCTCACCGGGCCGCCCCGCCGTACGCAGGTCACCGTCAGTTGGTGGGAAAGTTGTCCGGGGTACGGATCCGGTCCCGGATCCACACGCCGGCCGGCTTGAGCACGCCGGTCCCGGTGTACGAGGTGCCGTTGCAGGTGCCGGTGGTGAAGACCGCGCCACTGCGGAAGTCGTCGGAGAAGTTCCAGTTGACCCAACTGATCTTCTTCGTCGCCATCAGGTCGAGGTACTGCTGGGCCCGGGTGAAGTCGTTCGCGCCGTCACCGGAGGCGGTCTGGGTGCCGAACTCGGTGACGAAGATCGGCAGCCGGTCGGCGGCCCGGGACAGCGCGTTCAGGTACGACGTGCCGTGCGAGGCGGCGTAGAAGTGGAACGTGTACATGATGTTCGTCGCGTCGACCGGGTTGTTGATGATCTCGGTCTCCGACGAGCCCTCGGAGAGGCCGAGCGACGACCAGGCGCGGGTGCCCACCAGGACCACCCCGTCCGGGTCCTGCGCCCGGATCACCGGGATGATCTGCTCGGCGTAGCTCTTGATCGACGACCAGCTCACGCCGTTCGGCTCGTTGGCGATCTCGTACAGGATGTTGGTCTTGTCCTTGTGCCGCTGGGCGATCTCGGTGAAGAAGGTCCGGGCCCGCGCCAGGTTGTGGTTCGGGTCGCCCGGGGTGAGCATGTGCCAGTCGACAATGGCGTACATGCCCCGGGCGGTGGCCCGCTCGATGTAGTCGTGCACCCGGTCGGTGAACAGGCGCGGGTTGGTCTCGTAGCCGTCCTCCTGGATGTACATCGAGATGCGCAGCACGTCGGCGTTCCAGTCGGTGGCGAGCGCGTCCAGGGAGGCGTTGTTGACACACTGGGCGTACCACTGGATGCCGTGGGTGCTCATGCCGCGCAACTGGATCGGCTGGCCGTACCGGTTGCAGAGCTGGACGCCGCAGACCCGGAGCTGGCCGTTGACCGCGGCGGGGGTGCCGCCGACCCCGCTGCCCGGCGCGGTGGTGACGGTCAGCGCGCCGGTCTGGGCGGAGGTGTTGCCGGCCGCGTCGCGGGCCCGCACGGAGAAGCTGTACCCGGTCGAGGGGCTCAGGCCGCCGACGGTGGCGGTGGTGCCGGTGACGGTGGCGGCGAGCGCGCCGCCCCGGTACACGTCGTAGCCGGTAACGCCGACGTTGTCGGTCGAGGCGTTCCAGGCCAACGACACGCTCGACGAGGTCGTGCCGGTGGCGCGCAGGTTGCCCGGCACGCTGGGCGCCTGGGTGTCGCCGCCCCCGGCGCAGGGCCCACCGTTGACGGTGCAGTTCGCGGGCGTACCGCTGCCGGTCACGACGAACCCGAAGGTGGTGGACGCGCCGGCGGCCAGCGTGCCGTTCCAGGAGCGGTTGGTGAAGGTGTGCCGGTTGCCGGTGCTGGCGTGCAGGGCGTCCCAGGAGCTACCCAGGGTCGACCCGGCCGGCAGGTCGAACTCGACCCGCCAACTGGTGATGGTCGCACCGGTGTCGTTACGGACGGTGAAGCGTGCCTCGTAGCCACCGCCCCAGTCCTGGACCTTGGCGAAGCTGGCGGTCGCGGCGCTCGCGCTGCCGGGCGTGACCAGCAGGCCACCGGCGATGGCGAGCGCGGCGGCGCAGATCCCGGCCACCGTCGTGCGCAGTCTGGACATTCCACTCCCTCTGTCGTCGCGGGGTAGGTGCAGACACGCGTCGAAACAGAAAGGTAAAGAACATTTACAGTACGGTCAACCCATCGGCCGCACGCCACCGCATCGACAGGCCTCTTCGCCAGGGGGCACCGGAGCTGGGATCGGAGCACCAGCGGCAGCATCGATGGACGGAATCGGTACGCTCGGCCGCCGGCGTCGGCCCGGTCGCGGCCCACCCCCGCGCCGGTCTCCCGGGCCGCCGCAGGGCTGGCGTCAACCGGACAGCGGCGCGCCGCGCCGCCACGGTTCGGGTAGCCTAATGGATCAACGGGCCGTTAGCTCAATCGGCAGAGCTGGGGACTTTTAATCCCTAGGTTCTGGGTTCGAGTCCCAGGCGGCCCACTCTCTCTCCTCCAGGCCGACGCCTGTCGCGGCAGTTGCCACGCGATCACGGCCGGGTTGGCAGCGCAGGCCATCAACAAGTCTCCAGAAACCCTCACCTGGCAGGCAACCTTTCCCCAGGGCACGAGTTTTCTGCTAGAGGAAACAAGAGAAAGCCGCATCATGTTTCCCAATCAGGCAGAGTTTCCTCTAGCAGGAAACTCTGCGACGTGGGAAAATCGCGACGTGGTGAGGTACAGCGAGGGGGCGCTGCTGGCCCAGGCGCGCACGCAGCTGGCGGCGCTGCTACCCGAGGACTTCGAACTCGGCGAGGCGGTGCTCGACGACCAGGGGCCGTTCGACGGTCCAGACGCGGTCTGGCAGCTACGCGAGCAGCACGCGGGATACGGGTTGATCCTGGTGGAGGCAAAGCAGTCGCTGACCCCCCGCGACGTGTCCCGGCTGCGGGAGCGCTTGTCCGGCCCGGTCATGCGTCTCATGCGCGGTCCAACCGTGCTGGTGGTAGCTCCGTGGCTGAGCCCACGGACACGAGCCCTGCTGGAGGAGGCGGGACACTCCTACCTGGACCTCACGGGCAATGTCCGATTCCGGATCGACCGACCAGCGGTTTATCTCAGGCTCCAAGGAGCCGACCGTGACCCAAACCCGAAACCGCAATCTCAGGCTCGGTTGCAGGGCCCGAAGGCAAGACGGCTGGTGCGACTGCTGGTCGAGGCGACCCCCCCGTATCGCTCGAAGTCGCTGGCCGAGGCGGCCGGACTCACGCCCGGTTACGTATCGAAGGTGCTGTCCTCACTCGATGAACAGGCTCTGGTCGAGCGAAACCAACGAGGGTTGGTTGAGCACGTCGACTGGCCGGCGCTGCTGTTGTCCAGCGCAGGCAGCTACGACATGTTGCGCAACAATCAGGCCAGCACGTTCATCGCGCAGGAGGGTGCCCGGGCACTGTACGCCCGGATACTCGCCGATATCCGTCGGCCGGACGTGGTGTTGACGGGATCATTCGCGGCTTCCAGCATTGCGCAGGTGGCAGCGCCAGCCCAACTGGTGCTCTACGTGGCCGATCCGGAATTGATGCGCCGCTTCGGCCGGCTTCTGCCAACCGACCGAGGTGCCGACGTCGTCCTACTCAAGCCGGAGGATACGGCGCAGGTCGAAGGCACCCGCACCACCGACGACGGATTACGACAGGTAGGACTGGGACAACTGGTGCTCGACTGCTTGGGCGGCAATGGCCGGCTGCCCGAAGAAGGGCAGGCTGTGTTGGACTGGATGCGCGCTCATGAGGACGAGTGGCGGCGACCGGATTTGCCACGGCTCGATCGGTAAGGTGAATTCCATGCCCATGGCCAGGCCGGTTACCGATCCGCTGTACATCGCGGCACGACGGGTCCTACTGGACGCCTTGGCGGCACTGGCCGAGCACCGCCAGGCAGTGATTCTGGCTGGCGCACAGGCGATCTACGTGCGCACCGGTGACGCTGACCTGGACGCCAGTGTCGCGCCCTACACCACCGACGCCGACCTCACTCTGGATCCGCGAGTGTTGGGCCCGGACCCACGGATCGAGGAGGCCATGACGGCGGCAGGCTTCCAACTGATTTCTGAACCAGGAATCTGGACAGCCGCCACCAAGGTGGACGGGAACCACGTGGTGGTGCCGGTGGACCTGCTCGTACCGGCCACGATGGTGGCCGGCAACCGGGCAGCGAAGTTGCCCGACCACGGGAACCGTGCCGCCCGGCGCACTCCAGGCCTGGAGGCCGCTGTGGCCGACCACAGCGATGTCCTGATCTCCAGCCTGGAGCCGCAGATCGACGCCCGACAGTTGCTGGTGCCGGTGGCGGGCACAGCGGCGTTACTCGTGGCCAAGGCACACAAGCTGCACGACCGGATCCAGTCGCGCAGGCCGGATCGACCGGATCGACTCAAGCCGAAGGATGCCGGTGACGTACTCCGGCTCATGCAGGCGGAACCGCCCGAGCAGGTGGGTCGACGACTGCGTGAACTCGCCGAGGACGACATTGCTGGTGCGAACGTGCGCGACGGGGTGCAGCGGCTTCAGGATCTGTTCGGCCGGCGGCGCTCACCTGGTGTCGAACTGGCGGTGGATGCTCTGCGGGCAGCCCTTCCAGAGGAGACCGTCCGGGCTTTGGCGACCGCGTACACGGCCGCGCTCATGAGTGGCTACACCGGCTGACGGATAGTCGAAGCCCAGGGCAGCGGAGAGGTGACACCTCCGGCGCAGGCGACTCGGGTATAGCCGAGCGGGGCGTCCCGAGCGACGATCCCGGCCGGTACGGGGCAGCGCGGCGGGGGCCCGAACCGTAGCGTCCTCGTCATGTCCGGAAGCGACGTCGGCACGCCCTTCCGCCCCGGTCGCCTGGACCGGCGTCGGGATCTCGCCGGTTGGCTGGTGACACCCCTGGCCACGCTCATGGCGGCGCCCGTGCTGGTCTGCGTCGCCACGATGGTGTCGACGATGACGGGCAGCTTCGACCGGCCACCACGGCTCTGCGACACCGGGCTGGAGAACCGTTGCGAGGAGATCACCCTCGCGATGCTGGCGGGGCACGTGGTGGCCTTCACCGCAGGGTGGCTCCTGCTCTGGGCGGTGCCGTGGTGGCGCGGCCTGCGCACGGTACGGATCGTGCTGGCCGTGGTCGCCTGTGCCGTCCTGGCCGCCGCACCGCTGCGAATGGGCTGAGGTGCGCCGCTGCGGAAGGTGCGGTGTGCCGTCCGCCGGACCACGCGGACGGCACACCTGCTCAGGAGGCGATCTGGATCTTGCGGCCGACGCCTGCCCGGAACTGGGCCATCGCCTCGGCGTACCGGTCCAGGGGGAAGCGGTGGCTGATGAAGACCGCCGGGTCCAGGACGCCGGCCGCGAAGAGTTCGCCGGCCCGCTCGAAGCTGTGCAGCACCGCCATCGAGCCGGTCACCGTGATCTCCTGGTTGTAGACCCGGTACGGCTCGACGGTGGCCCGGGTCCTGTACTCGGCGACGCCGAACTGGAGGAACGTCCCGGCCGGGGCGACCCGGCGCAGACCGTCGTCGATGGCCGCCTGCACCCCGGTACAGTCGATCACCACGTCCCAGCCGCGTGGCCGGGTCAGCTCGTCGGCGCTGGCGGCGTGGGCCGAGCAGCCCAGTTTCACGGCGGTGGCCAGCCGGTCCGGGTTGGGGTCCAGCACGCTGACGCTCGCCGCGCCGCAGCGCTTGGCCAACTCCAGCATCATCAGCCCCATGGTGCCGGCACCGTAGATCAGGTAGTGGTCGGCGAGCCGCCGGGGCAGCACGTCGAAGCCGCGTACGGCACAGGAGAGCGGCTCGATCAGCGCGGCGTCGGCCGGGGCGACCCCCTCGGGGAGGGTGACGCAGTTGCGGACCGGGGCGACCGCGTACTCGGCGGCCCCGCCGGGGACGGTGACACCGATGGCGTTCCACCGTTCGCAGAGGTTGCCCCGGCCGCGCCGGCACTGGTAGCACTCCTGGCAGTGCAGGGACGGGTCGACGGCGACCGGGTCGCCGATCCGGACCTCGGTGACGTCCTGTCCGACGGCGACGACCGTGCCGGCGAACTCGTGCCCCGGCACGATCGGGTACGCGGGCGCGAACTCGCCGTCCATGATGTGCAGGTCGGTGCCGCAGATCCCGCACCCGGCCACCTCGACGACCACGTCGCGCGGTCCGGGGGTGGGGTCCGGTACGGACTCGACGCTGATTTGTCCCGGCGTGACGATGACTGCTGCCTTCACTTGACCGCCCCCATGGAGAGTCCTCGGACGAGTTGTTTCTGGGCGATCCAGCCGGCCAGCACGACCGGCAGCGACACGATGGTGGCCGCCGCGCAGAGCCGGGCGAGGAAGAGCCCTTCGGAGGTGACGAAGCCGACCAGGAAGATCGGCGCGGTGCCGGCCCGGGTGGCGGTCAGGTTGACCGCGAAGAAGAACTCGTTCCAGCTGAAGATGAAGCAGATCAGCGCGGTGGCGGCCAGGCCGGGCGCGACGATCGGGAGCAGGATCCGCCGGATCGTGACCAGCAGGCTGGCGCCGTCCATCGCCGCCGCCTCGATCAGCGCCGTCGGCACCTCCAGCAGGAACGAGCGCATCATCCAGACCGCGAGCGGCAGGTTCATGGCCGTGTAGAGCACGACCATGGTCCAGATGTTGTCCAGCATGCCGACCTGCTTGACCAGCAGGTAGATCGGCAGCAGCGCGGCGACCACCGGCAGCATCTTCGTGCTGATGAAGAAGAACAGCACGTCGCGCCAGCGTTCGACCGGCCGGATCGACAGCGCGTACGCCGCCGGGGTGGCCAGCACCAGCACCAGCAGGGTGGAGACCACGCTGGCCGTCATCGAGTTGAGCAGGTACGGCAGCAGGTCCCGGTCGAAGACCTGCCGGTAGCCGTCGAGGGCCGGGCTGAAGAACCAGGACGGCGGGTTGCTGGCGGCGTCCACCTCCCGCTTGAACCCGGTCAGCACCATCCAGAGCACCGGCAGGAAGAACAGCAGCCCGGCGAGCCAGGCCAGCACGGTCCAGAGCCCCCCGGCCGTGTCGGCGGGACGAGAGCGGGTGGTCATCGCGGGTCCTCCATCCGGAACAGGCTGGAGAGCACCCGCAGCGCGAGGGTGGCGACGACGATGGTGCCGATCACCGCCACGACGCCGGCTGCGGCGGCCTCGCCGTACTCGAACTTGCGGAAGGTGGTCAGGTAGATCTCGTACGGCAGGTTGGTGGTGGCCGAGCCGGGGCCGCCCTGGGTGATGGTGAAGACGGCGTCGAAGGTCTGCACCAGGTAGATCGAGCCGAGCAGGGCGCCCAGTTCCAGGTACGGCCGCAGGTAGGGCAGGGTGACCCGGGTGAAGATCTGCCACGGGCCGGCCCCGTCGACCCGGGCCGCCTCCAGGGTCTCCAGGGACTGGCCCTGCAACCCGGCCAGGATGATCAGCATCATGAACGGGGTCCACTGCCAGACCAGCGCGGTGACCACGGAGGTCATCGGGTACGCCGAGACCCAGTCGGTGCTGCCGCCGAAGATCCCGTTCAGCAGGCCGTACGACGGGTTGTAGATGGCGTGCTTCCAGAGCAGCGCCGCCGCCATCGGCATCACCAGGAACGGCGTGATGAGCAGGGTACGGACGATGCCGCGCCCGGGGAAGCGCCGGTCCAGCAGGACGGCCAGGCCGAGACCGAGCAGCACGGAGAGGATCACCGACGAGGCGGTGAGCACCACCGTGTTGACCAGTGCGGCACGCAACCGGTCGTCGGTGAGCACCTGCCCGTAGTTGGCGAGGCCGGTGAACTCGCGGCTGCCGGGCCGCAGCGCGTTCCAGCTCTGGGTGGACAGGTAGAGGGTGAACAGGAACGGGAGCTGCGTCACCACGATGGCGAAGACGAGCGCGGGCAGCAGCGGGGCACGTCGGGACCAGCGTTGGGCCCGGTCGGGCCGGGTGGGACGGACGGTGGGGCGCGGTGCCGCGCCCGTACCGGTGGTGATGGTCGTGGTCATCGGTCCACCTCGGGGCAGGGCCGGGACCGGCCGGCGGTGGCCGGTCCCGGCGCGCGGCTAGCGGTGTTTGCTGGCGACGTCCTCGGCCAGCCGCTGCCCGTTGGCGAGCGCCCGGTCGACGGTGACCTGGCCGGCGATGGCGGCGGACACCTCCTGGGACACCTTCGTGCCGAGGTCGGCGAACTCCGGGATGCCGACGAACTGCACGCCGAGCGCGGGCCTCGGCTGCACCCCGGGGTTGACCGGGTCGGCCTCCTGGATGGACTTCAGGGTCAGGTCGGCGAAGGGCTGGGCGGACTGCCGGTACTCGGGAAGCTGGTAGGTGGACTGGCGCTTGCCGGCCGGTACCCGGGACCAGCCGAGCGAGGAGCCGATCAGCTTCTCGTACTCCTTGCCGGTCGCCCACGAGATGAACGTCCAGGCGGCGTCGGCGTTCTTGGTGGTCTTCGGCATGGCCAGCGCCCAGGTCCAGAGCCAGCCCGAGGAGTCCGTCCGGTGGACCGGCGCGTACGCGTAGCCGACCTTGCCGGCGACGGTGCTGGAGTCGGGGTCCTCCAGGGTGCCGGCGGCGGAGGTGGCGTCGTACCACATGGCGGCCTTGCCCTGGCCGAAGGTGTTCAGGCACTCGGTGAACCCGGCCTGCGGCGCGCCCGGCTGCCCGTGCTTGCGGACCAGGTCGACGTAGAACGTCGTGGCCTCGGTGAACTCGGGCGCGTTCACCTTCGGCGTCCAGTCCTGCTCGAACCAGGTGCCGCCGAAGGTGTTGACCACCGTGGTCAGCGGCGCGAACAGCTCGCCCCAGCCGGGCAGGCCGCGCAGGCAGATGCCGGCGACGCCGGCCTGCTTGTCGTCGAGTTGGGCGGCGAACTGGGCCACCTGCGGCCAGGTCGGCCGCTCCGGCATGGTCAGGCCCTTGGCGGCGAAGAGTTCCTTGTTGTACATGAGGAACGACGACTCGCCGTAGAACGGCGCGGCGTAGAGCTTGTCGTCGGAGCCGGAGAGCGAGGCGACCACCGGCGCGATCAGGTCACCCTTGTCGTACCCGGTGTCCGCGTCGGCGTACGTGCTGAGTTCGTGCAGCCAGCCGTTCTCGGCCCAGATCGGGGCCTCGTACGCGCCGATCGTCGCCACGTCGTACTGCCCGCCCTGGGTGGCGACGTCCTGGGTCACCTTGTCGCGCAGTTCGTTCTCCGGCAGGATCGTGAACCGCACGGTGATGCCGGTGTCCTTGGTGAAGGTGTCGGCGGTGACCTTGGCCAGGTCCTCCATCTGCGGGTTGCCGACCATCAGGACGGTGATGGTCTTTCCCTCGCCGTCGCCGGACGAGCCGCCACCGGCTCCGGAGCAGGCGGTCGTGGCGAGACCGACCGCGAGGGCGGCGGCGAGCGGGCCGCGCCATTGGCGAGGAGTTCGTGTTCTGGGCACAGCGAACCTCCATGGTGGTGGTGTGGTGGGTGGAGGAAGGTCGGCCGGGGCGCTCAGACGCGCAGCACCACCGGGCCGAGCAGGGAGTAGCGGTGCGCCTCGGAGGCCGGCAGCGCGGTGTCCGTGACGATGGTGTCGAGGTCCGCGACGTCGGCGAAGCGGCAGAAGCTGTTCCCGCCGAACTTGGTGTGCACCCCGGTGAAGACCACCCGCCGGGACACCGCCATCACCTGGGCCTTGACGGCCGCCACGGCGGGGTCGGGGGTGGTCAGCCCGTGCTTGCGGGAGATGCCGTTCGCCCCGACGTAGGCCAGGTCGATGACGAAGCCGGCGAGCATCCGGGTGGCCCAGTGGTCGACGGTGGCCAGCGTCCGCCCGCGGACCCGGCCGCCGAGCAGCAGCACGGTGATGCTCGGGTACGCGGCCAGCGCCGCCGCGGTGTGCAGCGAGGCGGTCACCACGGTCAGCGGACGGTGGGTGGGCAGCGCCTCCGCGATCAGTTGCGGGGTGTACCCCTCGTCGACGAAGACCGACTCGGCGTCGCCGAGGTGCTCCACGGCGGCGGTGGCGATCCGCCGCTTCTCCACGACCATCCGGGTGGCCCGGGTCTCCAGGGTCGTCTCGAAGCGCGCGGTCTCGGTCGGGTACGCGCCGCCGTGGGTCCGGCGGACCAGGCCCTGCTGGGCCAGCAGGCTCAGGTCACGGCGGATCGTCTCCGGCGCGACGCCCAGGTCGACGGCGAGCTTCCGCACGTCGACGTCGCCCTGACGACGGGCCAGGGTGAGGATGTGGTGTCGACGCTGGACTGCGTCCACTGTGCACCTCCCGTCGGCCCGTGCGTCTTTTGTAACATCGACGACTGCGGGTGACCCCGGTCACATCCGGGGCAATCGGGTGGGTTTGTTGCCCGTAACCGGCTCCGAACGGGCAGCACAGAACGGGCATAGGCCGCAAGAAATCCCAGGAGGACCGCCCGTTTGCTGTGGCTGCCTGCCCGATCCCCACCCGTCGTGCCCGGTCGGGCGGTCCCACCCCCGGGTCTCGCTAGCATGAGCCGTCGCGACCTCGGCGGGCTTGCGGACCGTACGGGCTGAAACGTCGACCCCACCCGAGAGGACGACGTTCCGTGCATCCTGTGCTGCGCCGCCTGGACGACCTCGCCGCCCACCTCGCCACCCGGCCCGACGTGCTCGCCGTCCTCGGCCTCGGCTCCGCCGGGACCGCGCGCGACCGCCTCGACGAGCACTCCGACCTGGACTTCTTCGTCGTCGTCGAGGACGGTGCCGCAGCCCGGTACCGGGAGTCGACCGACTGGCTCCGGGCGCCCTGCGCGGTGGCGTTCAGCTTCGCCAACGACCCCCACGGCCGCAAGGCGCTCTACGCCGACGGCATCTTCGTCGAGTACGCCGTCTTCACCGTCGCGGAGCTGGCCCGGCTGCCGCGCGTGGGAGCCCGGGTGGTCTGGCGGCGCGCCGACGTCCCCGCCGCCCTCGTCGAGCGGGGGCCGGAGCCGGACGGGCCGCCGTACGACACGGTCGAGTTCCACCTCAACGAGGCGCTGACCAACCTCTACGTCGGCCTGCACCGGGAACTGCGCGGCGAGCGGCTGAGCGCCACCCGGTTCATCCAGTCGTACGCGGTGGACCGGGTGCTCGCGCTGCTCGACCTGACCGGCCCCGACGGGGTACGGGCCGGCCGCGACCCGTTCGACCCGACCCGGCGGGCCGAGCGGGCGTACCCCCCGGAGGTGGTGCCGCTGGCGGCGATGGTGCCCGGTTACCGGCACAACCGGGCGGCGGCCGGGGCGGTGCTGGCCTGGCTGGCGGCCCGGTTCCCGGTGGATCCGGCCCTCGGGGCCGCGATCCGCCGGCTGCTCGACGACCCGTCGCCGGAATCCCCGCAGGGGACACCCGCCGACCTGCCCTGTCGTTGATCCGGTTGCGCCCGTGCGGCGGCGGGCCGACCGTGACGACGAGCAGAGGAGGTACCCGTGACCGGTACCCGCAGGACGGTGGAGGTGGACCCGGTCCTCTTCCGTGCCGTGTACGACTCGCCCGCCAGCCTGCCCGGCCGGCACCGCTGGCAGACCTGCGAGTCCGACGTGCGCCGGATCGAGAAGCAGCTCGGCATGCCGCCGCGCACCATCGGCGCCCCGCTCTGGGTCAGCGGCGACGAGCCGGACTGCCCGAAGTGCGGCCGGCGGGTCAACTGGCTCGACATCGTCTCGTCGGCGCTGGCCGGGGTGCACGACCGGATGATGATCGCCACGGTGATCCTCGGCGAGCGCCGGTACGTCAACACCGAGGTTCCCGAGGCGATCCCGGGCGTGCACTGCGTCGACTGCCGTACCCCGATCGTCGGGCTGCGCAGCTTCAAGTGCCACAACTGGGCGTACGCCTTCGAGGCGCTGGACGAGGTACGCGCCCGGATGACCGGCCTCCCCGCCCCGGCCATCCCCGCCGACTAGCCCCGCACCCGGGAGCCGGTGTTAAGAAGGGGCCCCTGCTCTACCGGAAGCGTTAACAGGGGGCCCTTCCTTACCGGCGGGCGGGGCGGAGGCCGGGTGGGACGGTCGGCTCGGGGCCGGGGTCGGGCACGGCGGGCAGCGGGCGGGTGACCGGCTCGGCGGGGGTGACCCGCAGGCGTTCCCCGCAGTGGTCGAGCTCCACCACGGCGTCGGAGTCGGCGTCGGGCAGGTCGTAGCGGGCCCCGTCAGGGGTGAGGGTGACCCGGAGCCGGTGCCCGTACCAGCGCAGGCTGAAGGCCAGTCGGGTGATCCGGGCGGGCAGCCGGGGGGCGAAGGCGAGCACGCCCCGGTCGTCGCGCATCCCGCCGAAGCCCTGCACCACGGCCAGCCAGGCACCGGCCAGGGAGGCCAGGTGCAGCCCGTCGCCGGTCTTGTCGCCCAGGTCGGCGAGGTCCTGCAGGACCGTCTCGGCGAAGTAGTCGTAGGCCAGGTCGAGGTGGCCCAGTTCGGCGGCGAGCACCGCCTGCGCGGAGGCGGAGAGGGAGGAGTCGCGGACGGTCCGCGCCTCGTAGTAGGCGAAGTTGCGAGCCTTCTCCTCGGCGGTGAAGTCGCCGGGGAAGCGCTGCATGGCCAGCACCAGGTCGGCCTGCTTCACCACCTGCCTGCGGTACAACTCCAGGTACGGGAAGTGCAGCAGCAGCGGGTAGTCGTCCTCGCCGGTGCCGGCGAAGTCCCACTCCGGCAGGTCGGTGAAGCCGGCCGACTGCTGGTGCACCCCGCGCTCGTGGTCGTACGGGACGGCCATCGCGTCGGCGGCGGACCGCCAGCCGGCGACCTCCTCCGGCGTCACGCCGAGCCGGGCCGCCGCGTCGGGGTACCGCTGGGCCGCGTCGGCCGCGCCCCGCAGGTTCCGCCGGGCCATCAGGTTGGTGAAGACGTTGTCGTCGACCAGGGCGGTGTACTCGTCCGGGCCGGTCACCCCGGCCAGGTGGAAGCCGCCGTCGGCGCCGTGGTGCCCGAAGCCGTGCCAGAGCCGCGCGGTCTCGACCAGCAGGTCCAGCCCCGCCCCGGCGAGGAACTCCTGGTCACCGGTGGCGGCCACGTACCGCAGCACCGCGTCGGCGACGTCGGCGTTGACGTGCATCCCGGCGGTCCCGGCCGGCCAGTAGCCGGAGCACTCCCGGCCGCCGATCGTCCGCCACGGGAAGGTGGCCCCGGTGAGCCGCAGTTCGGCGGCGCGCTCCCGGGCCTCGGGCAGGTGGGCGTGCCGCCAGCGCAGCGCCGAGCGGACCATCGCCGGCGCGAGGTAGGTGAGCACCGGCAGCACGTACCCCTCGGTGTCCCAGAGCACGTGCCCGTCGTAGCCGTTGCCGGTCAGCCCCTTCGCGGGGATGGTCCGGTCGACGTCCGGGCGGCCCGCCTGGAGCAGGTGGAACACCGCGAACCGGACGGCCTGCTGGAGTTCCGGGTCGCCGTCGAGCAGCACGTCGGCGGTCTGCCAGGCGACGTCGAGCGCGGCCCGCTGGTCGGCGAGGAGTCCGTCGAACCCCTCCGCGCGGGCCGCCCGTGCCGCCTCGGCGACGAGGTCGGCCAGCTCCGGCGCGGGGGTGCCGTCCACCGACGTCCAGTCGTACGCGGCGAACTTGGTCACCCGGACCCGCTCGCCGGGGTGCAGCGTGCCGGTGACGGCGACCCGCAGCCGGTCGGGGGTGAGGTCGGTGTCGGTGGCGAAGAGGTCCGGGGCGTCGACGTGGTGGGTCACCGCGACGGCGACCCGTTGCCGGCTGTGCTCGGTGCGGTGCACCAGCACCCCGTCGGTGCCGACGCCCCGCCGGTACTCGGCGGTCAGCGGGTCGGTGATCACCGAGGCGGCCCGGGGGTCGTCGGAGCGCTCCGGTACCCGCTCGTTGGCCTGGAGGTCGGCGCAGATCCGCAGCTCGACCGGCCCGTCCAGGGGTTCCACCTCGTACCGCACGGCGGCGATCGGGTGCCGGGAGAGCGAGACGAGCCGGGTGCTGCGGACCCGGACCCCGTGACCGGCCGGTGAGATCCACTCGGTGTGCCGTTCGACCACGCCGCCCCGCAGGTCCAGCACCCGTTCGTGGTGGCGCAGCGTGCCGGTGCGGACGTCGAGTTGCTCGTCGCCGACCCAGAGCCGGACCAGGGCGGCGTTCGGCGCGCTGATCACGGTGTCGCTGCGCTGCGGGAAGGCGTACCCGTCCTCGGGGTAGTCGAGTTTCCGCTGCTCGTGGAAGCCGCTGAGGTAGGTGCCCGGCATCCCGTACGGCTCGCCCTCGTCGAGGGTGCCGCGCCAGCCGATCCACCCGTTGCTCAGGGCGAAGATCGACTCGGTCTCGGCGAGCCGGTTCAGGTCCGCCTCGGTCCGCCGGATCCGCCAGGCCGGATCGTCCGCCGCCCCGGATCGGACCGGTTGCCCCTCGACGGTGGGGATGGTGTGCACGTCGCCTCCCAGGCCTCGGAACCCTCACCGACCAGACAACCAGAGCCCGGCTGAGAGGGCACTGAGACAAAAGTCGTGGTTTGGGATTCACCAATGAACAGTGCGGTGAACGGCACTGGTTTTCTACGGTGCTTACAGGTAAACGAAGGATGAACCGTTGGTGAGGTGGGGCATGCTTCAGGCTGGCATGACGGATGTTCCGGAAATCAGCGACGAGTGGTACCGGCAGGTGGTCGAGTTCGCGGACGCGAATCCCCAGCCGGTGCAGTGGTTCATGGGCCACTTCACCGAGGCGTCGATCATCCTGCTCAGCCTGCTCTGGCTCCTCGCCGCCTGGAGCCGGCTGGGCGGCGGCCCCCGCGACCGGGCCCTCGTCCTGGTCACACCGGTCCTGGTGGTCCTCGCGTACGGAGGCAGCGAGGCGCTGAAGATCCTGGTGGACCAGGACCGCCCCTGCCGGCTCCTCACCGACCTCGCCATCGTCGCCGACCACTGCCCGCCGACGGGCGACTGGTCGTTCCCGAGCAACCACTCGACGATCGCCGGGGCGCTGGCCGCCGCCACCCTGCTGCTGCACCGCCGGCTCGGGTGGTACGCGGTGCCGCTGGCGGCGCTGGCCGCCTTCTCCCGGGTCTACGTCGGCGTGCACTACCCGCACGACGTCGTCGCCGGCGTCCTGCTCGGCGCGGTGGTCGTCACGGCGTTCACCCCGCTGTTCACCACCCCCGTCGCCGACGTCCTGCGCCGCCGCACCCGCCGCACCGAACAACCGGTCCCCGCCCCCACCGACCCGGCCCGCCCCTCGGGACGTTGATCGAGGCCTCCCGGCACCGGAGCCACGCAACCTGACGCGACCCACCCGGTCGGCACCCCGGGTCGGGGGACGCGCGGGGTCAGGGGGCGAGGAGGAGGGCGGCGGGGGTGGCCAGCAGGAGGAAGGGGCCGAAGGGGAGGTGACTCGTCCAGCGGACCCGGCGGGCCGCCAACAGGGCGAGGCTGACCAGGGCGGAGAGGCCGAACGCCAGCAGCAGCCCGGTAACCAGGGTCGACCAGCCGGACCAGCCGAGCAGCAGGCCGACGCCGAGCGCCAGTTTGGCGTCCCCGAGACCGAACCCGCGCCGGCCGAGCAGCAGGGTGGTGGCCGCGAAGAACAGGCCCAGCCCGAGGCCGGCGGCGGTGGCCCGGAGCCAGGGCGTCGCGCCCGCGCCGGTCAGCGCGGCGAGCCCGAGCAGCGCCCAGGCACCGGCCGCCGCCGGCCAGGTGAGCCGGTCGGGCAGCCGGTGCACGGCCAGGTCGACCAGGGCCGCCGGCAGCACCCACCCGAGCCACCAGAGCAGGGCCGCCACCACCGGCGGCGCGCCGCCGACCAGTACCGCCACGACGAGCGCCGCGACCAGGGCGACCTCCACCGTGCCGGGGGGCGCCCCGACCCGCGCCCCGCAGTCGCCGCAGCGCGCCGCCGGCCCCAGCGCCGGCCAGGGCCGGCCCAGGTCGATCGGGGCGCCGCAGGCGTCACAGCCGGTCCGCCAGCCCACGTCCGGCGGTACGGCGTGCCGCGCCACCGCCAGCCGGAGCAGGGGTACCACGGCGAGGCCGGCCAGCAGCCGTACGCCGACGGGGCCGGTCGGGGCCCGGGGCGGGGTCAGCGCCATGTGGACCGCGTCGATCGGACAGCCGAAGCCGGACCGGCCGGCACGGACAGTAGTGGTACCGGGGCTGGATTGTCGCGCATGGCGCGAGAAGCGACCTCCCGCCGGCCGCCCCCGCCCGCCGATTTCCGGGCCGGCCGGGGTGCTTTTCGGCGTACCTGAGGCGGGCTCGGCATCATCGACGCCCATGCCGCCGTCCGCACCCGGAGCCACCGCCATTCATCACTGAGCGTATTCAGATGAATTGCCTCTGTTGTATCGCTGGGCGTCAGCTTATGCTCGCCACCTGGGTACGACGCAAGCCCGCAGTACCTCGGCACCGAGGCCGAGCAGGACAAACACCCCGGCAATATGCAAGATCCGTACAGGTAAATGCGGAAGCAGACGCATCGGAACCGAATGTCAGGATCCGGGCGCGTTTCCGACCGCCCGGAGGCCGCCGGCGACCCCGGCCACCCGGGTCGCATCGAGGAGGCACCCGCGTTGCGCGCACGGCAGTTCAGGCGACGGAGCGCCGGCCTGGTCGTGATCGTGGCGGTCGGCGCCACCGCCGGGTGCGGCGGCGCGGCCCCGGAGGTCGCCGACGCGCCGCCACCGGCGCGACCCTCCGCCACCGCCACCGTCTCCGCCGCGGACGAGGAGGCGGCCCGGGAGGCGGCGCTCGCCGCCTACGCCGGTTATCTCGACGCCACCCGCGCGGCGAGCCGAGAAAGTGATCCACGCCATCCGGAGCTGACCAGATATCTGGGCGATCCGTTGCTGACCCGGGTCCGGGTGACAATTCGCCAAGCCAAGGAGAACGGCGCGATGCGTACCGGGAAACTGGTTTCCGATCCCACCGTCACCAGCGTCAGCCTGGAGACCGACCCGGCCACGGTGGAGATCCAGGACTGCCTGGACACCACCGGGTACCGGCTGGTCTACACGCACAACAAGAAGGTCGTCCCCGGCTCCCGTGGCAGCCGGCACCTGGCCACCGCCACCGCCACCCGCTACCCGGACGGGAAGTGGCGGATCAACGCCGGCGCCGCGCACCAGGACCAGCCGTGCTGACCCGCGCCGGCCGGGCCCGGCTGCTGGCCCGGACGCTGGGTGCGGCGGTCGCGCTGCTGCTCGCCGGCACCGTCGTGCCGGCCACGGTCGGCGAGCCGGCCACGGCGGCCGGCCGGGCCGCCCCGGGCGCGGAGTGCCCGCCCGGCCAGGACGACTGCAACGTCTGGGACGACGACCCGCCCACCCCCGGCAACCCCGGCAACGGCGGCAACGGCGGCAACCCGAGCAACGGCGGCAACCCCGGCGACGGCGGCGACGGCCCGGCTGCCAAGTGCCAGTGGGAGGGCCGGGAGGTCGCCTGCTACTCCGATGACCTGGGCTGGTTCGACAACGGCACCGGGTGCTACACCAAGCTCGCCGAGCCGCAGCCCAGCGTCGTCGAGGGCAGCCTCTGGTACGCCGTCACCTGCGACGGCGGTCTCGCGTCGACCCGCAACGAGTTGTACGACAGCCCGCCGCCCGGCTTCGGCGCCCCGCCCGACCCGGAGGAGCTGGCCCGGCGGGCGCTCGCCTCGATCAGCCTCCGGGCACCCCGGATCGCGATGGCGCCCCGCCGCAGCACCGGCCCCGGGCTGGTCGGGCTGCCGGTCTGGATGTGGGCCAGCCGGGGCCCCAACTACTTCGGCCCGCTGAGCGCCTCCGCCTCCGACCGGGGCCTGACCGTCACGATCAGCGCCACCGTCGACCGGATCGTCTGGGACATGGGCAACGGCGACACGGTCGAGTGCACCGGCCCCGGCACCCGGTACGACCCCGACGGCCCGTACGCCGGCCAGCCCTCGCCCGACTGCGGCTACGACGGCGGGTACTCGAAGGCCGGCACCTACCAGGTCAGCGCCACCACCTTCTGGACCGTGAGCTGGACCGCCAGCAGCGGCGGGGCGGGCGACTCCTTCCCGCTCACCCGGACCAGCGGCACGAACACGATCGAGATCGACGAACTTCAGGTGGTGACCAGGTGAGTGTGGTGACGCGCAGCGGTACCGGCCCGGTGGACGCGCCGGTCGTACCCCCGAAGGTGGTCCGGCAACGCCGGATGCGCCCGGGGCTGCTCGGCCTGGCGGTGCTGCTGATCGCCCTCGGCGGGCTGGGCTCGGCGTTCGCGGTCACCTCGGTCCGCGCCACCGGCAGCTACCTCGCGGTCGCGCGGGCGGTCGAGGTGGGCCGGGAGATCCGGGCCGACGACCTGGTCACCGTGCAGGTGGCCGGTGGGCAGGGGCTGTCGCCGGTGGCCGCGAGCCAACTCGACGAGGTGGTCGGCAAGCGGGCGGCGGTGGCGCTGACCCCCGGCACCCTGCTCACCATGGCCCAGCTCACCGACGACCCGCTGCTCGGCCCCGGGCAGCAGCAGATCTCCCTCGCCCTCACCCCCGGCGAGGTGCCGGCGCGCACCCTCAGCCCCGGCGACAGGGTCCTGCTGGTCACCACCCCGGACCGCAACTCCGACAGCCGGGGCCCCGGCACCCGGTTCGAGGCCACCGTGATCGAGACCGCCACCCCGGAGGCCACCAGCGTGGTGGTCTACCTGGCGTTGCCCAGCCGGGACGTGCCGGCGGTGGTGGTGTTGGCGGCACAGAAGCGGATCGCGCTCGTGCTGACGAAAGCGGCCTGACATGGCGATCGTCGCGCTGGTCTCCGCCAAGGGCTCGCCGGGCGTCACCACGTCCGCCCTGGCCTGCGCGTTGACCTGGCACCGGCGGCTGGTCCTCGCCGAGTGCGACCCGGCGGGCGGCTCGATCATGGCCGGGTACCTGCGCGGGACCCTGGACGGCCCCCGGGGCCTCGGCGAGCTGGCCGTCGGTGAACTGCGCGACGGCAACCTGGAACAGGCGTTCTGGTCCCAGCTCGTCGACCTGGACGCGCCGAAACGGGAGCGGCTGCTGCTGCCCGGCGTGGTCGACCCCGCCCAGGCCGGCAGCGTGACCCCGCTCTGGCAGCGGTTCGCCGACTTCTTCACCGACCTGGAACGGGGCCAACCGCCGTACGACGTGCTGGTCGACTGTGGTCGGCTGAACGTCGCCGGCCCGCCCTGGCCGATCCTGCGGGCGGCCACCGTGGTCCTCCTGGTCACCCGGGCCAACCTGCCCGACCTCTCGGTCACCCGGTCGACGGCCCGGGCCATCGAACGGGACCTCGTCGAGCACCGGGTCCCCTCCGGCACGCTGCGCCTGCTGCTGGTCGGCGACGGGCACGGCACCGGCGAGATCAGCAAGGCGCTACGGGTACCGGTGATCGCCCGGCTGCCGCACGACCCGCGTACCGCCGAGGTGCTCACCCTGGGCGGCACCGTACGGGGCAACCGGCCGCTGATGCGCGCGGCCGGCGCGCTGGAGGCGCCGGTGCGCGCCCTGCTGGACCAGCGCCTGGCCCGACTGGCCTGGCCGGCCGGCGAGGAGGTGCCGGGTGCGGTTTGAGCCGGTCCAGCACGACCCGCGCGGCCCGCAGCCCGGGGCGGTCACCTCCACGGTCCCGCCCCTGGCCGTGGCGAACGGTCACCCGCCCCAGGGCGGGCACCCCCCGCAGCCGGCCCCGGCACCGGTCGTGACGCCCCCGCCACCGGAGGCCCCGCCGCGCCGGGCCGACTTCGCCGTGGTCCGGGACCTGCGCCGGCAGCTCAGCGAACGGCTCACCCTGTGGCAGCGGGGCCGGGAGTTCACCGTCGAGGAGGAGGACGTCGAGCGGGCCCGGCTCGCGGTGACCGTGGTCGCCGAGTACGCCGACGCGGTCCGCCGGGCGGGCACCCCGATGCCGGCCGGCGAGGAGCGGCTGCTGCTCGACCAGGTGACCGCCGAGCTGGTCGGGCTGGGCCGGTTGCAGACCCTGCTCGTCGACACCTCCATCGAGGAGGTGCACATCCTCGGCTGCGACCGGGTGCGCATCACCCGGCACGGCGGCGGCGTCGACTGGGGCGAGCCGATCGCCGACAGCGACGCCGAACTGGTGGAGATCCTCCAGGCGGCGGCCCGCCGGGCCGGTGCCACCGAACGGTCCCTCTCCACCTCCAAGCCCACCCTGGACCTGCAACTCCCCGACGGCAGCCGGCTCGCGGCGGTGTTCCTGGTCAGCCAGCGCCCGTACGCGGTGATCCGCAAGCACAACACCCTCGACGTCAGCCTGGACGACCTGGCCGGGGCACGGGCCGACCTGGACGAGATGATCGACCCGCTGCTGCGCGACTTCCTCCGCGCCTCCATGCGGGCCGGGCTGAACATCATGGTGGCCGGGCTCGCCGGGGCCGGGAAGACCACGGTGATCCGGGCGCTGATGGGCGAGATCCCCCCGGACGAGCCGTTCGTGCTGCTGGAGGAGAGCCGGGAACTGCTGCCCACCCAGCACGGCGGCCGGCACCGCGCGGTGATGAGCTTCGAGGCCCGGGAGGGCCACGGCGAGCGCGGGCTCGACGGCCGCCCGGCGGGCGAGGTGAGCATCGCCGACCTGATCCCGGTGTCACTGCGGATGGGCGTGCTGCGGATCATCGTCGGCGAGGTGCGGTCCCGGGAGATCGTGCCGATGCTCCAGGCGATGACCACCAGCCGGGGCTCGATGTGCACCATCCACGCCCGTACCCCGGCGGGGGTGGGCGAGCGGATCATCGAGCTGGCGCTCTCGCACGGCCGGGAGATGACGGTGGACCAGGCCCGCCGGATGGCCGGCAACGCCCTCGACCTGATCGTCTACGTCACCGTCGAGGACGAGACCGCGATCGGTGGGCGCAAGCACCGCTTCGTCTCGCACGTCGAGGAGGTGATCGGCGTCGGCGACGGCAACCGGATCACCACCACCGCCGTCTTCGGGCCCGGCCCGGACGGCCGCGCCGTCCCCCGGCACCTGCCCGAACGGATCCGTGACCAGTTGCTCCGGGTCGGCTACGACGCCCGCCTGCTGAGCCGCTGGGTCGAGGCCGGGGCCGGGGCCTGGCGCCGGCCCCGCAACAGCCGACTGGCCCGGCGGTGATTCCGGTGCCGGTCCCGCCCACCCCCGAGGTGCCCCGATGAACGCGGACATCGAACTGATCGCCGTCGTCTCCGGGGCGGCCTGCGTCGCCGGGCTGATCCTCGCCGTCGTCGCCGTGGTCGGCACCCGCCGACCGCCCCGGTCCCGCCCCGGCTCCGGGACCGGCCTGCGCCGGCTCTGGCTCGGCTCCGGCACCAGCCGCCGCGAGCAGCGCCGCTACCAGAGCCAGCTGCTCGGCACGGTGCTCGGCGGCGCGCTGGTGTTCCTGCTGACCGGGTTGCCGGTGGCCGGCCTGCTGGTCGCCGTCGCGGTGCCGGGGGTGCCGTGGCTGTTCGCCGTCGGCCGGGCCGAACAGCGGGCCATCGCCCGGATCGAGGCGGTCGGCGACTGGACCCGCCGGCTGAAGGACGTCTCCGCCATCGGCCAGGGCCTCCAGCAGGCCATCGTCAGCACCGTCACCACCGCTCCCGAGGAGATCGAGGAGGAGGTGCGGGTGCTCGCCGCCCGGCTCCAGGCCGGCTGGTCGGCGAAGGCCGCCCTGCTCGCCTTCGCCGACGAGATCGGCGACCCGGTCTGCGACCAGGTGGTGGCCGCGCTGATCCTGCACCTGACCGACCGGGGCGAACGCCTCGGCGACGTGCTCGGCTCGATCGCCGCCGCCGCCTCGGCCGAGGTGGCCACCCGGCGGGAGATCGAGGCCAAGCGGACCCAGCCCCGGTTCGCGGTCCGGTTCCTCACCGGGATGACGCTGGCCAGCCTGGCGTACGGGCTGCTCAACGCGGAGTACATGCGCCCGTACGGCACCCCGACCGGGCAGCTCGTGATGATCGTCCTCGGGTCGGCCTTCATCGGCCTGCTGGTCTGGGTGCGCAACCTGAGCCAGCCGCCCCGGCCGGCCCGGTTCCTGCCCGCCCCCGATCCGGAGGAGGCGCTGCGGTGATCCTCAGTTGGCAGCTCACCCTCGCCGTGGTCGGTGGCGGCGCGATCGGGCTGGGCCTCTTCCTCCTCGTGCAGGAGGCGCTGCCGGCCACCCCGGCGCTCGGCCCGGCGCTGCAACGGCTGCACCAGCCGCCGGGCGCCGCCCGGCCCACCACCGGCCGCCGGCTGGACTGGCTCGGCGGGTTCGCCCGCTGGGTCCGCCCACCGCACCAGGAACTGGCCCTGATCGACCGGACCCCGGAGCAGTACACCCTCTCCCTGCTGCTCTCCGCCCTGATCGGGCTGGCCGCGCCGACGCTGCTCGGGGCGGTGCTCTTCCTCTCCGGCACCAGCCTGCCGCTGGTCGTACCGGTCTTCGGCGGGATCGGCGCGGCGGCGCTCTGCGCCCTGATCGCCCACCGGGACGTGCTCACCAAGGCCGAGGCGGCCCGCGCCGAGTTCCGCCAGGCCGTCTGCGCCTACCTGGACCTGGTCGCGCTGCAACTCTCCGCCGCGCACGGGCCGGTGCAGTCCCTGGAGCGGGCCGCCCAGGTCTGCGACGGCTGGGTCTTCGACCGCATCCGGGAGTCGCTGCGGATGGCCCAGATGCAGATGCACTCCCCCTGGGACGAGTTGCGCGACCTCGCCGAGAAGCTGGGCACCCCGGAACTTGGCGACGTGGGCGCGATCATGCGCTCCTCCGGCAGCGAGGGCGCGCAGGTGCACGAGACCCTGCGCAACCGGGCCGACGCGCTGCGCGACCAGATCCGCACCGACAACCTGGCCCGCGCCGAGGGGGTGACCAGCCAGCTCGACATCCCCGGCGCGCTGCTGGTCTTCGTCCTGCTCGGCTTCGCCGTCTACCCCTTCGTCGCCCGTCTGTAATCCCTCCCCGTTTTAGGAGTACGTCATGCGTCTCGTCGCCTACCTGCACATCCTGGTGCTCGACCGGCTCGCCGAGCTGCGTCGCGCCGGTGACCGGGGCGACAGCCCGGTCCCCACCGCCGTGATCATCTTCGGCCTGGTGGCCGCCGCGATCGCGGTCACCGCCCTGGTCAGCACCAAGGCCCAGGAGTGGATGAGCAAGATCCCGGGCCCGGGTGGGAGCTGACAACTCAGATGTGGTGCCCGACCCCGACAGCGGCCCACCGGGTGGCGACGGCCATCCGGTGGCCCCGGCCCGCCCGCCGTCCGGCGACGACCGGGGTCCTGCGGTCCCGGCTGCTGGCCGACGGCGCGGACCGGGGGGCCAACCCGGTCGAGCTGGCGGTGGTCATGCCGTTGGTCCTGCTGCTGTTGTTCGCCTCGATCCAGGCCGCCGCCTGGTTCGTCGCGCGGGCCACCGCGTTGAACGCCGCGCAGAGCGCGGTCACCGCCCAACGGGTCCACCAGGCCCCCGCCGGAGCCGGCGAGGCCCGCGCCGCCGCCTTCCTCACCGCCGCCGGGGACTGGCTGGTCGGCTGGGACCAGCCGGGACCGGACTGCGCCGTCACCGCCACCGAGGTCACCTGCACGGTCACCGGCCGCTCCCTGTCAGTGGTCCCCGGGGTCAGCTTCCCGGTCCGGCAGACCGCGCACGGCACCGTCGAGCGCTGGACCACCGCCGGAGGCACCCCGTGACCCGGCCGGACGCTGTGAGCCGGGCCGGCAATGCGAGCCGGGCCAGCACGGCGGACCAGCCGGGCGCGGCGGGGCGGGGCCGGGTCGAGCGCGGGTCGGTCTCCGTCGAGGTGGCGATCCTGACGCCCGCCTTCCTCGCGTTGCTCGTGCTGGCCGGGGTGGCGGGACGGACCGCGATCGCCGCCGAGGCGATCGAATCCGCCGCCCACGACGCGGCCCGCGCCGCGTCGATCTCGCGGGACCCGGCGACCGCGCGGGCGGCGGCGACCGACGCGGCCCGGACCCAGCTGGACTGGCAGCGGCTCAACTGCGCCGGAGCGCCCGCGCTCACCTTCACCGGCTCGGTCGGTGGCCAGACGGTCAGCTTCGACACCGCCTTCGACACCACCGCCGGCCAGCCCAGCGCCGTCTCGGTCCGGGTCACCTGCACCGTCTCCTTCGCCGACATCCGCCTGCCGGCGGTGCCCGGCATGCCGACCGAGCGGACCGTCACGGCCGTCTTCACCTCGCCGCTGGACCGCTACCGGAGCCGACCGTGACCGGCCGGTCCCCCGGTACGCCGGGCGGCCGGGCACGCCCGGCCGGGCCGGGGCGTCGGCGGGGCGACGACGGCCGGGTGAGCCTCTTCCTGGCGGTCGCCATGACCGGCGTACTCGTGATCATCGGGCTGGCCTTCGACGGCGCCGGCCAGCTCCGGTCGACGCAGCGGGCCGGGAACCTCGCCGCCGAGGCGGCGCGGGCCGGCGGCCAGTCCATCGACCGGGCGCGCGCCATCGCCGGGGGCAGCAAGGAGATCGACGAGGGCGACGCCCGGGTGGCCGTCAGCAGCTACCTCGCCGCCGCCGGGGTCACCAGCCACACGGTCACCTTCCCGGTCATCGACGGGGAGAAGCACATCCGGGTCCGGGTCAGCGTCGCCTACGACCGGTTACTGCTCGGCCTCTTCGGCTTCGGGGACAGCGTCACCGTCTCCGGCGAGGCCACCGCCCGCACCCTCACCGAGGGTCCGTAGGAAGGAAGGCAGCCATGGCCGCACCGCGTGGCACCGCCGTACGGCGGACGGGACAGGTCCTCACCGGGCTCGGCGCGCTCGTCGTGCTCTGCGCGGTACTGGCCGGCGGGCCGGTGGCGCTCATCGCCCTGGCCGGGAACCCGCTCCCCGACCACGTACCCACCCTGGCCGAGATCGGCACCACCCTGACCAGCCGCGACGACGGTCAACTCTTCCTGCGGGCGCTGGCCGTGGTGGGCTGGTTCGGCTGGGCGACGTTCGCCTTCTCGGTCGTGGTGGAGCTGTTCGCGCAGATCTTCCGCCGCCGGGCTCCCCGGCTGCCGGGGATGCGCCACCAGCAGCGGGCCGCCGCCGCGCTGGTCGGGTCGATCGCGCTGATCATCGCGGCGAGCCCGGCGGCGACCGCCGCCACCACCCTGGCCGGCCCGTACCCGACGGCCGCCGCCCCCGTCACCCACCAGGTCACCATCGCCCAGCCGGCCACGCTGGCGCAGCAGCCGACCGCCGCGCAGCAGGCCGGCCTGACCCGGCAGGCCGAGACCGAGCCGGCCGTCAACCCGGTGTACCGGGTGGCGAAGGGCGACTACCTCGGCACGGTCGCCGAGCGGTACCTGGACGACTTCGGCGACTACCGCGAGGTGGCGAAGCTGAACCGGCTGAAGAACCCGGACCGCATCCGCCCCGGCCAGTTGCTGAAGCTGCCCACCGAGGCCGACGACGCGGGAGCCCGCGCGCACGCCAACGGGCGGCTGGTGGCCCGGCCGGCCAGCCCGGCCCCGCCCGGCCACGACACCCCGGCCACGTCGCCCGTCCCGGATGCGGGCAACCCGGGCGGGCCGGGCGTCGCCCCGCCGCCCCCGCCGGCCGACATGCCGGTACCGGAGCCGCCGACGTCGCAGAAGTCGTCCGGTACGCCCCCGGTGATGGCGGTCGGCGCGTCCCGGGCCGGTGACGGCGACGGGGTGAACCGCCCGCTCGCGGTCTCCGCGGTGCTCACCGTGGCCAGCATCGTCGGCGCGCAGATCGGCGCCGTCCTGGGCCTGCGCCGCCGGCAGGCTGCTCCCCGGGCGGCGGCCCGGCCCGGCATCCTCCCCGGCGGTCGCCACCGCCGCGACTGATCCCGGCACCGTCCGCTGGTTCCCGGCTGGTACCCCCAGCCGGGAACCAGGAGTCCCGAGGCCCAGCCTGCCACAAACCCTTTTTGTCCTTTTGTGCCCTAATTATCGTCGCCTTCGGAACGAGCGCCGAGAGACCTTGGAGCCGAATGGCCCCCAGAGGGGCCGAAATCTTCCAAGGTCCGCTGCTGTCGAGCCTGGCAGCAGCGCTCTGGTCAAGACTCCTGGCAAAACGCGGCATTCGGGGGCCGAGGCTGCTCAGACGCTTACGGATGTTCTGCACAGCGCCGTACGCTCTGCCGGACGTGACGTTGGACATCGAATCCATCGCCAGCCCCCAGTTCTCGTTTGCCTGCCACAGGCGCCCCTGCGCGTACTGCACGTCGGCGAGATTCGCCAAGGTGAGGGTGTGGATTCTTCGGTAGGCGTCCGCGTTCCGGGTCGAGACAGACCTCTTGAACTGCGCTTCTGCCCCCGGCAGATCTCCCAGGTCGCGGAGGGCCTGTCCGGCCTGACTGGCCAAGGACGTCTCCGCAGCGAGTCAGGGCAGGCGGGTCTGGAGGATGCCGTCGACCACCCGCGTCGGCAGGACCTGCTGGTCGTTGCCGGACGGGCCGTGCACCACCTCGCCGCCGTTGAGCCGGAACGCGCTGCCGTGCCAGGGGCAGACCACGCAGGCGTGCCCGTCGATCTGCTGCACCTCGCCCTCGCCGAGCGGGCCGCTCTGGTGCGGGCAGCGCTCCAGCATCACGGTGACCTCGTCGCCGTGCCGGTAGAGGATCACCGAGACGTCGTCGATCGACCGGGTGATCAGCTTCCGCTGCGGCAGCGCCGCCAGGTCCGCCAGTGGGTGCCAGCCGTCGCCGATCCGGTGCAGTTCGGAGATGCTCTGGTTGACCTGGGCACCCTGCTTGTACGCCAGGTGGCCACCGAGGTACGCCCCGGCGCTGGCGGCGCTCAGGCCGAGGTAGCTCAGCGCCCGGCCGAGGTTGTGCCGGCCGTTCAGCCGGGCGACCAGCGACCCGCCGTACAGCGCCAGCCCGACCAGGTTGGCGGTGGCGTGGACCAGGCCGACCCGGCGCTGGTCCGGGGCGAGGGCGGCCCAGTCGTTCAAGCCGGACACGGCCGCCGGTACGGCCCCGACGGTGCCGAGGGCGACCAGCGCGGTGGCGGACCGGCGCTGCCCCGGCAACAGGTCGACGGCTGCGGCGCTGAGCCAGGCGCCCACCGGCACCTGGACCAGCGCCGGATGCAGGGGATGACCCAGCCAAACGCCGTGCAGGAAGTCCCGGACCCGCTGCGGGCGCAGGGTGGCCTGGACGGCGTGCTGCACCCGGTCGCCCACCCGGTCCAGCCCTCTGGCCTGCTCGATTCTCGTCAACAGTGCTCGCACGAGGAACGACTTCCCGGCAGCGGCGGCGGCAAACCGGTCACCGGCCACCAAAATGGCCGGGCCGCCGTTCCGGACCACCTGCCGCGCCCACCGGGGACCGGAAAGTCCACCGGTGACCGGCCGGTCGGTCACCAGGTGTGCTTGCCGCCGCCGACCTGGACGACCGGCCCGGAGACGTACCGGGCGGCTCGGAGCAGAGGAAGGTCACCGCAGGGCGCGCAGGGCCTCCTCGATGGCCCGGTGGAACGTCGGGTACGCGTAGATCATGTGCCGGAGTTGGCTGATCGGCACCGCCGCGTGCACCGCCACCGCCAGCCCGGAGAGCACCTCGCCGCCGGCCGGGCCGACCGAGGTGGCCCCGACCAGCACCCCCCGGTCGGCGTCGGCGACCAGCTTGATCAGCCCGTCGCCCCGGTGGATCCAGCCCCGGGTCGACGATTCGAGCGGGCTGATCCCGACCTGCACGTTGAGGCCACGGTCGCGGGCCTGCCGCTCGGTGAGGCCGACCGCGCCGACCTCCGGGTCGGTGAAGGTGACCCGGGGCAGCGCCCGGTAGTCGGCCCGGGGCACACCGCCGGAGACTCCGGCCGGGCCGGCACCGCCGGAGACTCCGGCCGGGCCGGCACCGCCGGACGCCGCGCCGACGGCACCCACCGCACCCCCCACCGCGCTGGCGGTACCGCTGGCGTCCGGCCCCGCCTCGGCGTGCCGGACGTGGTCGAGCAGGTCGGCGACGACGATCGCCGCCTGGTACATGGCGACGTGCGTGAAGGCGCCCTCGCCGGTCAGGTCGCCGACCGCCCAGATCCCGGCGGCGGCGCGCAGCCGGTCGTCCACCGGCAGGTACCGCTGGTCGGCGGCCACGCCGACCGTGTCCAGGCCCAGCTCGTCCAGGTGCGCCCGACGGCCGGTCACCACCAGGAGCCGGTCACCGGTGAACTCCGCCCCGCCGGCGGCCCGGACGGTGAACCGTCCCCCGTCGTGGTCGACCCGCTCGGCGCGTACCCCGGTTTGGATCTCCACGCCGTCGGCGCGCAACGCGGCGGCGGCCACCTCGGAGGCCTCCGGTTCCTCGACGGCGAGGACCCGGTCCGACGCCTCCAGCACGGTGACCGTGACCCCGAACCGGGCGAAGACCTGCGCCAGTTCCAGCCCGATCGCACCCCCGCCCAGCACGAGCAGGCTGGCCGGCAGCTCCTCGACCTCGATGGCCTGGCGGTTCGTCCAGTACGGGGTGTCGGCGAGGCCGTCGAGCGGCGGGATCGACGGCCGGGTACCGGTGCCGAGGACGATCCCGTGCCGGGCCTGGAACACCTGCTCGCCGACGCGGACCCGACCGGGCCCGTCGAGCCGGCCGCTGCCCCGCACGAACCGCCCGCCCCGGCCCACGAAGCGGTCCACCGCGGCCCGGTCGTCCCAGGTGTCGGTCGCCTCCTCGCGGATCCGCCGCGCCACCGGCGCCCAGTCCGGCCGGACCTGCGCCGACCCGGCCAACCCGTCGACGCGGCGGGCCTCGGCGAGGGCGTTCGCCGCCCGGATCATCATTTTGCTGGGGATGCACCCCCAGTAGGGACACTCCCCGCCGACCAGGTCACGCTCGATCCCGACCACGCTCAGCCCGGCCTCGGCGAGCCTGCCGGCGACCTCCTCGCCGCCCACACCCAACCCGACCACGACCACGTCGACAAGCTCCGGCTCCGCCACCCCGACAGCATTGCCGATCGCCCGACGCCCGGCCACCGCTGGGCCGGATTCCTGGTACGACCGGGCAGCTTAAGACCGGGCAGCTCACCCCCACCGGCGACTGCGCGGTGTGCGCGGACCCGGGTGACCGGGACGCGAGCCGAGCGGCGGGAGGGGGCCGGGTCAGCGGAGCCAGGGCGGGGTGGGGCCGGCCGGCGGCAACGGCGGCGGGTAGTCGAGGGTACGGCGCAGCGGGTCGGGCAGTCGCCACGGCTGGTGCACGGCCGGCCCCTCGACCGCCGCCAGTTCCGGCACCCAGCGGCGCACGTACCGGCCGTCGGGGTCGTACCGCTCGGCCTGGCGGACCGGGTTGAAGCCCCGGTACGGCCGGGTGTCGTGGCCGGTGCCCGCGACCCACTGCCAGTTGCCGGCGTTGTTCGCCACGTCCCCGTCGAGCAGCCAGCGGCCGAAGACGGCCAGCCCGGCCCGCCAGTCCAGCCGGAGCTGCTTGGTCAGGTGGCCGGCGGTGATCAGCCGGGCGCGGTTGTGCATCCAGCCCTCGGCGCGCAGTTGCCGCATGCCGGCGTCCACGATCGGCACCCCGGTCCGCCCCTCGGTCCAGGCGGCCAGGGCCTCGGTGTCGTACCGCCAGTCCTCGGTGGCCCCGGCGCGGTAGGCGGTCCGGGCGAGCTGCGGGAAGGCGGCGGTGACCTGGTAGTAGAAGTCCCGCCAGCAGAGCTGCCGGACGAACGGGTGCGCCCGGTCGCCGGCCCGGTCGGTCACCTCCAGCGGCGAGAGACAGCCGAACCGCAGGTACGGGCTGAGCCGGGAGGTGCCGTCCCCGGCCAGGTCGTCGTGCAGGTCGGGGTACCGGTCGAGGGTGGGCAGCCAGCCGCGCAGCCGCTCCCGGCCGACGGTCTCGCCCCCGGCGACGGCGTCGGGCGACTCACCGGCGGGGCGGGCCGGCAGCCGGCCCACCGGTACCCCGGCGGGCAAATCGACCCGCTCCGGGGCGGCCAGCGCGGTCCGCCGGTCGGCGGCCTGCCAGGCCCGGAAGTACGGGCTGAACACCCGGTAGTGGTTCCCGCCGCCGGGACGCAGCGCGCCCGGCTCGACCACGGTCAGCCCGGGGAAGGAACGCAGGTGCAGCCGGTGCCGCTCGCACTCGGCGCGCAGCCGCCGCTCCCGCCGCCGGGCGTACCGGCTGACGTCGGCGGAGAGCGCCACCGCCTCGGCGCCCACCTGCCCGGCCAGCCGGATCGTCTCGGCCACCGGGTCGCCGTGCCGCAGCACCAGGTCGCCGCCGCGTTCGCGCAGGCTCTCCCGCAGGTCGGCGAGACTCTCGTGGAGGAAGCGGGTCCGGTTCGGCGACCGGTCGGCCAGCGCCGGGTCGAGCACGTACAGCGGGACCACCCGGTCGAACGCCGCGCAGGTGGTGGCGAGCGCCGGGTGGTCGTGCACCCGCAGGTCGCGGGTGAACAGCACGATCGCGGTACGCACCGAGGTCAGCCGAGCGCCGCCCGGTACGCCGCCGGGCCGTCGACGCCGTGGACCGGCGGCAGGTCACCGGCCGGTGGGGGGCCGGGGACCACCACCGGGGTACCGGTCGGGGTGAGCAGGGCCCGGGCGGCCACCGCCATCCGGCGACGCTGCGGCACGGTCGCCCGGCGCACGAAGACGTCGTACCCCTGGGCGGCGACCTCGTCGAGGATCCCGCCGTAGAGGGCGTACGCGGTCCGCATGCAGGACTGCGAGGCGGGGTCGAGCAGAGTGATGCCGGGGGCGGCGGCCACGTAGTGCGCCTGGGCCCGGGTCACCTCGTACCGGATCAGGTCCCGGATCGGTTCGGTGGTCCGGCCCCGGCGGCGGGCGGCGAGCAGGTCCGCCCGGGTGACCCCGAAGGCGGCGAGGTCCTCGTCGGGCAGGTACGTCCGGCCCCGGTCCAGGTCCTCGGCGACGTCCCGGATGAAGTTGGTGAGCTGGAAGGCGAAGCCGAGGTGGCGGGCGGGCTCCCGGGCCGCCACCGGGTCGGCGCTGCCGAGGATCGGCAGCATCATCGTGCCGATCACCGCGGCCGAGCCCTCCATGTAGTCGAGCAGGGCGTCGTAGGTGCGGTACGAGGTGACGGTCAGGTCCATCGCCATGCTCTTGAGAAACGACGCGAAGTCGTCCCGGTCGAGGTCGAAGACGGCGATGGTGTGCAGCACGGCGGGGAGCAGCGGGTCGTCGACCGGCTGGCCGTGCAGGCCGGCGAGGAAACGGCCGGCCCAGTCGTCGAGGCGGGCGGCCCGCTCGGTCGGGGGCAGGTCCTCGGTGCGGTCGACGATCTCGTCGGCATACCGGGTGAAACCGTACAAGGCGTGCACATGCCGCCGTTTCCAAGCGGGCAGCAGTCGGGTGGCGAGATAGTAGGTACGGCCGTGACGTCGGTGCAGCTCACGGCAACGGTCATAGGCAGCGGTGAGGTCAGCGTCCACCGGCCCTCCTCAGATTCGACGCACCAATCGACGCAACTCGTAACCCTAGGGTACGCTCGCCCGCATGGCCAACGACGCAGTTGCGGGTAACGCGCTCCGCCTGGCGCCGGCCGGGCCGGCCGAGGGCGACGATCCGGTCCGCGCGGTCCTGGCCGCGTACACCCGGGACCTGGTCACGGCGGTGGACGAGACCCTGGCCGACTTCCTCACCACCGAGGTCGACGCACTGACCCGGATCGACGCGGCCATGGGCGGGTTCGCCGCCACCGCGCGGGACTGCGTCCTCGCCGGGGGCAAGCGGGTCCGGCCGACCTTCGCGTACTGGGGCTGGCG
The DNA here is from genome assembly GCF_001567585.1 of Micromonospora rosaria. GTDB lineage: Bacteria > Actinomycetota > Actinomycetes > Mycobacteriales > Micromonosporaceae > Micromonospora > Micromonospora rosaria. Next base: position 78,682 of record NZ_LRQV01000012.1, read on the forward strand.
CGGCGCGGCCGGCGGCGACGAGCCGCTGTCCCCCGTCCTGCCGGCGCTGGCCGCGCTGGAGCTGCTGCACACCTTCGCCCTGGTCCACGACGACGTGATGGACGCCTCGGCGACCCGGCGCGGGCGACCCACCGCCCACGTGGCGCTGGCCGCGCAGCACGCCGCCGCCGGGCACCGGGGCGACTCCGGCCGGTTCGGCGAGGCGGTCGCGGTGCTCGTCGGCGACCTCTGCATGGTCTGGGCCGACCGGCTCATGTCGTACGCCACCGTCGCCCCGGCCCGGCTCCTCGACGTGCGTCGCTGCTACGACCAGATGCGGGTGGAGACCGTCGCCGGGCAGTACCTCGACGTCCTCGGCGAGAGCGACGCGGGCAACTGGTCGCTGGACCGGGCGCTGCGGGTGGCCCGCTACAAGACCGCCAGCTACACCGTCCAGCGTCCGCTGCTGTTCGGGGCCCGGCTGGCCGGCGTCCCCGCCGACGATCCGCTGGTCACCGCGTACACCCGCTACGGCCTGGCGGTGGGCGAGGCGTTCCAGCTCCGGGACGACCTGCTCGGCGTCTACGGCGATCCGGCGGCCACCGGCAAGCCGGCCGGCGACGACCTGCGCACCGGCAAGCCCACCGCGCTGCTGATGCTGGCCCGGCAGCTCGCCACCCCGGCGCAGCGCCGCAGGCTGGAGCGGGCCGTCGGCCCGGGTGCCGGCGGCGTGGGCCCTGGCCCCGGTGCCGGTGCCGGTGCCGGTGCCGGTGCCGACGACCGGGAGATCGCCGGCCTGGCCGACCTGGTCGCCGCCACCGGGGCGGTCGACCGGATCGAGCAGATGATCACCGCCCGGGTGGCCGAGGCGCTGGCCGCGCTGGAGACCACGTCGATCGACCGGACCGCGCGGTTCGCGCTGATCGGCCTCGCCACGGCCGCCACCCGGCGGCAGGCATGATGAGCAGTCTTCCGAGGAGGTGGTCGGCGTGCGGACGGTGAGCGGACGGACGGACCGGGTGGTGGTCGTCGGCGCCGGGCTGGGCGGGCTGGCCGCCGCCCTGCACCTGGCCGGCAGCGGCCGGCAGGTGACCGTGCTGGAGCGGGAGCCCGTGCCGGGCGGCCGGGCCGGGCGGCTCGGCGTCGACGGGTACGAGTTCGACACCGGCCCGACCGTGCTCACCATGCCCGACCTGATCGCCGAGGCGCTCGGCGCGGTCGGCGAGGAGTTGGCCGACTGGCTCGACCTCACGCCCCTGGACCCGGCGTACCGGGCGTACTACCCGGACGGCTCCACGCTGGACGTGATCACCGACACCACCCGGATGGCCGCCGAGATCTCGACGGTCTGCGGCCCCCGGGAGGCCGACGGGTACCTGCGCTTCGTCGACTACGCCCGGGAGCTGTGGCGGCTGGAACGGGCCGACTTCATCGAGCGCAACCTCGACGCCCCGACCGACCTGCTCACCGGCAACCTGCTGAAACTGCTCGCCAACGGGGCCTTCCGGCGGCTCCAGACCAAGATCGAGCAGTTCTTCCGCGACCCGCGTACCCAACGGATCTTCTCCTTCCAGGCGATGTACGCCGGCCTCGCCCCGCACGACGCGCTGGCCATCTACGCGGTCATCGCGTACCTGGACTCGGTGGCCGGGGTGTACTTCCCGCGCGGCGGCATCCACGCGGTCTCCAAGGCGATGGCCGGCGCCGCCGAGAAGCACGGCGTGCAGGTGCGCTACGGCACCACGGTGACCCGGGTGCAGACCACGCACGGCCGGGCGACCGGCGTGGTCACCGCCGACGGCGAACTGGTCCCGGCCGACGTGGTGGTGCTCAACCCGGACCTGCCGGTGGCCTACCGCGACCTGCTGCCGCCGTCGCGGCCCCGCCGGCTCGACCACTCCCCCTCCTGCGTGGTGCTGCACGTCGGCTCCCGGCAGGAGTACCGCCGGATCGCCCACCACAACATCCACTTCGGTCGCGCCTGGAAGGGCACCTTCGACCAGGTGATCCGACGCGGCGAGCTGATGACCGACCCGTCGCTGCTGGTCACCAACCCGAGCCGGACCGACCCCTCGGTCGCCCCCGCCGGCCGGCACACCTACTACGTGCTGGCCCCGGTGCCGAACCTGGACCGGGCCCCCTTCGAGTGGCGCGGCGACCTCACCCGCCGCTACTCCGACCAGCTCATCGGCACCCTGGAGGAACGCGGGTACGTCGGCTTCGGCGACGGCGTCGAGGTGCTGCGAGCGGTCACCCCGGCCGAGTGGGCCGAGCAGGGGATGGCCGCCGGCACCCCGTTCGCCGCAGCGCACAGCCTTTTCCAGACCGGGCCGTTCCGCCCGTCGAACCTGCACCGCACACTGTCCAACGTGGTTTTCGTAGGCTCGGGTACCCAACCGGGGGTCGGCGTACCGATGGTGCTCATCTCCGGCAAGCTCGCCGCCGCCCGCGTCACAGGAGGTACCGCATGACGTCCCGCGAGGGACACCCGGTCGAGCCGCTGTCCCGGGAGGGACACCCGGTGGAGCCGCCGTCCCGGGAGGGGCACCCGGTGGAGCCGCTGTCGCGGGAGGGACACCGGGGGGAGCCATCGTCCCGGGAGGGACACCTCGTCGAGTTGGTCGACCACACCGGGCGGGCGCTCGGCAAGACCACCGTGTCGGCCGCCCACCAGCCGCCCGGCCAGTTGCACCGGGCGTTCTCGGTGCTGCTGACCGACGCGGCCGGCCGGGTGCTGCTGCAACGGCGGGCCGAGGTGAAGACCCGGTTCCCGCTGCGCTGGGCGAACTCCTGCTGCGGCCACCCCGAGCCGGGTGAGGCGCCGGCGACGGCCGCCAACCGCCGGCTCGGCGAGGAACTGGGCGTCGGTCCGGTCGACCTGACCGAGGTCGGGGTGTACGTCTACTACGCCGAGGACCCGGTCACCGGCCGGGTCGAGTACGAGTACGACCACGTCCTGCGCGGGGAACTGCCGGCCGACGCACCGGTACGCCCCGACCCGGCCGAGGTGGCCGAGCTGCGCTGGGCGAACCCGGCCGCCGTGGCGGCCGACCTGGCGGCCGATCCGCAGCCGTACGCGCCCTGGCTGGGCGGCGTGCTCGACCGGCTGCTCCGGCCGACGGCCCAGCACGGTCCGGCGGCCGACCACGCTCCGGCGCGGTCGGCTGGCGAGACGGACGACGGTGTGGAGCCGTCGGGTGGTCGATGAGGCGCTGAGCGCGGGGGCGGTCGCCCGCCGACTGGGGGTGGCCGTCACCACGCTGCGGACCTGGCACCAGCGGTACGGCCTCGGGCCGAGCCAGCACACCCCCGGACACCACCGGCGCTACACCCCCGCCGACCTGGCCCGCCTGGAGATCATGCGGCGGCTCACCGCCGAGGGGATCAGCCCGGCCGAGGCGGCCCGCTGGGCCCGCCAGGCCCCCGACCTGGCCCCGACCCCCGAGCCGGGTCCACCCCGGCTGGCCACCGGCACCCGGGTCGACGGCCCCGGCCCCCACCCCGACCCTGGCACCGGCGTCGGGACCGGTGGCACCAGAACCGACGGCACCGGGCGGGACGGTGGCGGGGCTACCATCCCGGTCGGCCGGGCCGGTCCGGCCGCGCGCGGCCTGGCCCGCGCCGCCATGCGCCTCGACGCGGTGTCGATCGCCACCGTCATCGCCCGGTCGCTGGCCGCCGACGGGGTGATCGCCACCTGGGACCGGCTGCTCCGGCCGGTGCTCGTCGGGATCGGCGAACGGCACGCGGCCACCTCCCGGCTGATCGAGGTGGAGCACCTCTTCTCCCGGTGCGTGTCGGAGGCGTTCGCCGCGGTGACCCGGTCCGGCACGACCACCGGACCGGCCCGGATCCTGCTCTCCTGCGCCGACGAGGAGCAGCACAGCCTGCCGCTGGAGGCGCTGGCCGCCGCGCTCACCGAGGCCGGCACCGCGTACCGGATGCTCGGTGCCCGGGTGCCCCCGGCGGCGCTGGTCGAAGCCGTGGACCGGACCGGACCGGCGGGGGTGGTGATCTGGTCGCACACCCGGGCCACCGCCGACCCGCACCAGCTCACCACCCTGCTCGCCGTCCCCCGCCGGCCGCTGCTGGTGCTCGCCGCCGGGCCGGGCTGGCGGGCCGACACGCTGCCGGCCGGGGTGGTCCGCCCCGTCGACCTGGCCGAGGCGGTCTCGCTCGCCGTCGCCGTCCGTGACGCCCTGGAACAGTCGGCGTCACCGGCCCTGCCGCGATCCGGGGGCCTCCACTAGCGTCGGGGAGTCCGTGTACCCCCTCACCCGGAGCGAGAATGCCCCTTCGCGCCCCCCTCGCGCTCGTCCTCGGTCTGCTGCTGCTGGTCACCGGCTGTGGTCGGGCCGGCAGCCGACCCGGGTCCGGCACCGCCGCGCCCGCCTGGTCCACCGCCCCGTCGCCCACCCCGACACCGGTCGCCACGCCGAGCCCGAAGCGCACCGGCCCGCCCCCGCCGGTGCGACCCCGCCCCACCGGGCTCCCCGCCGGGCTGCGCAAGACCACCGGGGTACGCGGGGTGGCGCTGACCTTCGACGACGGGCCCGACCCGGTCTACACCCCCCAGGTGCTCGACCAGCTCCGGGCGGCCCGGGTGAAGGCGACCTTCTGCGTGATCGGCAGCCGGGCCCGCCGGTACCCGGACCTGGTCGCCCGGATCGCCCGGGAGGGACACCAGCTCTGCAACCACAGCTGGGACCACGACATCGAGCTGGGCCGGCGGTCCACGGCCGCGATCCGGGCCGACCTGAAGCGGACCAGCGCGGCGATCCGGGACGCCGTGCCGGACGCCAGGATCCCGTTTTACCGCCAGCCGGGCGGCCGGTGGACCGCCGAGGTGGTGGCGGTCGCCAAGGAGCTGGGGATGCGCTCGCTGCACTGGACCGTCGACCCGCAGGACTGGGCGAAGCCCACCGGCCCCACCATCACCAAGCGGGTGACCACCGCCGCCCGCCCCGGCGCGGTGGTGCTGCTGCACGACGGGGGCGGTGACCGCCGCGCCACGATGAGTGCCTGCCGGCACGTGATCAAGGACCTCAAGCGCCGGTACGGCATCGTCAAACTGCGCTGACCTGCGGTTTCACGGGCCGGGACCCCCTGCGCCATACCGGTTTGGTCGACCGGCCGGCCATCACGTATGCTTTGCAGGCCTCCGGCGGGGCCGGATGGGAGCAAGTCCGCTAGAAGTTGCGAGTGTGCAATGATGGCGGGGCCGCCCTCATCGTCTAGCGGCCCAGGACGCCGCCCTTTCAAGGCGGTAGCACGGGTTCGAATCCCGTTGGGGGCACGGTCCGGCTTCGGCCGGAGGCAACACGCAAGGTCCTGTGGAGCAGTTGGAGTGCTCGCCGCCCTGTCAAGGCGGAGGTCGCGGGTTCAAGTCCCGTCAGGACCGCAAACGCTGACGCCGCGTGCACACCGCGCGGCGTTCTGCGTATCGGCCCATGTGCCCCTCGGGCGGCGACCCCGTCCACCGGGTACGATGAGCCGAGACCCGGCCAGGTAGCTCAGTTGGTACGAGCGTCCGACTGAAAATCGGAAGGTCGGCGGTTCGACCCCGCCCCTGGCCACATAGCCTTTCGCCGG
>NZ_LRQV01000013.1 GCF_001567585.1 Micromonospora rosaria
GCACCCCGACTCGCTCACCTCCCGGCACAACCTCGCCGGCTGTTACCGGGCGACGGGCCGGATCGCCGAGGCCGTGGCGCTGTACGAGCGGGTCCTCGCCGCGCGGGAGCAGGTCCTCGGTCCCGACCACCCGGACACCCGGGCCAGCCGGGACCTGCTGACGCGCAGCCGGGCCGAGGCGGCGGCCGGCACGGACCCGGCCGCCGGCTGACCCGACGCCCGGCCGTCCGGGCCCGGCCGGGACCGGCCGGATTCCTCGCTCCCGGACGGCGGCCCGTCGAGGCTGGTCGGGCGGCACCACACCGGGTGTGCCGTACCCGCCCCGGGCGGTGCCGCCGGAGGCCCGCCCCGCCCCCGTGAGGAGAACCCATGTCACGACCACGTTCCGCCCGCCTGCCCCGGGTGCTGCTGGCGATCCTGCTCGCCGTCGTGGGCGCGGTGACCTCGGCCACCGTCGCGGCCACCCCCGCGCTCGCCGCCGGGTGCTACCAGTCGAGCTGCAACGGGCAACTGCCCCAGGACAAGGGCTGCGACGCGGGCGCCACCACCATCGCCTCGTTCCGCTACGGCGGGTCGAACACGTTCCTCCAGGGCGCGCTGATGGAGCTGCGCCGCTCCACGGCCTGCGACGCGGCGTGGATCCGCACCACCGACGGCGACTGCCTGCCGATGTGGCGCAACTGCGGTGCCGTCCTGGAGGTCTCCGGCGGCTCCCCCCAGTTCTCCGACCCGAGGCCCGGCCAGCGCTGGTCGGCGATGTGGTCGTACCGGAACTACGTGCGCGGCTGCTTCATCGCCTACACCGACGACGGCGGCTACCACCGGGACGGCTGCACCGCCTGGAAGTGACCCCACGACCGGGGGGCGGGGCGGAACCGGCTTCCGCCCCGCCCCCCGCGCCCCCGGCCCGTCCCCCGTCCGATCCGCCCACCCCCGAAGAGGTGACCGATGCGCTCCTCGGCCCTGCTGGCGGCGCTGACCTGCGCCGCCGTCCTCCTGTCCCCGTCCACCCTGCCGGTGGCCGCCGCTGCGGCGACACCGCCGCACGACAGCGTCCCGCCGGCCGCCGGGTCCGGTCCGGCCGGCGCGGCCGGCGGGCGTCCGCCCACGCACCCCGACCGGGTCACCGAGCCGGACGCGCGGCTCGGCCCGGCGTGGCGCGGCTCCACCGACCGCGCCGTCACCACCTCGAGCGACGCGAGCGGGCTGCACCTGCTCGTCGCCGACGAGGCGCAGGCGTACGCCTGGCGGACCGCGGCGACGCTCGCCGAGCCCGGCTTCGACACCGACCAGTGGATCGGCCAGGCGTGCCTGACCGGCTCCGGCCGGCGGGCCGTGGTCGTCTACGGTCCACGGACGTTCACCAACCGGGAGTCCCTGCTGCAGCGCGGCGGGTTCGCCGCGGTCGTCGACCTGACCACCGGCGCGGTGACGAAGCTGCGCGAACGGGTCTCCCTGGCGTACCACAATCCGGGGTGCGGCGCCGGCGAGCGCGCGGTGCTGTCCCGGCTGGAGGCTCCGGCCGGGCCGACCGGGCCGGCACGGACCTGGCTCGGCACGGTCGACGCCGCCCGGCCGACCGCGCCCGTTCGGGTCCGGCGGACGCCGGGGCAGGTCACCTCGGTGCTGCCGGTACGGGACCGGCTGATCGGCGCGCGGGGCGACCAGCTCGTCTCGATCGACCGGGCGGGCGGCCCGCGCCCGCTGGCGGAGCTGGCCGGTACCCCGTTCCGGCTGCTCGCCGACGGCCGCGACGCGGTGGCGTTCCAGGTGGTCCGGGGCGAGCGCACCGAGTTCAAGCGGTTCGCCGCCGGTCGGGTGGCCGGACACGGGTCGGCGCCCCGTGGCGAGGTCGCGCTGCGACCGGGGGCCGGGGGTCGGGTCTTCGTCGTGGGCAGCCGGGCCGGCAGCCGCACCGCCGGCCACCTGCCGTCGGGCTGGCGGGCCGTCGACGGGCGGCCCGACAGTGACGTCTCGACCACGGGCGCCCTCGTCGTCTCGCGGGCGAGCACCGGTCGGGAGGCGGCCGGCCGGCCGGCGGACCGACCGGTACCCGGGCGGGCCGAGCCGGTCGAGATCACCTCCCGCCGGGTCGCCACCGACGCCCGCCTGACCTTCTCGGTCGTGCCGCGCCCGGCCGCCGCCGGACGGGCGCCGTCCCCGGCGCTGACCGCACGCGCCGCGCCCGGCTTCGGAGGGCCGGGCAGCCGCTCCGCGCGGCCCCCGGCGGACCCGGACGTCCCCCACGACCCCGACCGGTCGTGTTCCGTGCCGCGCAACGACCCGGCCTCGCAGGTGTACCAGCCGACGGTCGCCCAGGTGGAGTGGGCCGCCGACCTCGCCGTCCGGGGGATGCTGACCTTCCAGCGGCCGGCGAACTGGAACAACAAGGGCATGGCCGCGTACTCGCCGCAGGGCCTGTTCCCGCTCACCGCGCTGTCCGGCGGCGGTACGGTGCCCGCCCAGATCTTCCTCGGCATCCTCGCCCAGGAGTCGAACCTGTGGCAGGCCAGCCCGCACGTGGTCGACGCCTCCGTGGGCAACCCGCTGATCAGCCTGGGCTACTACGGCCTCGACCTGGCCGAGCCCGACTTCGACGACATCGACTGGGAGCACACCGACTGCGGGTACGGGGCCGCCCAGGTCACCTCGGGCATGAAACGGACCGACGTGGACACCACGGTCGCCGGTATCGCCTGGACCTACCCGAAGCAGCAGGCGGTGGCGCTCGACTACGCCGCCAACCTCGCGGCGGGGCTGCGGATCCTGCAGGACAAGTGGAACACCACCCGCGACGCCGGACTGGTCGTCAACGACGGCGACCCCCGGTACCTGGAGAACTGGTGGTTCGCGATCTGGGCGTACAACACCGGCTTCTACCCGCGCGCCGCCGGACAGCCGTGGGGCGTGGGCTGGGCCAACAACCCGGCGAACCCGGACTACCCCGCCGACCGGCGGATGTTCCTCACCGAGCCGCTGGACGTGTACGACTCCCAGGGACGCAGGATCGTCGACGACGACACCGGCTACGACAACGCCAAGCACCCGAACCACTGGTCGTACCCGGAGCGGGTCATCGGCTTCGCCTACACCTCGCTGATCCGCTTCGACTACCGGTCGGGGTCGTACCGTCCGACGTACCGCCCGGCCCTGTCCCCGCTCGCGCCGGCGCTCGCCCAGCCCGGCCGGTACACCTTCTGCGCGCCGGCCGTCAACGACTGCGGCGAGCACCTGCCCCCGCACGCGCCCGGCGACTACCCCGGCACGCCGGCCGGCGCGTGCCAGCGTGACGACCTGCGGTGCTGGTGGCACGCGCCGGTCACCTGGACGTCCTGTCCGGGCAGGTGCGGGACGGAGAACCGGGCCTACACGTCGGTCGAGCCGAGGCCGTACACGCAGCCGGGCGACAACATCCATCCCACCCCCGCCCACGCCGACGGCTCGTGCGCGGTCAGCGGCCTGCCCGCCGGCGCGCGGATCATCGACGACATCGCCACCACCGTGCCGCTCGGCGCGGAGGGCTGCACACCGACGTTCACCCGGGGCGGCACCTTCGCGCTGAACTTCGCCACCCACACCCGGCCGGACGGCACGGTGGTCACCCCCGGCAAGGTCGACTTCCACCAGATCGGCGCCGGCTTCGGCGGACACTTCTGGTTCGCGCACACCCACCGCCAGCAGCAGCAACCGACGCTGCGGGTCACCGGCACGTGGCGCATCGACCCGACCCACGCGTGGACCCGGGTCTGGGTGCACCTGCCCGATCACGGCGCGCACACCCGGCAGGCCCGGTACGTCATCCGCCGGCCGGACGGCGGCACCGAGCACCGCACCATCCCCACCCAGTGGGAAGAGAACCGGTGGGTGAGCCTGGGCGTCTTCGACTTCACCGGCCCCGGCACCCCACGGGTGGAGCTGACCAACTTCACCCTCGACGGCCGGGGTGTCCAGGACATCGCCTGGGACGCCCTCGCCGTCCAGCCGTTGCCCCGCAAGCCCGCGCACTTCGTGGTGGCGCTCGGCGACTCGTACTCCTCCGGGGAGGGCGCCGGGGACTACACCCGGGTCAGCAACCAGTACGGCGACGACGAGCAGTGGCGCAACTCGTGCCGGCGCAGCCCGCACGCCTGGTCGCAGCGGGCCACCATCCCCGGGGCACCGGCCAGCATCGGCACCCTGTCCGCGCAGCACCATCCCGATCTCGACGCGCAGTTCCTGGCGTGCAGCGGCGCGCGGACGGTGAACCTGCTCAGCCCGAGCCTGCTGCCCGACGGCCGCTGGCAGGGCTCGCCGGCCGAGGGCCAGTACGGCGAGGTCAGCCAGCTCGACCAGGGGTCGCTGACCGCGAACACCACCGCCGTGCTGCTCTCGATCGGCGGCAACGACGCCCGGTTCGCCCAGGTGGGCCTCTCCTGCGCGACCGGGCTGGAGTGCGGCGCGCCGGGCTACGTGATGGCCGGCGACGACGAGCCGCTGCGCGACCGGCAGCAGGACCTGATCACCGGCGCCGTCCGGGCGTCGGTGCAGAAGGTGGTCGAGCAGATCCGGCTGCGGGCGCCGGCGGCGCGCATCTTCGTCATGGGCTACCCGCGCCTGTTCGACACCCCGTGCCGGTACTTCGGTCAGTACGGCATGGCGTTCGGCTTCACCGAGGGCGAGACCGAGTTCCTCAACGAGCTGTCCGACCTGATGGCCGGCTCCGCGGTGCCGTCGGATCCCGCGCGCGGCGTGCACGGCATGGACGCCCGGGGCGAGTACACCGAGCACGGCATCTGCGGCGCGTCTGAGCAGTACCTGCACGGCGTCGTCGCGGGTGACCTGTTCGGGGACGACGACGGGCACCCGCGGCAGCCGGTGGGGATGGAGACCCTGCACCCGAACCGGGCGGGCAACGACGCCTACGCCCGGGTGGTGCAGCGCCGGATGGACGAGGTCGGCTACCGCTGGTGAGCGGCCCGCCGTACCGTGACCGCCGCGCCGCCACCGCAGGGTGACGGCCGCCCGGCGGGCGCCCGGATCGCGCCGCCGGGCGCCCGCCGCGCGAGCGCCGGCCGGCGGGTGGCCGCCCCGGTGCCCGGCGGCACCCGCTCGCGGCGCGATCCGCGTCACACCAGACCCTTGCCGCCGCCGGGTTCATCCCGTTACGCCCCGAAGAATCGGTCGGGCCGGGTGACCCGACGCACCACCACCCCCACTCACAGCTTGCTTTCAGTGGGCGCGGCTACTCTCTGCAGGACTATGGATGATCTTCCGCACCACAGTCCGTGGCCCCTCGTCGTCCCGACCGCCCGCACGGCGGCCACCACGCGACAGGGGCTGACCGATGTATGAAGTAGTCATGCTGGGGATCGGGTTGCTCCTCACCGTCGGCACCGGCATGTTCGTCGCCTCCGAGTTCGCGCTGGTCAACCTCGACCGTGGGGAACTCGAGGCGCGCCAGTCCCGGGGCGAGAAGCGGCTCGGCCCCACGATCGCCGCACTGAAGATCACCTCGACCCACCTGTCCAGCGCGCAGCTCGGCATCTCGCTGACCACCCTGCTAACCGGGTACACTTTCGAGCCGGCGGTCAGCGCGCTGCTGGCCGATCCGCTCGGCGCGGCCGGCGTGCCGGAGGGGGCGGTCCCCGCGGTCGGCTCGGTCCTCGCCATCCTCCTGGCGACGCTCTTCTCGATGGTGATCGGTGAGCTGGTGCCGAAGAACTTCGCCCTCGCGGTGCCCCTGCAGACCGCGAAGTTCGTGGTGCCGTTCCAGGCCCTGTTCACCACCGTCCTGAAGCCGGTGATCCTGCTGTTCAACAACACCGCCAACGCGGTGATCCGGGCCTTCGGCATCGAGCCGAAGGAGGAGCTGTCCGGCGCCCGCAGCGCCGAGGAGCTCAGCTCGCTGCTGCGGCACTCGGCGCGTGCCGGTGTCCTCGACCCGGAGCACGCCACGCTGCTGGACCGTACCCTGCGGTTCTCGGGTCGGGACGCCTCCGACGTGATGACCCCCCGGGTGCGGATGACGGCGGTGGAGGCCACCACCAGCGCCGCCGAGATCATCGAACGGGCCAGCGCCACCGGCCTGTCCCGGTTCCCGGTCATCGGCCGCAACGTCGACGACATCCTCGGCGTGCTGCACGTCAAGCACGCCTTCGCGATCCCGCTGGAGCAACGCTCCGGGGTACGGGCGAGTGACCTCGTCGTGGAGCCGTCGCGGGTGCCGGAGACGATGCACCTGGACGCGCTGCTGCCCACGCTGCGCGGCCAGGGCCTGCAGTTCGCGGTCGTCTACGACGAGCACGGCGGCACCGCCGGGATCGTCACCCTGGAGGACCTGGTCGAGGAGATCATCGGCGACCTGGAGGACGAGCACGACCGGGCCCGCACCATCCTGGTGCGTCGGGGCCGGTCGGTCTCCTTCGACGCCTCGCTGCGCCCGGACGAACTGTTCGAGCGGGCCACGATCACCGTCCCGGAGGACGACGACTACGACACGATCGCCGGTTTCGTCACCGCCCGCCTCAACCGGTTCCCCGAGGTGGGTGACGAGGTGGCGATCGAGGGCGGGGTGCTGCGCGTCGAGCACCTCAACGGCGTCCAGGCCGACCGGCTGCGGTTCGTGCCCACCGAGGCGCCCGTCGCCGCCGGGGCCAACCGTCCGACCGGTGACCGCACGGAGGAGAGCGTCCGGTGAGCGAGTACCTGCCAGGCATCATCTGGCTCTTCGTCCTGCTGGTCGTCAACGCGTTCTTCGTCGGCGCGGAGTTCGCGGTGATCTCCGCGCGCCGCTCCCAGATCGAGCCGAAGGCCCAGGCGGGCAGCCGCGCCGCCCAGACCACCCTCTGGGCGATGGAGCACGCCACCCTGATGCTGGCGACCAGCCAGCTCGGTATCACGGTGTGTTCGCTGCTCATCCTGAACGTCTCGGAGCCGGCGATCCACCACCTGCTGGAGATCCCGCTGGCGAACACCCCGCTGACGCCCGAGGCGGTCACCGTGCTGGCGTTCGTCATCGCGCTGCTGCTGGTGACGTTCCTGCACGTGGTGTTCGGCGAGATGGTGCCGAAGAACATCTCGTTCTCGGTGCCGACCCGGGCGGCGCTGATCCTCGCTCCGCCGCTGGTGCTCGTCGCCCGGATCTTCAAGCCGATCATCTGGAGCCTGAACGGCATCGCCAACGGGATCCTGCGGCTGTTCCGGGTGACCCCGAAGGACGAGGCCACCAGCACCTACACGCTGGACGAGGTGGCGACCATCGTGGCGCAGTCGACCCGCGAGGGGGTGCTCGTCGACGGGTCGGGCACGCTGACCGCGGCCGTCGAGTTCACCGCGAAGACCGTCGGCGACGTGGCGGTGCCCCTCGACGGCCTGGTCGTCCTGCCGGCGTCCGTCACCCCCGCCGACGTCCAGCGGGCCGTCGCCGAGCACGGCTTCTCCCGGTACCTGCTCACCGACAACGGTGAACCGAGCGGGTACCTGCACATCAAGGACGTGATGGACCTGTCCGGCGACGCCTACACCAGCGCCGTACCGGCCAAACGCGTCCGCCGGCTGGCCACCGTCCGCCGGGACAGCGAGTTGGAGGACGCGCTGGCGACGATGCGGGGCAAGGGCGCGCACCTGGCCCGGGTCCTCGACGACGAGGGCACCACCGGCGTCATCTTCCTGGAGGACATCGTCGAGGAACTCGTCGGCGAGGTCCAGGACGCCACCACCCGCTGACCGGCGGGTACCCGGCGCGGTCGACGGCCGCACCCGTCGTGGTCGACGACCACGGTGGGTGCGGCCGTTCGCCATCGGTCCCGGGCTCGTCCCGCCGGCCCCTGGGCTCCGCCCGGCCGGACGGGCTCCCGGGACACGGGCACCGGCCGCGCCCCGGGTGGTCAGCCCCGGGGCGGCCGGTCGTCGACGGGCCGGCCGTCGCGCAGGTGCTCGTCGGCGATGCGGGTCGCCGTCGACCGGTCGACCCGTTCGTACCAGACGTCGTCGGGGTGCACCACGACGAGCGGGCCGAGGGTGCACGGGAACAGGCACCCGGTGGCGGTGAGCAGCACGTCGTCGTCGCCGAGGCGGTGCTCGGCCAGCCGGTCGGCGAGCGCCGCCGCCACCTCGTCGGCCCCGTACGCGGTGCAGCGGGGCCCCCGGCAGACGAGCACGTGCCGCCGGTGGCGGGTGATCCGGGACCAGGCCGGGCTCCGGAACGGCCCGGGGTTGCCAGCCAGCTCGGTGAGCGGCCCGGCGACGGCGGCCACGACCGCGGTGACCAGTGCGGGCTGCCCGGCCAGCGGCGCGGTGACCACGATCCGCAGGGCCCGCTCGTGCTGCTGCCGCCAGTGCGCCACCGCGCGCCGGATCCAGGTGTCCAGGTAGCGGTCGGGCGGCAGGTGCGTCGGCACCAGCACCACCTCGTCCGCGTCGGCCGCCGCGTCCAGCGCGGTGTGCAGCGACGGCGCGGCGCCGTCGAGGAAGCAGCCCCGCACCGGTACGCCGAGAGCCCCGGCGACCGCCTCGGCGAGCCGGTGGACCGCGTCGTGGCCGCCGTGGTGGGTCACCGACCGGGCCACGAGGAGCACCTGCCGGTTCATGCGGCCGGCGGCCGGTAGTGGATCACCGTACGGCCGTCGTGCGTCCCGACCTCCGCCTCGACGCCGAAGACGTCGGCGAGCAGGGCCGGGGTGAGCACCTGCTCCGGGGCCCCCGCGGCGACCACCCGGCCGGCGTCCAGCACCACGACGGTGTCGCAGAACATGGCGGCCAGGTTCAGGTCGTGCAGCGCCGCCAGCGTGGTGATCCCGGCCCGGCGGACCAGGTGCAGCAGCTGCAACTGGTGGCCGATGTCGAGGTGGTTGGTGGGCTCGTCGAGCAGCAGCAGCTCCGGTTCCTGGGCCAGCGCTCGGGCGAGCTGGACCCGTTGCCGCTCCCCACCGGAGAGGGTCTGCCACTTGCGGTGCTCGAAGCCGGTCAGGTCGACGTGGGCGAGCACCTCGACCGCCCTGGCCCGCTCGGTGTCACTGTCGGACCAGCGGGACCGCTGGTGCGGGATCCGGCCGAGCAGCACCACGTCGAGCACGGTCAGGTCCAGGTCGGTCTCGGCGTGCTGGGCCAGCAGCGCGATCCGTCGGGCGACGGCGAGCCGGCGCAGCCGGGCGACGGCGTCGCCGTCGATGGTCACCTGTCCGCTGGTGGGACGGAGCAGCCCGGCGACCACCCGCAGCAGGGTGGTCTTGCCGGAGCCGTTCGGACCGAGCAGCCCGACCAGGCTGCCGGCCGGCGCCGTGCAGGTGACCCGGTCGAGGATGCGGGCGGCCGGCACCGCCCAGGACACTCCGGAGACGTCCAGCATCAGCCCCGTACCTCCCGGCGTCGCAGCAGGATCACGAAGGCGGGCACCCCGAGCAGCGCGGTGAGCACGCCGACCGGCAGCTCGCGCGGCTCGAACAGGGTCCGCGCGGCGGTGTCCACCCAGATCAGGAAGATCGCGCCGGCCAACGCCACGACCGGCAGCAACCGCCGGTGGTCCGGGCCGGTGAGCAGGCGGGCGGCGTGCGGCATGATCAGCCCGACGAACCCGATCGCCCCGCTCATCGCGACCAGCACGGCGGTCAGCAGCGCGGTGGCGACCAGCAGCAGCCACCGGACCCGGATCACGTCCACCCCGAGGGTGGCCGCCGCCTCCTCGCCGAAGGCGAAGGCGTCGAGCGCGCGGGCGTGCCAGCCGACCAGCCCCAGGACGGCCACCAGCACCGGCGCCGCCCAGGCCAGCTCCGCCCAGCCGGCCCGGGCCAGCGACCCGGACAGCCAGAACGTGATGCTCTGCGTGGCGTGCGGGTCCCCCACCCAGATGATCACGAAGGAGGTCAGCGCGGCGCAGAGCTGCGCCACCGCCACCCCCATCAGCACCACCCGGGTCGGGGCGAGCGCCGCGCGGCGGCCCGCGACCGCGACCACCGCCGCGAAGGCGGTGAGCGCGCCGACGAACGCGCCGCCGCCCACGGCGACCACCCCGCTGCCCACCCCGGCCACGATCACCAGGACCGCGCCGAGCGACGCCCCGGACGAGACACCCAGCAGGTACGGGTCGGCCAGCGGGTTACGGATGACGGTCTGCATGACCGCTCCCGCCGCGGCGAGCCCGGCGCCGACGGCCGCCGCGCCGAGCACCCGGGGCAGGCGCAGGTCCCACACGATGTGCTCGCGCAGCGGCGGCACGTCGGACCGGGCCAGCCCGAGGTGGTCGGCGACGACCAGCCACACCGTACCGATGGAGAGGTCCGCCGGGCCGACCGTGACGGCCACGCCGACCGAGGCGAGCAGCCCCACCGTGAGGACGACCAGGACCACGGCTCGGCCGGTGGCCCGCACCACCGGGGTACGGGTGGCGGCCGGCCGTGGGACGACGGCGGTCAGTTCCCGGCCCCGGCCGCCGACGCGGTCAACCCCTGCGTCAGGGCCTCCACGCCGAGCACGTTGCGCACGCCGGCGGAGGTGGCGGAGAAGGGGATGACCACGTACCGCTGCTGCCGGACCGCCGACAGGTTGCGCAGGGTGGTGTGACCGGCCAGGAAGGTCTTCTTCTGCGCGGCGGGATCCCAGCGCGCGTCGACCAGCACGATGACGTCGGGATCGCGCTCGGCGACGACCTCCCAACTGGTGTCGGCCCACCGGCCGGTGACGTCGGCGAAGACGTTGGTCACCCCGGCCGCCGACATGATCATGTTCGGGGCGCCGCAGCACGCGCCGACGCTGGGGGCGTCGCTGCCGCCGTCCCACCACATCACCCGGGCGTCCGGCGCGGCGGCGGCGGCCGTCGTGATCCGGGCCCGGTGCTCGGCGACGAGGGCCTCCGCGCGGTCGGTGACCCCGAAGATCGCGGCGATCTCCCGGATCTCGCCGAAGACGTCGTCGATCCGCAGCGTCGCGGGGCGGGTCTCCGCCGGGCAGCCCGCCGGTGAGAGGTACGTGCCGACACCGAGCTGCTGCCAGCCCTCACGGTCGCCGACGCCCTCGTCGCCGAACGCGCTGGCGAAGGAGGCGTAGACGAAGTCCGGCTCGACCTCGAGCAGTTTCTCCCGGGCCGGGTACTCCTCGGCCAGGACCGGGACCCGCGCGTACGCGGCGGCGTAGGCGGGCAGGATCTCGTCGTCCAGGTACGCCGTGCCGACCATCCGGTCGGCCAGGCCGAGGGCCAGCATGATCTCGGTGGCGGGCTGGTTCATCGTCACCACCCGGGCGGGCGGTTCGGGGATCGTGACCGGCGTGCCGCAGTTGGTCAGGACCACGCCGGCGGAATCCGATCCGGCAGGGGCCTCCTGGTCGGCGGCGCAGCCGCCGAGCAGCACGACGAGAACGGACAGGGGCGCGGCAACGCGCCAGAGCATGGGGATCCGCACAGCGGGACCACCTTCCAGCACCTCGTGGACGGGTCGAGCGTGCCGTGGCCGGTCTCCTGGCTGACGGGTACCACACCGACGGCCGGCCTTCCCGAGCGTGAACGCTCAGTGACCTCCACGGAGGACAAGGGCCGTCGGCTTCCCGATCACAGTGGCGAGGGCCGCGCCGGTACCGCACCGGCTTCCCGAACACCACGGCGGCCACACCCTACCTCCCGCGCCGTCCCCTCGGGAATCCCACCGCCTGCGGAAGCGGGCTGCTCAGGGGCGCCGCCGCCGGCTCAGGTGGCCGGGCGGGGCTCGTGGGTGCGGGGGTCACCGCCGTGCAGCACCTCCAGGGCAGCGGCGACGACGCCGACCCCGGTGAGCAGGACGAGGGGCCAGGGCGGGGGCAGCAGGACAGTCAGCGGGGACAGGGCGGCGACGAGAACCGCCCCGCCGACCCGTTGCCAGCTCACCACGCGCCACATCCGCCACCAGTACCACTGGTTGGCGGCCAGGTACAGCGCCACGCCCAGGTAGAGGGCGTAGTGCCCGTAGGCGTTGACGGTCCGCTCCGGCACCAGGATCTGGCGCAGGCTGAAGGCGACCAGCATCACCCCGGCGACCATGGGCAGGTGCAGGTACGTGAAGGCGTCCCGGGCGAGCAGCGTCCGCGCCCGGCCGGTCCGGGCCCGCAGGGCCAGGCGCGAGGAGTCGATGGTGGTGAAGTACGACCACCACAGGGTCCCGATGCTCAGCGCTCCGACGACGACGAGCGCCAGGACGGTGACGGAGACCGGCCGCCCGCTCGTGGCGAGGCCCACGGAGATGATGGCCTCGCCGAAGGCGATGAGCATGATGAGCGCGTACCGGTCGACCCAGTGCCGTACCGACTGCACCCGCCAGGCGGCGCTCTCCCGCAGGTAGGCGCCGACGTACTGGACGAGCAGGGCCGCGACCCACAGCAGGGTGATGCCCAGGCTGTCGGAGACCACCGCGGGCGTCACGACCTCCACCGCCACGATGACCGCCAGCAGCGCGAGCGCGATGCCGGAGGGCAGGGCGACCCGGCGCGCGACGTGCCGCAGGACCGCGTTCGTGCGGGACACCTGCCAGAGCAGCACGCCCTGGATGAGCTGCCCGGCGACGTAACACACCACGATGAGCGAGGAGCCCTGCAGGCCACCGCCGGCGGGGCCGAATGCCTGGGGAATGGCGAAGCCGAGCACCAGCACGGCCGTGGCGATGCCGATCGTGCTGAACCGGACCACCGCCGTCTCGGTGCGGACGATGTTGGCCAGCCAGGAGTACGAGATCCACGCCCACCAGAGCAACGCGAGCAGGGTCAGCCCCCGGACGATGCCGAGCAGCGACGGGTGCCGGGTCATCAGCAACGTCACCTGGATGAACGCGAACACGAACACCAGGTCGACGAAGAGTTCCCGGGGGGAGACCCCACCGAGGCGGGCCGCCTCGGGCTCGACCAGGTGGTGCAGCGCCTGGTGCCGGCGGCGGAAGATCGTCTGGTCGGCGACCGCCATCGCGGCGACCCCCACGGCGAGCAGCGCCAGCGCGCCCACGGCGGGGGCGCCGACCGCCAGCGGCAGCAGGGCGAGGAGCAGCCCGATGCCGATCAGCGGGCTGCGACCGATGATCCGTGCCGTCCGCCACTCGAAGGCGACCAGCGCGATCAGGTAGAGCAGCACCCCGCCGAAGAGGGTCAGGACGCTCGTGGTGTCCCAGGGACGGTCGGCCTCCCCCACCGCGACGGCGACGGCGTGCTTGAGACCGAGGGCGAAGATGATCAGCCCGGAGATCATGGGCAGGTGCAGCCCGAGGTAGGCGTCCCGGGCCAGCCGGGTCCGGGCCGGGCCCCGGGCCCGCCACAGCCCGTGTTCGGCGAGCATCTTCGCCAGGTCGAAGTAGGTCCACCACAGCGCCGACACGATGATCATGCCCAGGGTCGCGGCGGCGGCCACCTCCCAGGTGACCGGCTCGTCCACGCCGACCCCCCGGCTCGCCCCGATCGAGATGATCGTCTCGCCGAGCGCCACCAGGATGATCACGGCATGCCGTTCGGCCAGGTGCCACGGCGACACGACCTGCCAGGTACCCCGGCCGACCCCGGCGAAGATGACGAAGTCGACGCCGAGCGCGCCGGCGAACAGGACGACCCGGACCAGATCCCCGTCGACCCGTTCCGGCAGGGCCGGCGGGAGCAGCACGGCGACCAGCAGCATCGCCCCGGCCGCGAGGAAGGCCAGCCACACCAGCAGCCTCCGGCCCGTCGCGCCGCCCCGCTGGTGGTAGGTGAGCACCGCCAGGACACAGAACCGGATCAGGAGGTAGCCGCCGACCACCACGACCGGACCGGAGAGGTTGCCGGGCACGTCGGCGAACGCCTCCGGTACGGCGACCCCGATCACCAGCACCGCGGTCGCCACCCCGGTCATCAGCAGCGGCATGCCGCCCCGGTCGACGTGGATGACGTTGCCGAGCCAGGCACAGGACGTCCAGCAGTGCCACAGCAGCAGGATCACCAGGACCCCACGGATCGTGCCGAACACGCTCAGGTCGGCCGACATCAGCGTGGCCACCTTCAGAAAGGCGAAGACGAAGAACAGGTCGACGAAGAGCTCCATCCAGCTCACGTCACCCTCGGCGCCGGGGTCCCGACCCACCAGCCGGACACCACCGGCGCTCGGATGCGGACGCAGGCCGTCGTCGGACACCTGTTCACTCTGGCAAGCACCACCACCGGCCGCAGGCGGTTCGCCACAGCGGGGACGGCCGACCGACGGCACCCCCGCGCGTACCGGGCTCCTCCCCAGCGGGGGACCCGGGCCGTGGTGGTTACGGCTCAGGGCACCGGGGCCGGCGCCCTCAGGCGGGCGGTGTCACGGGCGGGTCGACCCGATCGGCTCCCGGACCAGGGTGGCGTCGACGTAGCAGTACCGCCACTCCTCGCCGGGTTCGAGCGAGCGGATCAACGGGTGCCCCGTCTGGCGGAAGTGCTCCTCGGCGTGGTTGTGCGGTGAGTCGCTGCAACACCGTACCGCGCCGCAGGTCAGACACATCCGTAGCTGCACCCAGTCGTCGCCGGTGGCCACGCACTGCGGGCACTCCTCGGCGTCGGACTCGGTGATCTGGATCCGGTCCAGGTGCGTGCAGGCGGTGCTGATCGTCTCCTCCCGGACGTACCGCCAGCCGGGGTGCAGTATCCGGTCCGGGATCACCCGGGCCAGGTAGCGCGAGTTCGCGGCGAGCAGTGGGCTGAGCACGGCGAGCACCAACACGTACAGGGCGATGAAGGGGCCGAGCCGCGGATCGAGGCCGGCGGTCAACGCGAGCGTGGCGAGGATCAACGAGAACTCGCCCCGGCCGAGAACCGTCAGTCCGACGTTGGCCGCGCCCCGCTGGTTCAGCCCGAACAGGCGACCGGCGACCAGCCCGGCCACCACGTTGATCACGATCGTCAGCAGCACCGCGGCGAGTACCGGCAGCGCCACCGTGCCGATCTCCCCGACGTCGATGCTCAGCCCGAAGACCACGAAGAACACCGCCGCGAAGACGTCGCGCAGGGGCAGGACGAGGCGTTCCACCCGTTCCCGGACCGTGGTGCGCGCCACCACCAGCCCGATCATCAACGCGCCGATCGCGTCGGAGACCCCGATCTCGGCGGAGATCCCGGCGACGAGCAGGACCAACCCGACCATGAGCAGGGCGAGCAGCTCGTCCTCCCGGCTGTCGATCACCCGGGCGACCAGCCGGGCGCCGTACCGGGCCACGGCGAAGAGGACGACCAGGTAGCCGAAGCTGATGCCGATCCGCAGGGCGAGTTCGCCCGCCGACCCGGCGCCGGACAGGATCGGTGAGAGCAGCGCCAGGTACAGCGCGAGGAACAGGTCCTCGATGACGATGATGCCGAGGATGACCGGGGTCTCCGCGTTGGCCAGCCGGCGCAGCTCGATGAGCAGTTTGGTGGCGATGGCCGACGAGGAGATGCCCAGCGCGCCCGCGATGACGAAGGCCTCGTGGCCGCCCCAGCCCAGGGCGAAGCCGAGGGCCAGGCCGGCGCTGATGTTGAGGGCGATGTAGCAGCCGGCCGCCACGAACAGCCGCTTGCCGCTGCCGAGCACCTGCTGGACCGGGAACTCGACGCCCAGGTGGAACAGCAGGAGCACCAGGCCGAGCGAGGCGAGCAGACTCAGGTCCTCGGGGTGCGCGATGAGGACGGGCCCGGGGGTGGCCGGCCCGAGCAGGATGCCGGCGAGCATGAAGAACGGCACGGTGGGCAGGTTGACCCGTCGGCCCGCCCTGGCCAGCAGGCCCGCGACCAGCACCAGGGCGCCGAAACCGAGCAGCTCAGCATGCATGGGACGAACTCCTGGGGAGGGGGGTGACCCGCGGCGGCGGCGAGTCTAGTCGGCGAAGTACGTGCCGACCAGCAGGGCGCCGACCTTGCGGGCCTGCTCGTCGGTCAGCTCGATCACCGCCACGGGGTCGTCCGAGCCCGAGGTGAAGATGTACAGGTCACGGACACCGTCGCGGCGCACGACGATGGACAACCGCTGGCTACGGCTGCCCAGGTCGACGTCGTACCGTGTCCCGATACCCGGCAGATCCTGCGAGACGATCCCCTTGCCCATCCGCCCTCCCCGCTGCGATGCCTGCGCCCATCGTACGAGTCCGCAGGCCCGGACCGGGGCCCCGGCGGTGCCACCGGACGACAGCCGGGTGCGGAGCTGCCGCCGGCTACCTGAGTGCGGCGTAGAGCAGGTCGACGAGGTGCTCGGCGGCGGTGTCGTAGCCGGGGTCGGCGAGCTGTTCGGCGACGATCGCGGTCGCCGGCGAACATCCCGACGAGATCGCCGACGACATCGACGGGTTCCTCCGCGAGAATCGCTGAGCGCACCGCCACCCCCGTCGGCGGTCCGCCCGGCGGGAGCGAGGAGCGCGCATGTCGAAGGTGTCCACGGGCCCGGCCGAGCCCGCCGTGCCGGTGTCGGCCGGGCCGCCGGCTCCGAGGTGGTCCGCGTGGCGGGTCGTGGTCGGCTTCGGGATGGTCAGCCTGGCCGCCGACATGGTCTACGAGGGCGCGCGGTCGATCACCGGGCCGCTGCTGGGCGCGCTGGGCGCCTCGGCCCTGGTCGTGGGCCTGGTGGCCGGCGCCGGGGAGGCCATGGCCCTGCTGCTGCGCCTGGCCTTCGGGCCGCTGGCCGACCGCACCGGCCGGTACTGGTCCCTGACGCTGGCCGGGTACGCGGTGACCGCCGTCTGTGTGCCGCTCCTCGCCGTGGCGCCCTTCCTCGGCGGCGCCGGCCTGCTGGTCGCCGCCGCGCTGATCCTGGCCGAGCGCGCCGGCAAGGCCGTGCGCAGCCCGGCCAAGTCGGCATTGCTGGCCCAGGCCGCCGGAGCCGTCGGTCGGGGGCGCGGCTTCGCGGTGCACAAGGCCCTGGACCAGCTCGGCGCGTTCACCGGGCCGCTGCTGGTCGCGGCCGTCATCGCGGCCACCGGCCTGATCTGGCCGGCCCTGGCCGTCCTGGCGGTGCCCGGGGCGCTGGCCGTCGGGCTGCTGCTGTGGATCCGTCGGCGGGTACCCCAGCCGGCCGTCTTCGACCGCGAAGCCCCGGCACCCGCCGCCTCCGCCGGCCCCGCCACCGCCCCACCGTCGACCGCTGCGCGCCGCTGGGTCGGCGCCGACCTGCCCCGTCGCTTCTTCCTGTTCGCCGCGGCGGCGGGAGCCGCCACCGCCGGGCTGGTGACCTTCGGGATCATCTCGTTCCACGCCACGCGGACCGGGGTGCTGGCCACCGCCGGGATTCCGCTGCTGTACGCCGCCGCGATGGCCGCCGCCGCCGTGGCCGCCCTGGCCAGCGGTCACCTGTACGACCGGTGGCACGCCCGGGTGCTGTTCGCCCTGCCCGTGCTGGGGGCCGCCGTGCCGGCCCTGGCGCTGTCCGGCAGCTTCGGCGCGATCGTGGTCGGCACCCTGCTGTGGGGCGCGGCGGTCGGGGTACAGGACTCCACCGTCAAGGCCCTCGTGGCCGACCTCGTCCCGGCCGCCCGCCGCGCCACCGCCTACGGCGTCTTCGCCGCCGTCCAGGGCGTCGCGGCCCTGGCGGGCGGCGGTCTGGCGGGAGCGTTGTACAGCCGCTCGCTGCCCGCCCTGATCGCCGTCCTCGGCGCCACCCAACTTCTCGCCCTGGGGCTGCTCGCCGCCAGCCTCGTCGACCACCGGGCACCCGCCGGGCGGTAGCACCGGCGTGTCCTCCGTGAGGACCCGGCCCTGAGGGGTAACCGCCGGCCGGAGAGCGGGCCGCCGCTCACCGTGTCGAACCGGAGGCGGACCATGAGAATGACCGAACTGACCGACGGCGGGTGCCGCGTGATCGTGGTCGCGGTCGACAAGGGCGAGGACGCGGTCGAGGTCGTCAACGAGGTGGCGGCCCGCTCCGACGTCCGGGGGGCGCGGGTCACCGCCGTCGGCGGGTTCCGCCGCGCCGAGGTCGGCTACTTCGACCGGGACGCGCGGGACTACCTCCGGATCCCCGTCGCCGAGCAGGTCGAGGTGCTGTCCCTGCTCGGCGACGTCGCCGAGAGCCAGGGCCGGCCCGCATTGCACGTGCACGCCGTGCTCGGCCGCCGCGACGGCAGCACCGTCGGCGGGCACCTGCTGCGGGGCGAGGTCTGGCCCACCCTCGAAGTGATCATCAGCGAGGTCGGCGGGAGCCTCGTCAAGCGCGTCGACCCGGAGACCGGCCTCGCGCTGCTCACCGCGACCGGTCGCCCCTGAGGACGCGCCGCCCGCCCGACGCCCACCCGGCAGGTCCAGCGGCACGGGCCGGGCGCCGGGCGGACGGACGCCGTGGACCTGACCGGGCATGGCACCATGTCCGGTGTGCTCCGCCGAGTGGGACAGACGCTGATGGGGTCGGGATGACAGAACTGGCCGGTGGCCCGCCGGGGCTCGCCCCGCTGTGGGCGCACGATCCGCCCACCGCCGGCCCGTACCGCCTGCTCGGTCGGTTGGGCGCCGGCGGTCAGGGCGTGGTGTACCTCGGCGAGGACGAGCAGGGCGACCGGGTCGCGGTCAAGATGATCAACATTGACCTGCGCGATCCCCGGGCCCGGTCGCAGTTCATGAAGGAGATCGCCGCCGCCCGCCGGGTCGCCCCGTTCTGCACCGCGCAGGTGCTCTTCGCCGACGTGGACGGCGAGCGGCCGTACGTGGTCAGCGAGTTCATCGAGGGCCCCACCCTGTTCCGCCACGTCCGCGAGCAGGGCCCGGTGACCGGCAACGCGCTGCACCGGCTCGCCGTCGGCACCGCCACCGCGCTCGCGGCGATCCACCGTTCCCACGTGGTGCACTGCGACCTGAAGCCGGACAACGTGGTCCTCGGCCGCGACGGCCCACGGGTGATCGACTTCGGCATCGCCCGCGCGGTGGGCGTCACCGAGACGGTGACCAGCCAGGTGGTGGGGACCATCGCGTACATGGCGCCGGAACGGTTCCGCAACGACGGCGTGGGCCCGGCCTGCGACGTCTTCGCGTGGGCCGCGACGATCGCCTTCGCCGCCGGCGGTCGACCCCCGTTCGGCAACGACTCGCTGTTCGCGGTGATGCACCGGGTGGTGCACGAGCCGCCCGACCTGCCACCGCTCCCGCCCGACCTCGACGATCTCGTACGTCAGTGCCTGGCCAAGGATCCGGCGGACCGGCCGGAGGCCGAGCACGTGCTGATGCGGCTGCTCGGGCAGGATGCCACGGCCGCCGGCCCGCACCGCCGGGAGGCCATGCTCGAAGTGGGGCACGAGACCGCCGGCGCGCCGACACCGAACCAGCCGTTGCCGATCCCCACGCCGACGATCCCGGTGCAGGCCCGTACCGGCGGGCAGGACGCCCCGACGGCGCCCGCCGCCGGGCAGGGTCGGCCCGCCGCCACCGACGACGGCTGGGGGCGGCGGCTGCGCCGGGAGGCCACCGACGCCTGGGGCGTCTCGACGGCGATCTTCCTCGGGTCGGTCGGCGCCGCCGCCGGCTACCTCGCCTCGGGCCTGGTCGGTGACGCCGCCGCAGCCGGCGCGGCGACCTTCGTCGTGGTCTACCTGGTCCGCCTGCTGCTCGCCGTGGCGCTCGGCGGTCGCTCCCACCAGACCTAGCCGATGGTCCGTGCGACCGATCGCCCGGGTGGCGGGCGACCGATAGGTTGACTGCCACCGGTCGACCAGCAAGGAGGCTCCCGCATGGCCGCAACCTCGACGGGTCCGCGACGGTGGCTGCCGTACACGGCGGCCGTCAGCGCCGGACTGGTGGTCATCGCCGGAGCGTTCGTCCTCGTCCAGCAGCGGGCCGCCGACACCGGACAGCCCCGGGCGTCCTGCACCGTGACCCTGGAGGTCAACTCCTCGACGGAGAAGGCGGAACTGCTGGTCCAGTTGGCCCAGCGGTACAGCGCCAGCGCCCGGCCGCTGCCCGGTGGCGGCTGCGCCACGGTCCACGTCAGCGCGCTGAACTCGGGCCGGGCGGCGGAGGCCCTGGCCACCGACTGGCGCGGCACCGGCCTGCCGCCGCCGCAGGTCTGGTTGCCGACGTCCAGCCTGTGGACCGGTCAGCTCCACCTGCTCGACCGGGCCGCCGGACGGACGCCGCAGACCCCGGACCGTTACCCGTCGATCGTGAACAGCCCGCTGGTGATCGCCATGCCGCAGCCCAAGGCCGACGTCGTCCGCCAGCGCGGGCCCCTGGGCTGGGGCGACCTGCTCGGCCTCTCCGGCCGCGAGGGCTGGAAGAGCTTCGGCAAGCCGGAGTGGGGGCGCTTCACCTTCGGCAAGGACAACCCGAACCTGTCCACCTCCGGGCTGGCCGCGACCATCGCGACCTACTACGCCGCCGTCAACCGGGCCAGCGACCTGACCCGCTCCGACCTGGCCAACCCGGCGGTGACGCAGTTCGTCCGGCGCATCGAGGCCAACGTGTCGCACTACAGCGACGACTCGGTGGACCTGCTGCGCGACCTCGCCGAGGTCGACCTGGCCGGCGGCACGAGCGACATGAGCGCCATCGTCATGCAGGAGGAACTGGTCCACCTCTACAACGAGGGCGAGCTGAGCCCGAGGGCGGACGGTCAACCGGCCCGCCGGCCGAACGTGCCCCTGGTCGCCGTGCACCCGAAGGAGGGCACGTTCAACCTGGACCACCCGTTCGTGGTGCTCCCCTCCGCCGACGAGCGGCAGCGCGCGGCGGCGGCCGACTTCCTGGACTTCCTGACCGACGGCCCCCAGCAGGAGAGCTTCACCCGCCTCGGCTTCCGCGACCACGAGCACCGGGCCTCGGCGGAGCTGCTGGACAGCGTCGGCACCGAGCCGCCGGGCGGGCTGACCTACTTCTCGCCGCCGGAGCCGCAGGTGGTCGAGGCGATGCTGAACAAGTGGAGCACGCTGCGGAAGAAGGCCAACGTGCTGATCGCCCTCGACACGTCCGGGTCGATGGAGGCGGCGGTCGGTGACCGTACCCGGTTCCAGGTCGCCGCCACGGCGGCGGGCAAGGGCCTCGCGTTGCTCAACTCGGAGGACCGGGTCGGGCTCTGGTCGTTCTCGTCAGACGACCCGGGGCGGGCACCGGGGCCGTACCGGGAGGAGGTCCGGCTCGGCGACTTCGACCAGAAGCGGATCACCAGCCGCATCGAGGGGCTGCACGTGGAGGGGGGCACCGCCCTCTACACGACCGTCCGGGCCGCGCACCGGCACCTGGTCGACCGGTACGACCCCGAACGCATCAACGCCGTGGTCGTGCTGACCGACGGCGAGAACGAGTACAGCAAGGACAACGACCTGGCCCGGCTGCTCGCCGACGTCGAACTGGACCCGCAACGCCCGGTGAAGGTGTTCTGCATCGCCTTCGACCGGGACTCGAACTTCGCCATCCTCGACCAGATCGCCAAGGCGTCGGCGGGCAAGGCGTTCGACGCCACCGACCCCGCGAAGATCGACGAGGCGTTCGTCAAGCTGGTCAGCAGCTTCTGACGGTCCGCCGCGCCACGGCGGGCCGCCCCGCTCAGAGCTGGTCGGGGCGGTCGTGGCCGGCGAAGGCGTCGCGCAGGTCGGTGACGTCCCTCGGGACCGCCGGGACGACGTGCGGCGCCCGGTACGTCTCGACGACGCGCTGCGCCAGCCGCCAGAGGACCGAGCGGCGGTCAGGTGAGCAGGACGGCGCCCGCCGCGGCGAGACCGGCGAGCGCGGTGGTGGCCGCCAGGAGGGCGAGCAGCGCGGGGGCGGGGCGGGGTGGTCGTGGGCAGACGCCTGCGGTGGCCGGCGGGCGGGCGGCGGACGCGCGGCGGGGCAGCACCCCGATCACCGCCACCAGGGCCCCGGCGGCGACCGGGGCGGTGACGGCCAGCGCGGCGTACCCGAGGTGGGGGGCCAGGATCCGACCCACCACGAGCGTGGCGAGCGCGGCTGCGGCGGCGGTCCGGCGCCAGGCCAGGGTGGTCCGCTCGACGTGCAGGCCGGGCCGGCTCACCCCAGCAGTCCGGCGACGATCAGGGCGCCGACGGTCAGCAGCCCGACGGCGAGCGGTACCGCCATGGTGGTCGGTGGCGGCAGTCCCCGCTCCAGGCGCAGCGCCCGTTCGGTGCGCAGCCAGCCGTACCAGGCGTGGGCCGGGGTGAGGGTGCCGAGGGCGATCAGGACGACGGCGGCGGCGAGCCGGAACCCGGGATGGATCGGGAGGTTCAGGCCCTCCAGCGCGATCCCGGCCGCGAAGAGCGCCAGCGAGGTGCGGATCCAGGCGAGGAAGGTGCGTTCGTTGGCGAGGCTGAACCGGGGGTCGGGGTCGGTGCCCTCGGCGAACAGACGCTCGGGCCGGCGGACCGGGCCGGCGTCGTCCGGTTCGTCGGCTCCGGCGGTGGGGCGGCCACGACGCAGGACGGTCACAGGGACGTCACCCCCTTGACGACGGCGAGCAGACTCCCGCCGAGGGCGAGCAGGAGCATGGCGCGACGGGCGTGGGCATCGCTGACCCGGTGGACGAGGAACTGTCCGCCGGTGAGGCCGGCGGCCATCGCCAGGCCGCAGGCCGCGACGAGCGGCCAGGAGACCGCGGGGGTGCCCTTGACCACCACGGAGAGCGTGTTGCTGACCAGCCCGACCAGTTGCACGCTGGGTACGAAGGCGCGGTGCGGCCAGCCGGTGCTGGCCGCGTAGACGGCCAGCGGCGGTCCGCCGGTCGCGGCGGTGGTGTTGCAGAAGCCGGAGGCGACACCGGCGAGGACGGCGCCGCCCCGGCGGCGCAGCAGGGGCAGCGCCCGGCCGGTGACGACCCAGAGCACCGAGCCGGCGGTCAGCGTGCCGACGCCGATCAGCAGCGCCGGGGTGGGCAGGGTCCGGACCACCAGCGCGCCGACCGGTACGGCGAGCGCCGCGCCGCCGACCAGCGCGGCGGCCAGCCGGCGGTGCAGGTGCCGGAACGTGCTGGCGAGCACGATCAGGCAGAGCACGATGGACAGGACGTTGGCGAGGGTGACGCCGGTACGCGGGCCGAGCAGCACCACCAGGAAGGGGGCCGCCACCAGGGCGAACCCCAGCCCGGTGAGGCGCTGCGCGGTGGCGCCGAGCGCCACGGCGACCACCGCGAGAACGTCGCCGACCGGCACGGTGTCAGCGGGTGACGGCGTCGTCGACGATGTCGGCGAGCCGGCGCAGCCGGTCGACGGAGACGGCGGCGAGGTCGGCCTCCAGGGTGGGGCTGCCGACCACCGACGCCCAGACGGCCCGACCGGCGAGGAAGCCGGACGCGCCACCCCGGCAGGCGGTCCGCACGGCCTGGCCGAACAGGTCGGCCGGGACGCCGGAGGAGAGGACGACCCAGGGGCCGGTGATGGCCTCGGTGAGCCGCTCGCACCCGGCGAGGATCTCCGCCTCGGTCCCCTTGCCGTGGGTGGGGACCTCGGCCTTGTACAGGTCCGCGCCGAGCGAGCCGAGTTCCCGGGCGGCGGCGTGGATGCCGGCCTCGTGGTCGTACGCGCCGCCGTCACGGGGGCCCCGGCTGACCGGTTCGATGATGCTGACCAGGCCGTGCTCGCGGCAGCGCGCGATGAAGTCGGTGGCCAGCGCGATCCGGCCGTCGGGGGCCTCGTCGGGGCGCCAGAGGACGAGCAGCTTGAGGGCCTTGGCGCCCTGCGCCCGGACGGTGGCGGGGTCGACCGTGGGGTCGATGGCGACGTCGGCGACGAACTCGGTGGCGCTGCCGGTGAAGGCGTCGGCGGCGGCGATGAGGGCGCAGCCGGGGTCGGTGACGCCGGCTGCGACGACGGCGTCCCAGCCGAACTGCTTGTCGACCAGGACGGCCGAGGCGTACGGGCTGAGCGTCCGGGTGGCGGCGACCTTGAAGTCGGTGAGCTGCTGGTCGGTGACGGGTGCCGACTGGTGGGCGGCGAACATGGCCCGCAGGGCCTCGCGTTGGTCGACGGCGAGCATGGCGTAGCCGCCGGAGGGGCGGGCCAGGGCGGAGGCGGGGAAGGTCGTCACGGGTCATCCTCCCGGAAACGGAACAACGGGTGACCGAAGCTAACATCCTTTGTTAGAAATCAACCAGACGGGTCGGGTGGTTTAGACTTTCCGCACATCCGCCGCACAGAGAGAGGTCCCCGGCGTGACCCTGGAGTCCCTGCGCTACGACGGCGCTCCGCAGCGCCGGACCCAGATCATGGCCGCCCTGCGGCGGTCGGGCTTCCTCTCGGTCACCGACCTCGCCGAGCAGCTCGGCGTCTCCCCCATGACGGTCCGCCGGGACCTGCGGAGACTGGCCGAGACCGGCGAGGCGATGCTGGTCCACGGTGGGGTCAGCCTGCCCCCGGACGGGCCCGCCGGGCCCACCTTCGCCCTGCGCGCCCAGGCCCACCCGGAGGCCAAACGGGCCGTCGGCCGGGCCGCCGCCGGCCTGGTCAGACCGGGTGACACGATCGGCGTGGACAGCGGTACGACCGCGGTCGCGGTGGCGCACGCCCTGCCCGACGAGTTCGACGGCTGCCTGGTCACCCACTCGGTCCCGGTGCTGGCGCACATGCTGGGTCGGCCGCGCGCCCGGGTCATCGGCATCGGCGGCGAGCTGCTGCACGAGAACCAGGCGATGGTCGGCTTCGCCGCCCTCGACCTGCTGCAACGGATGCGGGTACGGATGCTCTTCCTGGGCGCCAGCGCGGTGGACGAGCGCGGGGTCTACGCCCGTTCCGAGGTCGAGCTGACCGCCAAGCACGCGGTGATGGACATCGCCGACGAGATCGTCCTGGTCGTCGACGGCAGCAAGTTCACCGCCAGCGCCCCGGTACGGGTGTGCGCCTTCGACCGGATCGACACCCTGGTCACCGACGTCGACCTGCCACCGGCCGTCGCCGACGCCGCCCGCCGCAGCGGCACCCGGCTGGTCCGCGCCTGACCCCGCCCGGCGACGGCCGTCCGGTCCGCGCCCTGACCGGGCGGCCGTCGCCAGGGCCGGGGGTGAGGCCGGGGTCGGGGCGCCGCTGCGGGCTCCGGCCGAAAGCCGGGGTCGGCGGCCGTGCGTCGACCACGCCCCGTGGTCCCTCCGCCGGGCGTCGGCACCGCGTCGACCTGCGGTTCCATCGGTCGTTCACCGGACCCACCCCGACCCCGGGTGCCACGGGCCCGTTTCCTCGCGCGGGGTCCGCCGGTCTCGGACACGTGTTTGTTACAGGCTCTTGACGAGCACGACACTGGCGTTCAAGACTGCATGCAACTTCGCCAGGTTGTGAGAGAGGGAGCAGATGCGCCGGACGTCCGCAGCCGTCGGGAACACCACCGCCGTGCCGCCTGCCCCGGCCGGCTCCCCCAGCACCGCGACGGACGGCGTCGCGCCCGGCACCGCGACGGACGGCGTCGCGCCCGGCACCGCGACGGGCGGCGTCACGCCCGCCCCCGTCGCGCTGCCGGACGCGCCGGTGACCGCCGTCCGCTGCCGGGTGCTGCGGGCCCGCCCGGCCGAGGACATCGCGATGTCCTTCGCCCCGCTGACCCACCGGGTGATGCTCCTGGTCGAGGTCGAACTCGCCGACGGCGCGGTCGGGGTCGGCGAGACCTGGGCCAACTACCCGTCCTGGGCCTGGCGGGAGCGGGTCGCCACGATCCGTGAGGGGGTCGCCCCGCTGCTGGTCGGCCGGCGGTTCGCCGACCCCGCCGAGGCGCACCGCACCCTGCTGCGCCGGCTGCGCCCGCTCGGCCGGCAGTGGGGCGCGCCCGGCCCGATCCACCAGGCGGTCAGCGGCGTCGACCTGGCCCTGTGGGACCTGGCCGCCCGGCACGCCGGGGTCGGCCTGACCCGGTTGCTCGCCGACCACCCCGACGTCCGCACCGAACTCCCGGTGTACGGCTCCAGCCTCGGCCCGACCGGCGTCGCCGAGACCGCGCAGCGGTGCGCCGCCCTCGGCCTCACCGCAGTGAAGGTCAAGGTCGGCTTCGGCACCGAGACCGACCTGGCGAACGTACGGACCGCCCGGAGGGTGCTCGGCGACGACGCGCAGATCTTCGCCGACGCCAACCAGGCCTGGTCGCTGGACGAGGCGCTGGCGGCCACCCCCGCCCTGGTCGACCTCGGGGTGGCCTGGCTGGAGGAGCCGCTCGCCGGTGACCACCCGGCGGAGCTGGCCGAGCTGGCCCGGCGGACCGGCATGCCGCTGGCCACCGGGGAGAACCTGTACGGCGCGGCGGCCTTCGCGCCGTACCTGCGTGGCGACGGGGTGCGGATCGTCCAACCGGATCTGAGCAAGGTCGGCGGGATCACCGAGTTCCTCGCCGTCCGCGCGGCTGCCGCCGCCACCGGGCACACCGTCAACCCGCACCTCTACAACGGCGCCGTGGCCACCGCCGCGACGGTCTGCGCCGCCGCCGCCACCCGGGCCACCCGGCTCGTCGAGTGGGACATCCGCTCCAACCCGCTGCGCGCCGCCGCCGACGCGCTGCTCACCGACCACGGCACCGTCCGGGTTCCCGACCGCCCCGGCTTCGGCGTCGACCTCGACCCCGACCAGCTCGACCGCTACGAGGAGCAGATCCCGTGACCGACCCCATCGTCCCCCAGGTCCTCGCCGCCGCCACCGCCGTGCGGGTCGCCGGACACGCCGGCGCGGGCGGCGCCCCGCTGGCCGTGCACGACCCGGCGACCGGGGCCGCCGTCACCGAGGTCGCCACCGGCGGTCCGGCGGAGGCCGCCGCCGCCCTCGCCGCCGCGAAGCGGGCCGCCGCCGGCTGGGCGGCCACCCCGGTCGCCGACCGGGCCGCCGCGCTGCGGGCCGTCGCCGACACCGTCGAGCAGCTCGCCGGCGGGGACGAGTGGCCGGCCCTGATCACCCGGGAGACCGGCAAGCGCCTCGCCGAGGCCCGTGCCGAGCTGGGGCTCACCGTCGCGTACTTCCGGATCACCGCCGACCTGCTGGAGCGGCAGCGGGCCGAGCGGTTCGACGTGGTGCCCGGCATCCGGCACGAGGTCGACGTCCGGCCGCTCGGGGTGGCCGCCGTGCTCACCCCGTGGAACTTCCCGGTCTCCATCCCGGCCCGCAAGATCGCCCCGGCGGTGGCGGCCGGCTGTCCGGTGCTGTTCAAGCCGTCCGAGCTCGCCCCGCTGTCGTCGATGGTGCTGGCCGACGTCTGTGCCCGGCACCTGCCCGACGGGCTGCTCTCGACCGTGCTCGGTACCCCCGGGGACGTGGTGACGCCGTGGCTGACCGACCCGGCCGTCCGGGTCGTCTCGTTCACCGGCTCCACCCGGGTCGGGCGGCTCGTCGCCGCCCAGGCCGCGCCGCACTTCCTGCGGACGGTGCTGGAGCTGGGCGGCTGCGCGCCGTTCGTGGTGCTCCCCGACGCCGACCCGCAGGCGGCGGCCGAGACCCTGGTGGTGGCCAAGTACCGCAACAACGGCCAGTCCTGCATCGCCGCCAACCAGGTCTTCGTCGCCGCCGAGGTGGCCGGCGACTTCGTCGACGCGTTCGTCGCCGCCACCCGGGCGCTGCGCGTCGGTGACCCCACCGACCCGGACACCGACCTGGGGCCGCTCGCCCCGGCCGGCGACCCGGCCCGGATGGCCGCGATCGTCGCCGACGCGGTCGACCGGGGCGCCCGCGCCGTCACCGCCGACGCGCCACTGCCCGCCGCCGGGCACTACGCCACCCCCACCGTGCTGCTGGACGCCCCGGCGGACAGCCGGGCGATGACCGAGGAGATCTTCGGACCGGTCGCCCCGGTGCACGTCTACCGGGACCTCGCCGAGGTGCTCCGGCTGCACCACGCCACCGGGTACGGGCTGGCCGGGTACGTCTGCGGCACCGACCTCGACGCCGCCCGTGCCGTCGCCGGCCGGCTGCGCGCCGGCATCGTCGGGATCAACACCGGTACGCCGAACACGCCGTGGGTGCCCTTCGGCGGACTCGGCGAGTCCGGTCTCGGGTACGAGGGCGGCCGGCCCGGCCTGGAGACGTTCCAGAGCTTCGCCAGCGTGGCCGCCCGACCGGTCGAGGGCTGACGATGCGGCTGCTCATCGGACAGACCGGCGCGCCGACCGCCGTGGTCAACGCCAGCCTGCACGGCTTCCTGTCGGCCGCCGCCGGGCACGAGGTGCTGGCCCTGCGCGGCGGCCCCGACGGTCTGGTCGCCGGGGCGTTCACCCCGGTCACGCCGGCCGACGTGCCGGCGGCGGCGACCCGGCGGGGCGGCTCCTGGCTGGGCGCGGGCCGGCGGGCGGTGACCGTCGACGACCTCGACGCGGCGCTGGACTCCCTCGACCGGCACGAGGTCGACGGGGTGTCGCTGATCGGCGGCAACGGCACGATGGCGCTGCTGCACGCGCTCGGCGAGCGCGCCGCCGCCCGGGGCCGGCCGCTGGTCACCGTCGGCATCCCGAAGACCGTCGACAACGACCTGGTCGGTGTCGACCACAGCCCCGGGTACGCCTCGGCCGCCCGGTACCTGACCCGGGTCGTGCCGGACCTGGCCCGCGACCACGCGGCGATGGCCGGGGTGGAGCCGGTCCGGATCGTGGAGACCCTGGGCCGCTCCGTCGGCTGGCTGGCGCTGGCCGCCACCTGGCACGCCGACGACCCGGCGCACGCGCCCCACCTGGTGCTGCTGCCGGAGGTGCCGTTCGACCGGACGGTCTTCCTCGACCGGGTCGCCGACGCCCTGGCCACCCACGGCCGGGCCTTCGTGGTGGTCAGCGAGGGGGCCGCGCCGGGGCTGACCGACGAGCCGTTCCACGCGGGCAACCACACCCGGATCCTGCTCGGCGGCGTGTCCCGGGTGCTGGCCGGCACGGTCGGCGCCGAACTGGGCGTCGCCGCCCGGGGCGAGGTGCTCGGGATGACGCAGCGCAGTGCCGGCGCGCTCGCCTCCGAGGTCGACCGGCGCGAGGCCACCGAGGTCGGGCGGCGGGCCGCCCGGCTGCTGCTGGACCGCGCCGGCGGTGTCCTGGTCGGGCTGCACCGGCGGCCCGGCGATTCGTACGACGTCGGGTACGACCCGGTGCCACTGGCCGACGTGGCCGGGCGGACCCGGACCGTACCCGAGCAGTGGCGCACCACCCACCCCACCGAGCTCGACGACTTCCACCGCTGGCTGGAACCCCTGCTCGGCTGAACCGAGAAACACGGAAGGGCAAGACCATGCGCAGATATCTCACCGCCGGGGTCGTCCTGGCCATGGCCGGCGGGCTGCTCGTCGGCTGCGGGGGCGGCGATGCGGGCGGGTCGTCCAACGAGATCAACCTCATCATGTCCAACCACCCCTGGCAGCGCGCGATCGAGCCGCTGATCCCGGAGTTCGAGCGGGAGTCGGGCATCACGGTCAAGGTGCAGACCTTCGCCGAGCAGCAGATGCGTGACAAGGTGCAGCTCAACCTCCAGTCGCGCAGCTCCGCCATGGACGTGTTCATGGCGCTGCCGTCGCGGGAGGGGCCGCAGTTCGCCAAGGCCAACTACTACGAGCCGCTGGACTCGTACGTCTCCGGGGCCGCCGACTACGACGCCGAGGACTTCCCCGAGGCGGTACGGGCCGGCATGGTCGTCGACGGTAAGCAGGTCGCCGCGCCGATCAACGTCGAGGCGGTGGTGCTCTACTACCGCAAGGACCTGTTCCAGGAGTACGGGCTGACCCCGCCGACCACCCTGGACGAGCTGACCAGCACCGCGGCGGCGATCAAGGACCGCTCCGGCGGTCAGGTCACCCCGATCGCGCTGCGCGGCCAGTCGGCGGCGCTGCCGTTCACCTTCGGCCCGTTCCTGCATTCCCGGGGTGTGGCGTGGACCAAGGAGGACGGGGTGACCCCCAACTTCGACGACCCGCGGGCCGTCGAGGCCATCGACCAGTACGCCACCCTGGCCCGCGAGTACGGCCCGGACGGCGTGGTCAACAACACCTTCACCCAGTCCTCGGCGCTGATGGCCGCCGGCAACGCGGCGATGATGCTGGAGTCGAGCAACGAGGTCAGCAGCATCGCCGACCCGAAGACCTCGAAGGTCGCCGACAACCTGGGCGTGGTCGCGTTCCCCGCCGGGGCGGCCGGTTCGCGGACCACGATCCTGTCCTGGGGCCTGGCGATCTCGTCGTTCTCCCAGAAGAAGGACGCCGCCTGGAAGTTCGTCGAGTGGGCGACCAGCGCGCAGACCCAGCAGAAGCTGACCGAGTCGGGCATCGCCCCGCCGCGCACCTCGGTGGCCGGCTCCGAGGCGTACACCGCCTCGCTCGACACCGACCTGCTCACGGAGTGGAACGAGGTGCTGACCTCCGCGCAGACCACCGGCTCGACCGAGGTCGGCCCGGTCGGCGTGGCCGCACCGGAGATGCGCAAGATCATCGGTGACGCGGTCGGCCTGGTGATCCTGGACCGGGCGTCGCCCGCCGAGGCGGCCACGCAGATCCAGGACGGCCTCGCCCCGCAGTTGGCCAAGAACGAGGGGTGACGTCGTGGTCACCACAACACCGTCGGCCGTCTCCCGCTCCGCACAGCCGGAGCGGGGGGCGCCGACCCCACCCCAGCGACGGCGCCGGCGTCGGGTCGACCCGACCGCGCGGGGCATCCTGCCCTTCGTCCTGCCGGCGCTGCTCGCCACCGCCGCCCTGGTCCTGGTACCGATCGTCTACACCCTCTGGCTGTCGGTCAGCGACCGGCAGCCGGACGGCACCAACGCCGGCCTGCTCGGCCTGGGCAACTACCGGGAGATGTTCGCCAACCCGGAGTTCTGGAACGCGCTGCGGGTAACGATCTTCCTCTTCGTCGTCTGCCTCGTCGTCGAGACGGTGCTCGGCCTGGTGCTCGGGTACGTGATGAGCCTCGACGTGCCCGGCCGGCGGATCTTCCAGGGCATGATGCTGATCCCGGCGATCACCGCGAGCGTGGCGGTCGGCCTGCTCTGGCTGTTGATCATGGATCCGACGCTCGGCGCGGCCAACCAGATCCTCGGCGCGGTCGGCATCGACCCGGTGGTGTGGCTCGGTGACCCGGACATCGCCCCCTGGTCCATCGCGCTGGTCGACATCTGGCAGTGGACGCCGTTCATGGCGCTGATCATCTCGGCCGGTATCCGGGCGCTGCCCGAGGAGCCGTTCGAGGCCGCCGCGATCGACGGCGCGAGCCCCTGGCGGACCGCCTGGAACATCGGCCTGCCGCTGCTGCGGCCGGTGCTGACCGTGGCGATCCTGCTGCGCACGGTCGACCTGGTCCGGTTCTTCGACACCATCTACATCATGACCCAGGGGGGTCCGGTGGACGCCACGAACACCCTCAACGTCTACGGCTACCGGGCCGCCTTCATCGACCAGGCCCCCAGCTACGCGGCGGCGTTGCAGATCACGCTGCTCGTCCTGGTCATCGGGATCGCCGGGCTGTTCACCTGGCTGCGCGGCCGGGAGGCGAAGTGAGTACCGTCGGAGCGGGTCCCGCCCAGCGGTCCCGCCGCCGCAACCTCGGCGTGTACGCCGCCTACGCGGTCTTCACCGTGGTCTTCTTCGGCCCGGTGCTGTTCATGCTCTGGTCGTCGCTGCGGCGCAACGTCGACATCACCGGCTCGTTGTTCGCGGTGACCTCGGCGCTGACCCTGGAGAACTACACCGCCCTGTTCGAGCGGTTCGAGTTCGGCCGGTACATCGTCAACAGCTTCGTCGTGGCCGGCGGCTCGACGCTGCTCGGCCTGCTGCTGGGGGTGCCCGCCGCGTACGTGGTGGTCCGGCGCAACCTGCCCGGCCTGGGCTTCCTGACGCTGCTGGCCCGGATGGCGCCCGGCGTGCTGTTCGTGCTGCCGCTGTTCATCCTGTCGGTCCGCATCGACGCGCCGTCGAACACCGCGCTGAACTACGGGCTGCTGATCGTCGCGCACCTGATCATCACGATGCCGCTCTGCATCTGGCTGCTGATCCCCTTCTTCGAGGAGATCCCGATCAGCATCGAGGAGTCGACGCTGATCGACGGCGCGAACGCCTGGCAGCGGTTCACCCGGATCGCCCTGCCGCTGGCCCTGCCGGGCCTGTCGGTGGCGTTGATGCTGAGCTTCGTCTTCTCGTGGAACTACTTCCTGTTCGCCCTCGCCCTGGCCACCACCGAGACGCTGCCGTTGACCGTCATCGCCTTCAACTTCATCGGCCAGGGCTCCAACGATTTCGGTGGCCTGATGGCCGCCAGCACGCTGATCTCGGCCCCCGCGCTGCTGCTCACCGTCTTCGCGCAGCGCTGGCTGGTCCGGGGCATCACCGGAGGTGCGGTCAAGTGACCACGACCAGTTCCCGGGCCCGGTTCACCGGCGACGGGCGGATCGACTTCGAGCGGGTGGACCTCGGTCCGGTCGCGCCGGGCGAGGTCCGGCTGCGGGTCGACGTCTGCGCGCTGTGCGGGTCCGACAAGCGGCTGCTCGCCGCCGGCTCGCCCGTCGTGCCGGGCCACGAGATCGGCGGCACCGTCGTCGCCGCCGGTGAGGGCGTCCAGGTACCCGCCGGCACCCGCGCCATCGTCTACATCCCGGTCTACTGCGGCACCTGCGTGCGCTGCGCCGCAGGGCTGACCAACCAGTGCCTGGACCTGGGGCAGCTCGTCGGCTGGCAGCGCGACGGCGGGTTCGCCGAGCACGTGGACGTGCCGGCCCGCTGCGTCCTGCCGGTGCCCGACGACGTCCCGCTGGACGTCGCCGTGCTCGGGCTGGACACCGTGGGCACCGCCG
This sequence comes from Micromonospora rosaria, assembly GCF_001567585.1. Lineage (GTDB taxonomy): Bacteria > Actinomycetota > Actinomycetes > Mycobacteriales > Micromonosporaceae > Micromonospora > Micromonospora rosaria. Next base: position 32,562 of record NZ_LRQV01000013.1, read on the forward strand.
CGCACGCGCTGCGGCTGGCCCGGCGCACCCGCGACGGCGACGTCGCGCGGGCCCTCGTGGTGGGGGCCGGCCCGCTGGGGTTGGGCGTCGTCGCCGTCGCGCCGCACCTGGGCGTCGGCGAGGTGCACGCGTACGACCCGCATCCCGGGCGGCTCGCCACCGCCGTGCGCCTCGGCGCGTCCGCCGCCGGTGACCTGACCCGGGAGAACCAGTACGACCTGGTGGTCGAGGTCTCCGGAGCCGCCGCCGCCCGGGAGACCGCCCAGCGGGTGGTCACCCCGGGGGGCACGGTGGTCGCGCTCGGCGAGTCGAACGAGCCGTACACCATGCCGGCGACCCCGCGCTGGCGGCGCACCGACTGCTTCACGGTGCGCTCGTTCTACTTCCCCATCAGCGAGGTGCCGGAGAACTGGGCGCTGCTGCGCGCGGTCGGCGCCACGCTGCGCGACACCCTGACCCATCCGCTGCCCCTCGCCGACCTGCCCGAGGCGTTCGCCCGGTTCGTCGCCGGGGACCACGTCAAGCCCTGCATCGTCACGGAGGACGCCCGATGAGCCTGCTGATCCTCGCCATGGACCAGCGCCCCTGGTTGACCAAGGCCCTGTACGGCCACACCGGCCCGGCCACGGTCGCCGAACGGTCCGCCGTCGCCGACGGCAAGCACATGGTCCTCGACGGCCTGCTCGCCGCCCTGGCCGACGCGCCCGCGCTGCGCGAGCACGCCGCCGTGCTGGTCGACGACCTGCTCGGCCCGGGGGTGCCGGAACGCGCCCACGCGCACCGGGTCACGCTCAGCATGCCGCTGGAGCGCGGTGGCCTCGACGTCTACGAGACCGAGCCGGCCGACCTGCCCGGGTTCCTTCGGCACCACGCGCCCGCGCTGCCGAAGGTGCTGATCCGGTACAACGTGGACGGCGACCGCGACGGCAACGCCGTGCAGCGCGAACGGCTCGCCGAGGTCGCCGCCGCGGCCCGCGACGCCGGTGGCCGGTTCCTGGTCGAGGTGCTGGTGCCGCCGACCCCCGCGCAGCTCGCCGCGGTCGGCGGGGACACCGCCGCGTTCGACCGGCACCTGCGGCCCGAGCTGATCCTGCGCGCGATGGCGGAGCTGTCGGCGCGGCTGCCGGTCGACGTGTGGAAGTTGGAGCACCTCGCCGAGGTGGCGCACTACCGGGCCGCCGCCGACCTGGCCGCCTCGACCGGCGGTGAGTGCATCCTGCTCGGGGCGAACGCCCCGGCGGAGACGGTGGACGGTTGGTTGCGCGACGCGGCGGCCGGCGGCTTCACCGGTTTCGCCATCGGTCGTAGCATCTGGTGGGACGCGCTGCGTGGGCTGCTGTCCGGCGCGGTGACCCGTCCGGACGCGGTCGCCACGGTGGCGGCCACCTACCGCCGGTTCGCCACCTGCTTCCTCACCGCCGCCGGTCACGTCGCGTCCACCGCCACGGCCGGCACCGGGTCGGCCGGCACGCTCACCAAGTGAGGTCAGCCGTGACGTCCACGTCGATCCCCCCGCAGCAGCCCACCGTGACCGACGCGCCGGCCCGACCGCCGGCCGAGGAGTCGGTCCGGGCCGGCGAGGTGATCTACCGGGCGATCCGGGACCGGATCGTCTCCGGTGAGCTGCGGCCCGGCGTCCGGCTCAGCGTGCCGGCGCTGGCCGAGGAGTTCTCGGTCAGCCGCAGCCCGGTGCGCGACGCGGTGATCCGGCTGGTGCAGGACGGCCTGGCCACCGAGACGATGAACCGGGGCGCCGTGGTCGCCCGGATCGGCGGCGCGGAGCTGGTCAGCCTCTACGAGGCCCGGGAGGCGCTGGAGTGGGCGACGGCCCGGCTCGCCGCGCAGCGGTACACCCCGGCGCTGCGGCGGACGCTGCTCGGCCTGCTGACCGAGCACCGGACGGTCGCCGAGGCCGGCGACTTCGCCCGGCACCTGGAGCTGGACGCGGCGTTCCACCAGGAGATCCGGCAGGCCGCGCAGAGCCCGGTGCTGGCCCAGATGCTCGACGGGGTGCAGGGCCGGGTCCGGCTGGCGATGCGGTCCACCAGCGTCCGGGGCGGCATGATGCTCGCCGTCGACGAGCACCAGGCCATCTTCGAGGCGATCTGCGCGGGCGACCCGGAGGGCGCGGCCGAGGCGGCGCTGGCCCACATCCGCCGGCTCAAGGAGGTGCTGCATGACAGCCTCTGACCCGCCGCAGACGTCGACGCCGGCCGCTGACCGGGTGCAGACGTCGACGCCGGCCGCTGACCCGCCGCAGACGTCGGCGCCGGCTGCTGATTCGGTGCCGGCGACGAGCGCCGGCACGGTGCCGGCGGTCCGGTTCCACGGACCCGCCGACGTCCGGCTGGAGGAGGTGCCGGCCCGCGACCCGCTGCCGCACGAGGTGGCGCTCGCCCCGCTGGCCGTCGGGGTGTGCGGCACCGACGGCCACATCGTGGCGGGCGACTTCCCGGCCGCCCGCCCGGTCGTGCTCGGGCACGAGGTCTGCGGCCGGGTCACCGCGGTCGGGTCGGCGGTCGACGGGCTCGCCGTCGGCGACCTGGTGACCGTGGAGCCGCACCACTACTGCACCGGTTGCGTGTACTGCCGGCTCGGCCAGGAACACCTGTGCGACCACCGGCGCGGGTACGGGGTGCGGCTCGACGGCGGGATGACCCGGCGGCAGCTCGTGCCGGGGCGGATCGCGTACCGGCTGCCGGCGGGCACGGTGCCGTGGATCGGGGCGCTGACCGAGCCGCTGGCCTGCTGCGTGCACGGGATGGACCGGCTCGCCCCCGTCTCGGGCCTGCCGCTGCTGGTGTACGGCACCGGGCCGGCCGGGGCGATGATGGTGGCGCTGGCCCGCGCCGCCGGGCTCGCCCCGGTGGTGGCCATGGACCCCCGGCCACAGCGGCGTGACCTGGCCCTGGCGATGGGCGCGCACGCGGTGTTCGACCCCGGCGACCCGACGGCGGAGGCGGCGGCGCGGGCACTGACCGGCGGGCACGGGTTCCCGTACGTGGTCGACGCGGTCGGTTCGGGGCGGGTGCTGCGCGCGGCGCTGGACCTGGCGTCCCGGGGCGGACGCATCCTGGTGTTCGGGGTCGCCCACCCCGACGACGAGGTGCCCATCCGGCCGAACGAGATCTTCTCCCGGGAGTTGTCGATCGTCGGCGCGCTGATCAACCCGTACACCCATCACCGGGCGGTGGGGCTGCTGCCCACGCTGCCGCTGGACCGGCTGACCCCGGCGTTCTTCGGGCTCGACGCGCTGCCGGCGGCGTTGGCGGAGCAGCGGTCCGGCACGGCCGACAAGGTTTTCCTCGCCCCGTACGGGGTGGACCTCGCCACCGGCGTCGGCGACCTGGCCGGGGTGGGCCAGGGCTGAGCCCGGCGGGCCGGCCACCGGCGGAGCCCGTCGGCCGGCCCGGTCAGCGCGGCAGGTGGGTGGGCATGTTGGTGACCACGATGCCGGGCACCCGGCGTACCGCCCGGCGCAGGCGGCGTTCGGTGCGGTGGTGCAGCACCCGCTGCCAGGGGTGTTCCACCACCACCTCGGGCACGACGACCGTGACGGTGACGTCGGGCCGGCCGCGCCGCAGCGCGCGGACGTACCGGGCCAGCGGGGCGACGGTCACCCGGTGCGGGGACAGGATCGTCTCCAGCGGGATGTGGTTGCCCCAGGCGTCCCACTGGTCGTGGAAGCGGCGGGCCTCCTGCTCCTCGGGGCTGACGTGGACGGCGAGGGTCGGCTGCCCGAGCGAGCCGACGTACGCGAGGGTCCGCAGGGCCGCCTGGTTGAGCCGGACCACCGGGACGACGAACAGGTGCCGGACCTGCTGCGGGAGGACGGCGGCCGGGTCGGCGGCGACCCCGGCGCGCGGCGGGTGCGCCAGGACCGCCGCCTGCGGGCTCAGCGCGTCGCGGACCCGGTCGTAGTGCCGGCGGACCCGGAGGAACAGCCAGACCAGCAGCGGGACGGCGAGCACCACCAGCCAGGCGCCCTCGGCGAACTTGGTGACCGCGGCGGTCAGCAGCACCACGGCGGACAGCAGCGCCCCGACGCCGTTGAGGCAGGCGCGGCGGCGCCAGCCGGCACCCCGGTGGCGGCGCCAGTGGTTGACCATGCCGGCCTGGGAGAGGGTGAAGGCCAGGAAGACGCCGACCGCGTAGAGCGGGATCAGCGACTGGGTGTGCCCGCCGAACGCGACGACGATCAGCGCGGCGCAGGCCGCGAGGGTGACCAGCCCGTTGCTGAAGGCCAGCCGGTCACCCATGTGCAGGAACCGGCGGGGGACGTAGCTGTCCCGGGCCATGAAGTACAGCAGACGCGGCAGGTCGTTGAAGGCGGTGTTCGCCGCGAAGAGCAGGACGAGCGCCGTGGCGACCTGGATGAGCGGGTACCACGGGCCGTGCGGGAAGGTGCGGTGGGCGAGCTGCGACAGCAGGGTCTCGTCCCGCCGGGGCACCAGGCCGTTGAGGTGGATCAGCAGGGTCAGGCCGACGAAGAGCACGACGAGGATGCCGACCATCCAGGTGAGGACCGTGCGCGCGTTGCGCCACTCGGTGGGCCGGAAGACCGGCACGGCGTTGGAGACCGCCTCGATGCCGGTCATCGAGGTGGCCCCCGAGGCGAAGGCCCGCAGCACCAGCAGCAGGCTCAGCCCCTGCACGGCGGGGGTCGGTGCGGGCGCGACGGGGGTGAAGCCCCGGGCCGCGGCCTGGCCGAGCCCGACGGCGACCAGCCCGACGACGGCGGCCAGGAAGAGGTACGTCGGCGCGGCGAAGACGTTGCCGGCGACCCGGACGCCCCGGAGGTTGCCCGCCAGCAGCAGCCCGATGACCGCCAGCGCCAGCGGCACCGCGAGCGGCGTGAGCGTGGGCAGCGCGGAGGTGACCGCGGCGACCCCGGCCGCCACCGAGACCGACACGGTCAGGATGTAGTCCAGGATCAGGCCGGCCGCCGCGGCCAGGCCCGCCCGGGGGCCGATGCTGTCGCTGGCCACCAGGTACGACCCCGCACCGTGCGGGTAGGCGTAGACGGTCTGCCGGTACGACACGCCGACCGTGACCATCAGGACCACCAGGGCCGCCGCGATCGGCAGCGACAGCCCGAGCGCGCCGCTGCCGGCGAGGAGCAGCACGGTCAGCATCGCCTCCGGCCCGTACGCCACCGAGGACAACAGGTCGGAGGAGAGCACCGGCAGGGCGACGAGCTTCGGCATCCGTTCCCGCAGCACGGCCGCGCTGGCCAGCGGCGGACCGAGCAGCAGCCGGCGCAGCCGCCCGGCGGCCCGGCCCGGCGGGGTGTCCCCCCGCTCCGCGCCGGCGGTGGCGGCGAGGTACCCGGGATGCTCCGGCTGGAACGGCCCCGGCGGGCCGGTTCCGGCGCCGGTGGTGTCCGTCGGCCGCCGCACCTCGCTGACCCCGGGGTCCACCGGCAGAGCCCGGACCCGGTCGTTGAGCCGCCACTGCCGGCCGAGCCTGCCCAGGGCGGCGAGGTCACCCGCGGACAGCGGTGGGAACTCCGCGGAGGGGCTGAGGGTCGTCGAGGGGGCCGGGGTCTTCTCCTCCCGATCATCCCTCGGCGTGCCCACCGCACCTCCGCGTTGCCACCGCGCCGCTCGCACCACCGACGATCGCAGGAACCACGGCGGCGCAGGCGACGTTCGGCGAAGAACCCCGAACGGTGTGGCTCGACGGGCCCCACGGGCGACAATCCCGGGGTGGACCGGCTGCTGACCCTGCTCGCGGGCCTGCCGCCACTCGCGGTGCTGACCGTGGTCCTCGTGCTGCCCGCGCTGGAGTCCTCGACGCTGGTGGGGCTGGTGGTGCCCGGCGAGGCGGCGGTCCTGGTCGGCGGGGTGGCGGCCCACGCGGGCGGGGTGCCGCTCGGGGCGGTGATCGGCGCCGCGACGGTCGGGGCGTTCCTGGGTGACCAGGTCGGCTACCTGGTGGGCCGGCGGTTCGGGCCGGCCGCGCTGGCGCACGGCCCACGGTTCCTGCGTCGCCGGGCCGACCTGGGCCGGGCCCGGCGCCTGCTCACCCGGTGGGGCGCGCTGGCCGTCCTGCTCGGCAGGTGGGTGGCCGTCCTGCGCACGGTGGTGCCGCTGGTCGCCGGGGCCAGCGGGATGCCCCGCACGTCGTTCACGTGGGCGAACCTCGTCGGGGGGACGCTCTGGGCCACCGGCGTGTCCCTGGTGGGCTACCTCGGGGCCGCCTCCTGGCGGTACCTGGACCAGCGGCTGGGCGTCGCGCAACTCGCCCTCTTCGGCCTGGTCGTGCTCGGCGTGCTGCTGGTGTCCTGGTACCGGCGGCGGCACCGCTGACCGGGGTGGCCGTGCCGCCGGCCGGTGGACCGGCCGTCACCCGCCGGTGGGGGCCCGGCCGTCGCAGCGTACGTCCGGGTCGGCGAGGGGTCGTTGCGGCATCATCCAGTCCAGGGCGGTCGCCTCCACCGGCCAGCCGTGCACCGCCACCACGCTGTACGGCGCCCCGGCGTCCTGCGGGCAGAGCGCCTGCGACCGGACCCGGCCGTTGGGCAGGAACCGCACCACGCCGGTCTCGTCCAGCACGATCGTCGACGTGTCGGTGACCGTGATGAGGGCGCCGACCAGCACCTCCGGGGCCGCCGGATCGGCCGACGCCCGCTCCGCCCCGTCGTCCGGGGCACCATCGGCCGGCTCCGCCGCGCCCATCTCGACCGCCGCCGTCGGCAGCACCGGCACCCGGAGGAAGACCGCCCCCATCACCAGGGGGAGCACGGCGGCGACCACGTAGGCCAGACCGTGGGTCAGTGTCGGGGCGACGCGGGCCGGAACCGGGCCGGTGAGCAGCACGGACGCGGCGGGCGGCACGGCCAGCAGGGCGGCCGTGGTCACCTCGCCCCGCGACGCCGCCGCCCAGATCGCCGGGCCCAGCACGGCGTACGCCAGCACCGCCGCCGCCACCGGCAATCCCACGCTGACCAGCAGGATCCGGGTCGGCTGGTCCGGGAACAGGTAGCGGGTGCGCAGGGCGAGCAGCCAGAGCCCGAGCATCAGCAACGTCGGCAGGAACCGGAGTTGCCAGGTGAGCGCCCCCAGGGCGACCCCGGCGGTGAGCACCCAGCCCGGGGTGCGCGCCGTCCAGGAGGCCAGCAGCGACCGCTCCGGCTCGAACCGGTCCGGCGCGCTGAGCCGCAGCAGCCGCCCCAGCACGCCGAACGTGAGCACGGCCAGCGGGAGCGCCCAGAGCAGGGCGATCAACAGGGCGCTGAGCAGGCCGAGCGGGCTGACGTACTGCACCAGCAGCAGCATGGTGGACATGTCCTGCCGGCTGAGCTGCCACAGCCGCAGCACCAGGAGCAGGACGGGGAAGGCCGGCAGGAGGGTCAGCAGCCACTGCTGCGCCTGCCGCGCCCCCGCCATCCGACGCGGCCGGCCCGGGTGACCCGGTTTGGCGACGATCCGGGGTGCGCCGGGACCGGTAGCGCGATCCTCTCCCACGGCCACTGCCGTACCTCCACCTTCCTCGGCTCGGGTTGCTGCTGTTCCGCGACCGACTGCGGGAGGTTGTAGCGCTGCTGCCACCGGAGGTTGGCGTCGTACGCGTCCTCCCAGGCGGTGTTCTTCTCGTCCTTGGCCGAGGCGTAGAGCGCGAGGTCGACCAGGTCCCGCAGCGCCAGGTTGGAGCCGGTGTTGACCCCCCACATCTCCTGGGCGGACGAGCCGATGTCCCAGTGCCGCAGCGGCTTGGCGTTGCGGAGACCGACCGTGAAGCGCTGGCCGTCGTCGTTCGGCTGGTCGCCGGTGACGAAGCCGGCGAGGATCGCCGCGTCGGTCGTGACCGCGTACACCTGCCCGTCGTACAGCAGCTGGATGCATTCGCTGATCTTGTTCCGGCCGATCGGCGTCGCGCCCGCCTCCCGCAGGCGCTGGGAGGACGTCGAGGTGGTGAGCGTGCAGACCCGCTGCCCGGCGAGGTCCTCCAGGCTGCTCACCTGGTCCCGGCCCTCGACGCTCTTGAGCGTCACCACCGACTGCTCGGTGGCGAGGTACGGGGCGGAGAAGACGGCGCCTTCCTCCTCCTCCCGCTGCCGGGTGATGCTGTACGAGGCGATCACCAGGTCGACGGTGACGAACCCGTCGCCCTCGCGGGCCTGGCGGCGGGCCCGGTCCTCGCTCTCGATCGGCAGGAAGCGCACCCGGGACCGGTCGATGCCGAGATAGCCGGCGATCATGTAGGCGATCTCGATGTCGAAGCCCTTCCACACGTTGTTCGAGAACTGCTGGGCGATGCCGGGCTGGTCGTCCTTCACGCCGATGCGGAGGTACTGCCGGCCCTTCAGGCCGGCCTGTTCCAGCAGTTCGTCGCGGGTCGGTGGGCCGACCGCGACCACGATCGGGATCACGGCCGCCACCAGGACGGCCAGCACGACCACCAGTCCCACCAACCGGATCTGACGGATCCGGGTGGCGCGCGACGGTGCGGGCACCGCCGCTGTCGGTCCGGCCGGACCCGGCTCGCTTGCCTGGCTCAACTGCACCCTCCCCGCTCGCTACCCGGTGCCTGGCCCTCCATTGTGGGGTCGCCGGACGGTCCGTGACGACCCACCAGGGCGGCGGCGAGCGGGTCGTGACCCGCTCGCCGCACAAGGGGCGGGACGACGCCCGGCCGGCTCGACGACCGACCGGGCGTTCCCGCGTCCTACTTCGGTACCGGTGAGGTGAAGCCGACGACGGAGGCCGCACGGTTGGACGTGTTGAACACGTGCTTCACCGCGTCGGACCTGTTGCCCTCGACGGAGTTGAAGGTCCCGTCGGTGTTGTTCTCCTGGTACGACGTGACGATGCCGACGTGGTCGATGACGCCGTCGCCCTCCCAGTCGTACACGACCGCGTCACCCTTGCGCGGGACGTAGCTGCCCTTGGGGTGCCAGGTGCCGTTGTTCACCCCGTAGGTCCGGAAGCTCGACGCGAGCGCGTTGAGCCCGGTGTACTTCGCCGTTCCCCAGTAGAAGGCGAACTTGGCGAAGTCGGCGCACCAGGCGCGGGCCCGCCAGTTCACCGTCACCCAGGACTTCGTGCCGTCGCGGTACTGGTAGCCCTTGCTGGAGGTGCCGCAGGTGGAGGCCGGGTTGTTGTCGTACCGGTCGTTGTTCGGGTCGGCCCAGAAGCCGGTGTAGAAGTTGCAGTTGGTGCCCTTCTCGGACAGCCGCTTCAGCACCTCCGCGTTGTCCGAGTAGACCTGGTTGTACGCGATGTTGCCGACGTCGATGCCCAGGGTGGTGTCGGCGGCGTGGGCGGCGGTCGCCGGGACCACCAGCGCGGCGCCGACGGACACGGTGGCCACCGCCGCGGTGACCATTCTCTTCAGGACGTTCATCGGTCCTCCGGAAAAGCGGGCGGCAGTATGCCTGCGGCCCGTGGGGAAACGCTCCGCCGGTCGGCGGTAGCGCGGTTCTCGAATTGCGTCCGCTGGTCACTCTTTGATTCGCGTGGCCCCAACCCGCGTGGTGCCACACCGGACGCCATTCGTTTGTAGCAATCTCCGGCGGTGGCGGTAAGTGATTCGGAACAGGCCCGGACAACCTCGGACAACCCCGGGACGGGGCCCTCCGGCAATCGCGTACGGAACTGTTCCGAACAAGGCCGGACGCTTCTGGCCGCACCTGTCGGGCGGGCACGTGTTTCGATTCTTCGCGGGTTCGACCACCGCTGGCGGGACACCGTAGGCGGTACGCGGCAGACCCCCACCGACCCACCGTCCGTAAGGGAGTCACGATGAGAGGCAGACCCAGCACACGGCCGCGCCGGGCCCGGACGACCACCACCGCGCTGGTTGCCCTCGGAGTGCTCCTGACGGCACCGTGGGTGGCCGGACCCGCCACCGCCGCGCCGGCGGACCCGGAACCGGACGCGCCCGCCGCCACGGTGGCCGCCCGCCGGGCCGACGCGGCGCGGTCGGCCGCGGTCGACGCCCGCCGGACCGGTCGGCCGGTCGTCGTGCCGGACGCGACCACCGCGACCTCGATCACCAGGGCGACCCCGGACGGCAGGCTGGTCACCGAGCTCACCACCGCGCCGGTCCGCGTCCGCCGGGCGGACGGGTCGTGGCGACCGGCCCGGCCGTCGGCGCACACGGGGCCCGTCGCACCGGCCGCAGACCCGGTGGCGCTGCCGGTGGTCGGCGACACCGACGTCAACAGCGTCTTCGACGGGAACAACGCCGACGGCGCGTACCTCAAGGCCGGCACCGAGGCCGACGGGGAGAAGGCCCGGGTCTACCTGGCGTTCGACACCCGGGGGTTGCAGACGCCGACGAGGGCGGAACTCACCCTGACCAACGTCGACGCGCCGGGCTGCGGCGCCACGGTCGGCGCGGGCATCCAGGTCCGCCGGGTCACCGACTTCTGGGACCCGGCCGCCCAGACCTGGACCCCGCAGCCGACCAGCAGCGCCACCGACGCGGTGCTGAGCCGGGAGGGTTCGCAGCTCGGCAGCTGCGGCAGCGGGCGGATGTCCTGGGACGTCACCGGGATCGTCGCCCAGTGGGCCGCCGGGACCGCCAAGAACCACGGCCTGGTCCTCCAGTCGCCGAGCGAGACGAGGACGGCCAACTATCGGGTCTTCACCTCGTCGGAGAACACGGAGGACCTGGGCCCGCCGCCGACCCTGACGGTCACCTCGGAGATCCCGACCACCCCCGGCGAGGGGGACGACCCGGCCGACCCCGGTCCCGCGCCGGCCGACCTGTGGCCGGGCAGCGCGGAGCCCGAGACCGGGTCGTGGGTCACCCGGGGCACGGACGTCACCGAGGACGGGCTGCTCACCGGACGCAGCCACAGCGCGGGACAGCGGATCGACCTCACCCAGCCCAACGAGAGCGTGCTCGGCCCGCACTGGCGGTTCGAACCACTCGGCGGCATGCTCGGTCACCGGCTGAAGGACCACAGCGCGAACGGTTACGTCGAGGTCCGGCTCTCCATCGGCACCCAGTCGGTGCGCTTCGAGGCGGACCCGGCGCGGCCCGGCACCTTCGTCGCCGAGGACGGCTCGACCGTGGTCCGCGACACCGACGGCGGCTTCACCCAGGGCGGCGCCCCGGACGGCCTGACCTTCCGCTGGCGTCCGGTCGGCGCGGACCTGCTCGTCACCGGCATCGGTCACCCCACCTCCGGCACGGTCCTGATCGGGTACGACCCGCAGGGCCGGATCACCCGGATCACCGCACCGACCACCGGCCAGGAGGACTGCACGGCCTCGGGCGCGCCCGGATGCGCCTCGGCGACCGTCGTCTACGCCGCCACAACCACCGCCACCAGCGCCCAGTTCGGTGACGTGGCGGGGCAGGTGCAGCGGATCGACCACACCGCCGCCGGCAGCGCCACCCCGGTCACCGTCGTCCGCTACGCGTACGACCAGCTCACGCGGCTCCGGGAGGTACGTGACGTGCGCCAGGTCGACGGCTCCCCGGTGCTGGTGTCGGCGTACACCTACGACGCCCGGGGCAACATCGTCCGGTTGAGCACGCCCCAGGAGGGGGCGTGGACGCTCAGCTACGTCGCGGCGGGGAAGCTCGCCGGCGCCACGAGGGACCCGGCCCTGTCGGCGCTGCCCACCCACTGCACGTACGCCGCGCAGTACCTGTTCGGCCAGAACGGCTGCTGGGCCGGCCCGGTGCCGATGCGGTACGGCGGGCCGAAGCTCCAGCCGTCGTGGAAGCGGACGCCGACCCGCAAGGCCGTCGTCGGGGTCAAGGACGACCACTGCACGTACTCACCCGACCAGCCGAACGGCTTCGACTTCCGCAGTGCCTGCGACGCGCACGACTACGGATACGGGATCATCTACCTGAAGACGCCACAGTGGGACAAGTCCAGGAAGGCGTCGGTGGACTCGGTCTTCTACACCATCCTGCGCGACCACACCTGCGCCGCCTACTCCGTCCGGGTCCGGACCACGTGTCGCAACACCGCCTACAGCTACTACACGGTCGTCCGGGCGACCGGAGGGACGTCGATGAAGTACCGCAGCGAGTACTGAGCACCACCCGGGTTCCCGTCCGGCGCGTCCCGGGCGGGAACCGTGGGGCGTCCTCCGGTCACCCTCCGGCACTACCATGGACGTCGACGACGTCTGCGCCGGAGGATGACCGTGTCCCAGCTCAGCCTCGATCCGCCGCGACCCGAAGGGGCCACCACCCCGGCCGAGTACGTCGCCGCGCTCCGCGCGCTGAGACTCTGGTCCGGCCTGACCTTCCGCCAACTCGCCGCCAAGGCGAGCGCGTCCGGCGACCACCTCGCGGTGAGCACCCTCGCCTCCGTGCTGAGCCGGGCCACGCTGCCCCGGCGCGAGGTCGTCGCCGGCTTCGTCCGGGCCTGCGGTATGGACGCCCCGACCGTGGCCGCCTGGGTCACCGCCCGCGACGCGCTGCTGGCCCGGTCCGGGCATCCGGCCGAGCCGGATCCGCCGCCGGAGCACCCGCCGCCGGCACCGACGGTACGGCCCGGCCGGTCGGCGCCCGGCATGCTGCCACCCGACATCGCCGACTTCACCGGCCGCGCCGCCCACGTCCGGGCCCTGCGGGACCTGCTCACCCGGCAGGCCGCCCCCGGGCCCGGTCCCGGTGTCCGGGTGGTCGCCGCGATCTCCGGCATGGGGGGCGTCGGCAAGACCACCCTCGCCCTGCACGTGGCGCACCTGCTCGCCGAGGAGTATCCCGACGGCCAACTCTGGGTCAACCTGCGCGACGCGCAGGGCTCCCCGCTGGACCCGGGTGACGTGCTGGCCCGCTTCCTGCGCGCGCTCGGCGTCGACCCCCGTGCCGTCCCCGACGGGCAGAGCGAACGCGCCGAGATCTACCGCACCCTGCTCGCCGGCCGTCGGGTGCTGGTCGTCCTCGACAACGCCGGCGCCGAACAGCAGATCCGCCCGCTGCTGCCCGGCGCCCCGACGTGCGCCGTGATCGTCACGAGTCGGCTGCGGCTGACCGGTATCGAGGGCGCCCGCCACATCGAACTGGACCTGTTCACCCCGGACGAGGCGATCCGGCTGCTCGCCCGGATCACCGACGACGACCGCGTGCTCAGCCGCGTCGACCAGGCCGCCGAGATCGTCGAGTACTGCGGCGGCCTGCCGCTGGCCGTCCGCATCGCGGGCGCGCGGCTCGCGGCCCGGCCCGCCTGGCGGCTGGCGCACCTGGCGGCGCTGCTCGGCGACGAACGACGGCGGTTGGACCGGCTGGCCACCGGCGACCTCGCGGTACGGGCCTCGCTGGCGCTGAGCTACCGAGAGCTCGACGAGGAACCGCGGCGGCTGTTCCGCCTGCTCGCCCACTTCGACCTGCCCGACTTTCCCACCTGGCTGGCCGCACTGGTGCTGGACTGCCCGTTCGAGCAGGCCGCCGAGCACGTCGAGACGCTGGTCGACGCCCAACTGCTCACCGTCGCCGGCGCCGACGCCGCCGACCAGGTCCGGTACCGCTTCCACGACCTGGTCCGGCTCTTCGCGGTCGAGTCCGCCGCCGACGACTCGGAGGAGGCCGTCACCCAGGCCCTCGTGCGCGGGTTCGGTGGGTGGATCGTGCTCGCCGAGCGGCTGGTCCCCGCGATCCCCGGGCCGTGTTTCGCCCTCATCTCCAGTCCCGCGCCGCGCCCGACGATCGACTGGGCGTGGGAGTACCTGCGCGACGTCGACCCGCTGCGCTGGTTCGACGCCGAACGCGCCGCGATGGTGGCGGCCACCCGGCAGGCCTGCCGGCTCGGCCTGGCCGACCTCGCCGTCGACCTCGCCGGCCGGCTCGAGAAGTACTTCGACCTGCGCGGCATGTACGCGGACTGGGCGAGTCTCGACACCGAGGTGCTGGCGGTCTGCCGGCAGGCCGGCAACCTGCTCGGCGAGGCCGTCATGCGCCGTGGCCTGATCGACGTGCTCACCTGGAGCGCCGACACCGGTGACGGGGCCGCGATGGCCCAACTGCACGCCGACTCGGTCCGGCTGCTGGAGATGTTCGACGCCCTCGGCCACGATCCGGGCAGTTCGGACGCGGCCGTGATGTGCTCCTGGGCGTTGACGGCGGCCGGGTCCTACCCGGAGGCGGTCACCATGGCCGAGCGGGCGCTACGGCTCGCCACCCGGTCCGGACACCTCGGTGGCGAGGCCCGCGCCCACCTGGCGCTGGCGGTGGCCACCTTCGAACAGGGGCAGGTCGACACCGCCACCACCCACACCGCCGCCGCGCTCGACCGGGCCCGACAACTGGGCAACCCCCGGTGGGAGGCGACCGCGTTGCAGTTCTCCGGCATCGGTCACCGGGAGCTGGGCAACCTCGACGAGAGCCACCGGCTGCTCACCGAGTCCCTCCGGATCTCCCGCGCCTACCGGGACGACTACACCGCGGCGCTGACCCTGCTGGCCCTGGCCCACCTGCACTTCACACGGGGTGACCCGGGCGCGCGGGAGGCCGCCGAGATGGCGTTGGCGCTCAGCCGCGAGTACCACATGGTCCACCACCTGGCCGAGGCGCTCCAACTGCTCGGCGAGATCGAGCTGGCCGAGGGCCGGCCCGCCCGGGCGGTACCACACCTGGAGGAGTCCGTGTCGCTGTGGCGTACCCGGGGCTGGCTCTCCTTCCAGGCCGCGACGCTGACCAGCCTGGGTCGGGCCCGCCTCGACGCCGACCCGCAGGGCGCGCGGGACGCCTTCCAGGAGGCGCATGCGCTCCTCACCCGACTCGGCCGGACGGACCAGGCCGCGCGGTTGGTGGGGCTGATCGACGCGGCGGCCCGGGCCCACGCGGAGGGCCCGTCCGGCCGGCGCGAGCCGGCCGGCGACGGTGCGCACGACCCGGCCGGCGGCGATACATAGGAGAACACCGGATTCGCCGGGACCTGCGACGCCCTAGCGTCGGAGCATGACCAGAGCTGCGGTGTGGCGCGGGCGAGCCGGTGGCGCGGGCGGCCCGGCCCGCCGCCGACCCGCCGGCGTCACGGCGCTGACCTGCCTCGTCGTGCTGTCCACCGGCTGCGGCGCCATCGACCTCGGCGGCTCCGCCGCCGACGACGACCGGTACGGGTTCGGCCCGAGGCCGGACGACTCCGTCGTGTACCAGCCGGACGTGGTGCTCGTCGACGGGGGCAGCCGGGCCATCCGCTCGGTCAGTGCGGACGGGTTCACGTACGTGGTCGACGGCGACGCGCGGGGCGTGGACGACCTGCGCCCCGGCCGGATCATGTTCGCCACGAGCGAGGCGGTCGGCCGGGTGGTACGGGTCGACCGCTCGGGCGGCGACGCGGCGATCACGCTGGCCCCGGTACGCCTGACCGACGTGGTCCGGGACGGTCACTTCGCCGTCGACCAGGCGCTCGACCTGGAGTCGCAGGCCTTCGGCGCGCTGCCGTCCCTGCTCGGCGAGACCGTCGAGGAGACCCCCGCCGGGGCCACCCCGGCGGTACCGGACGCCGGACAGGCGACCGGGATCGGCACGAACGCGATCGGGCTTCCCGATCTGCGGCTCGCCGCGCCACCGATCGTCCTCGCCCCCGCCCGCGCCCCGGCGGCCGACCCGGCGGCCAGGAGCATCGACCGGAAGATCGGCGCCTGGGCCGTCACCGCGTACAAGGACAGCGGGAAGCTGGGCCTGACCGCCCAGCACGGGACGGCCGTGTCCCGACTCAAGGTCGACTTCGACATCCGGTTGCTCGTCCGCGACCTGCGGGTGTCGGGCGACATCCGGGTGACCGACGGCGTGATCCCGCACCCGAGGTTCCGCGTCGACGGGATCGAGGCGCTGGCCGTCACCATCGCGGCGGGTGCCGAGGGCGGGCTGAGCGACAACAAGAAGGCGAAGATCGAGCTCCCGATCGAGGTGAAGCAGCCCATCGTCATCGGCGGTTTCCCGGCGACCCTCAAGCAGACCTTCACGTTCCTCGTGCAGACGGCGTTCACCGCGAAGAACGGCAACATCTCCGCCACCGGCCGCTGGGGACTCGACGGTCCGATCGGGTACGACGGCTCCGCCGTCCTGACGCCCGCCTTCTCGGTGCAGGAGAGCATCATGCAGTCGCTGCGGGGCGTGTCGATCGGCGTCGAGGGCATCGTGGTGGCCGCAGAGTTCCGGTTCGGCCTCCTGCTCGGCCTGCCGGTCGCGGGCGCCGGGCCGTTCGTCGGCGTGGTGGCCTCGCTCGGCCTGACCAACGGCTCGGCGGCGGGTCGGGTGGGGCTGCCGCTGGCCGGCCCGGCGGCGAAGTGCCGGGGCTCCACGCTCGTGCTCACCGTCCGGGCCGGCGAGGGGATCAGTCTGTCCAGGACCTTGTCGGAGGCGATCGAAGAGGTGCTGAAGGTCAGCATCCCGGCGGAGGCCGCTTCCCTCAGCAAGGACATCGTCAACCGCAGCGTCGTCGAACCCGACGTACCGCTCTGTCAGGGCTGAGCCCACCCGCCCCGCTCCGCAGGCTCCCGCCGGCCCGCCGCCCTGCCGGTGAGGTCCGTCCCGCAGCGGCGCGCGGCGCCCCACACCCCGTGGGGCGCCGCCGCCCGCAGTCCACCCGCGCCGTCGTGGCACCGGCCCGTGCGGCGGGCCGGGTCAGGCGCTGCCGGTCACGGCGCCGGGGTCACGGCGCCGGGCGTCACGGTGAACGGTGCCCGCAGCAGGGCCGCGTCCCGGGAGGACGGCCCGACCAGCAGGTCGAAGTCGCCGGGTTCGACGACGCGGCGGCCCCGGCCGTCGACGACGGTGCAGTCGGCCACCGGGATCTCGATCCGCACCGTGCTGCGCTCCCCCGGCGCCAGGTCGACCTGGCGGAAGCCCTTGAGCTCCTTCTCCGCCCAGCTCGCGGAGGTCACCGTGTCGCTCACGTACACCTGGACGGTCTCGCGGACCGGCCGCGACCCGGTGTTGTGGACCGTCACCTCGGCGCGGACGGTCTCCGCCGGCCCCAGCTCGGCGGAGTCGATCCGCAGGTCGGTGTATTCGACAGTGGTGTACGACAGGCCCTCGCCGAAGGCGAAGGCAGGGCTCTGGGTCAGGTCGGCGTAGCGGGTGCCGTGCTGGCCACGGATCTGGTTGTAGTAGGTCGGCTGCTGGCCGACGTGGCGGGCGAAGGAGATGGGCAGCCGGCCGCTGGGCTCGACGAGGCCGAGGAGGAGTTCGGCGACGGCCCGGCCGCCCTGCATGCCCGGGTTCGCCACCCAGAGCAGGGCGGCGGCGGTCAGCGCCGAGTCCGGCAGGACCAACGGCTTGGAGGCGAGCAGCACGACGACCAGCGGGGTGCCGGTGGCCGCGAGGGCGTCCAGCAGCGCGATCTGACCGCCGACGAGATCGAGCGTGGCGGTGGACTTGCCCTCGCCGACCAGCTCGATACGGTCGCCGACGACCGCCACCACGTAGTCGGCCGCCTCGGCCGCCGCGACGGCCTCGGCGATCATCGCCTGGTCCGGCGGACACGGTACGACCACCTGCGGGCGGGGTTGGCCGTCGGGGAAGAACGCGCCCTCCGGGTCGGTGTCCAGGGTGAGGATGTCGGCGCCCCGGGCGTACGTCACGGTCCACTCCGGCGGGGTGACCGCGCGCAGCCCGTCGAGCACCGTCGTGATCAGCTCGCGGGGCTGGCCGTCGGCGAGCCAGGGCGCCTGGCCGGAGGAGCCCGCCCAGTCGCCGAGCTGGGTCTGCGCGTCGTCGGCGAGGGGTCCGACGACGGCGACGGTACGCGCGGTGGCGGCCCCGCCACGGGCCCGGCCGGTCCCGTCGGCGGTCAGCCCGCCCGCGAACGGCAGGACGCCGTCGTTGCGCAGCAGCACCAGTGAGCGCCGGGTGACCTCCAGGTTGAGCGCGGTGTGCGTGGGGTGGCCGATCACCGCCCGCTGCCGTTCGACGTCCGGGCGGCGGGGGTCCTCGAAGAGGCCCAACTCGAACTTGAGGGTGAGGATGCGGGCGACGGCCGGGTCCAGGTCGGACTCGGCGAGCAGGCCCTGGTCGATCGCGTCCAGCGCGCCCTGGAAGAACTGCGGCGTGGTCATGACCATGTTGTTGCCGGCCCGGACGGCCGCCGCGGCGGCGTGCGCGTGGTCCGGCTGGACCTGCTGCTCCCAGACCATCCGGCCGACGTTGTCCCAGTCGGTGACGAGCATGCCGGTGTAGCCCCACTCGCCGCGCAGGACGTCGTCGAGCAGCCAGTCGTTGACCGTGATCGGCACCCCGTCGATGGTCTGGTACCCGAGCATGAAGGTCCGGCAGCCCTCCCGGGCCACCCGCTCGAACGGCGGCAGGAACCAGGCGCGCAGCTTGCGGCGGGAGATGTCCGCCTCGCTCGCGTCGCGCCCGCCCTGGGTCTCCGAGTAGCCGGCGAAGTGCTTGGCGGTGGCCAGGATCGCCGTCGGGTCGCTCAGGCCCTCGCTCTGGTAGCCCCGCACCATGGCGGAGGCGTACTCGCCGATCAGGAAGGGGTCCTCGCCGAAGGTCTCGTCGACCCGGCCCCAGCGCAGGTCCCGGGCGATGCACAGCACCGGGGAGAAGGTCCAGTGCACGCCGGTGGTGGAGACCTCGACCGCGGTGACCCGGGCGACCCGTTCGACCAGGTCCGGGGACCAGGTGGCAGCCATCCCGAGCTGGGTCGGGAAGATCGTCGCGCCCCGGAAGAACGAGTGCCCGTGGATGCAGTCCTCGCCCACCAGCAGCGGGATCCGCAGCCTCGTCCGGGCGGTCAGGTCGTGGGCCTCGCGCAGGCCGTCCGGCGAGGTGTGCAGGATGGAGCCGACGTGCGTGGCCAGGATGTGGTCGGCCAGGTCGCCGCCGGCGTCGAGCTGCATCATCTGCCCGACCTTCTCCGCCGGGCTCATGCGGGCCAGCAGGTCGGCGACCCGCTCCGCGACGGGACGGGTCGGGTCGAGATAGGGCAGGTCGTGGGTCATGTCCGCGCTCTCGTGTCGGGGGACGCCGTCCCGTCCGTGGTCACGTACCGGCATTCTGGTCGCCGTGGTGTCCCGTCGGCAACACGCGTCCACCCATCGCCGCCGATCGCCCGACGCTGCCCGGAGGTGGGCCGGTGGTCGACGGGGGCGGAGCGGTCAGCGGTGGCGGGTGAGGTAGGCGCGGGCCTTGGCGCGGTTGCCGCAGACTGCCATGCTGCACCAGCGGCGGCGCCCCCGGGTGTCGAGGAAGAGCCATCCACAGTCGTCGCCGGGGCAGGCCCGCACCCGGGCCCGGTCGGGCGTGCCGAGCAGGTCGGCGGCGGCCCGGGCGCAGGCGAGCAGCGGCAGCGCCAGCCCCGCGTCCTCGGGCAGCGTCCACCGGGCGACGCCCGCCGCGTCGGCCCGCAGCCGCGCGGTGGCGGCGGCGCGTTCGGCGTACCGGGCGACGACCCGGAAGGCGGCGTCCGCGCCCGGGTCGAGCAGGACGACGTACAGGGCCGCCCGCAGGTCCCGGGTCTCGGCGAGGACCTCGACGGCCTCGTCGGGCCGGTCCCGGGCCGCCGCCCGGAGCCGGTCCGTCACGACGGCGTCGAGCAGGCCGGCGTGCCGGGCCCAGACGGCGAGCCGCTGGTAGTCGCGCAGCCACTCCCGGTGCGGCTCCGGGGGCGCGTCCCAGCCGGCCCAGGTGTTGCAGAGTTCCAGCCCGGGATGCCCGGCGAGCAGCACCGGCATCGGGTACCCGTCCACCTCGACCCAGTGCATGCGCCGAGTATGCCTTGACGGCCGCCGATTAACCGGTAAACCTTCTTTCACCGGTTAATCGACGATCGTGCTGAGGAGACGACGATGCGCAGACGGGCGACAGCGACGCTGACGGCCACCATGCTGGTCACGGCCACCATGCTGGCCACGGTCACCGGGACGGCGGCCCCCGCGTCCGCGACCGAACCGATCCCACCGCTGACCGCGTCCAGTGCCGCACCGGCGCCCGGCGGCCCGGCCGACGGCCACCCACTGCTCGACGGCTACCGGCCGGAGCCGTGGCGCACCTGGGTACAGCCGGAGTGGAGCGCCCCGGCGGGTCGGTACTGCTCCTTCCCGCTCCAGGTCCGCGTGGTCACCCAGGACGTCCGGGTCCGGGTCGTCGCCCGGCACCCCGACGGCGCGGTCCGCCGGGAGGAGTTCACCGGCCCGCTGGTCGTCGACTTCGTCAACGGCGACACCGCGGCGACCGCGCGACGGGACGCGGGCGGGTCGGGTGCCGCCGACTACCGGCCCGACGGCACCTGGTCGCGGTACACCATCGTCGGCCCGGCGGGCTTCGGGTTCCGGCCCGGCGACCACCACCCCCGGGGCTACTACCTGCTCGACGGCCTGCACGTCGTCACCATCGACACCGACGGCACCCGCCGGCTGGCCGTCGGCTTCGGCGAGCAGGAGAACGTCTGCCTCGCCCTGGGCGACTGAACCGCCGCCCGGTCCGCCGAAATGCGGTTGCCCGGCGCCCCGGCGCTGCGCAAGGGTGGGCCCATGACGTTCTGACGGACAGCACCCCGTGACGACCCGGCCGTCTCGGCACCGATGCGTGCCGGGAGGGCCGTACACCCCTGTCCTGTCAACGGAAGAGAGCGTCCGTGTCCCTGCGCCACGGGCGGCAGGAGTCCCTGCCGCCGTCCACCCCCGCCACCGTCACCGTCTTCGCCACCCCGACGAGCTGGATCGAGTCCGACGCGGTCGCGCAGTGCCGACAGGTGGCCGCCCTCGACGGCATGGTCCACGTCGCCGGCATGCCCGACCTGCATCCCGGCAAGGGCGCCCCGATCGGTGCCGCCATGGCGTCGACCGTGCTGTACCCGTTCCTGGTGGGTTCCGACATCGGGTGCGGCATCGCCGTGTTCCCGATCGCCCTCAAGCGGGCCGTACCGGAGCGGCTCGCCGCCCGGTTCCCCGACCTCGACCGCGCGCTGCACCCCGGGCGGGACGCCGACGACCCAGCCTGGTCCGTCGTGGACGGTGACGTCCCCGCCGGCCACCTCGACGGCCTCGGCACCGTCGGGCGGGGCAACCACTTCGTCGAGCTGGCCCGGATCGGGTCCGTCGTCGAGCCGGCGCACGCGTCCCGGCTCGGGATCGCCGCCGGCGACCTCGTGCTGGTGGTGCACAGCGGGTCCCGGGGGCTGGGCGAGCGGATCCTGCGCGAGCACACCGAGGTCCACGGCGCCGGGCCGACCCCCGACCCGGCCGGGTACCTGGCGCGGCACGACGAGGCCGTCCGGTGGGGGTCGCTCAACCGGCGGCTGCTGGCCGCGCGGGTCGCCCACGCCCTCGGGGCCGAGCCCACCGCGCCGATCGTGGACCAGTGCCACAACCTGGTCGAGCGTCGCGACGGCCGGTACCTGCACCGCAAGGGAGCCGCGCCGGGCGACGGCCGGGACGTGCTGGTCGCCGGCACCCGGGGCACCCCGTCGTACCTGGTGGCCGCCCACTCCGGCCCGGCGGCCAACCACTCCGTGGCGCACGGGGCCGGCCGCAAGATGTCCCGGGCCGACGCGCTGCGCCGGGGCCGGGCCAAGCACACCGTCGAGGAACTGCGGCGGACACCGGTGGGCTCGCTGGTGGTGTGCGGCGACCGGCAGTTGCTCTTCGAGGAGGCGCCCACCGCGTACAAGCGCATCGAGCAGGTGATCGGCGACCTCGTCGAGCACGGCCTGGCCACCCCCGTGGCCACCACGGTGCCGCTGGTCACGTACAAGACCCCGGACGCCGGGTCGGCGCACCGCCCCGACCGGCGGCGGGCACGGGGGCGGCGGTGACCGTGCACCTGCTGATCTCCGCCGGGCGGGGCCCGCAGGAGTGCGCCTGGGCCGTGGCCCGGCTGCTGCGCCGGTTGACGGCCGACGCCGCCGGGCACCGGGTCACCGTCGACCGGGTACGCGCCGTGCCCGGCGACCGGTCCGGCACCTACCGTTCGGTGCTGCTCCGCATCGACGGGGCCGACGCCGAGGCGTTCGCCGCCGGCTGGACCGGGACGCTGTGCTGGCAGGCCCCGAGCCCGTACCGGGTCACCGCCCGGAGGAACTGGTACGTGACCGCCCGGCCCTGCCCGGTCGCCGCCCCGGCCAGCCCGTTCAGCGTCGCGGACGTCGAGATCGTCGGGTGCCGCACCGGCGGGCCCGGCGGGCAGCACCGCGACAAGGCCAGCACGGCGGCGCGGACCACCCACCGTCCCTCCGGGACCGTCGTCGTGGTCGACACCGAGCGGCACTTCGGCCTCAACCGCCGGATCGCCCTGGACCTGCTGCGCCGTCGCGTCGAGGAGCGGGACGAGGCCGCGCGCCGGGCCGTCGACACCCCCGGTCGGCACCTGCACGACGACCTGGTCCGGGGCAACCCCACCCGGGTCGAACGGCCGTCCGGCGCGGATCGGGACCGCGCCGGCCGCCCGCGCCGTCCCCCGCTGCCCCACCGCGTCCGCCGGTGAATGCGGTGTCGACGGCTCCGGGGAGTTGCTAGGCTGGTGGCCGCGTGCGACACGGACCCGCGCGCCGAGGGACCGAAGCACCAGAGCGCCAGAGCACACCAGGGCGCGAGAGCATACCAGAGCGCGAGAGCACACCAGAGCGCCTGAGCACTGAGGGAGAGCACCGTGAAGACGGGGGACGACGACATCTCGGGGTGAGCGGCCCCGCCGCCCGCCGGGGCGGTCTGTCCCGTCGTGACCCTTTCTCCCACCGGGTGCCTGTCGTGCCCCGGTCCCCTTTGCCGAGGATGTCTCCCGCATGTCCGACACCTGCATCGTCTGTACCAATCTGTCCTTCTCCTGGCCGGACCAGACCCCGGTCCTCCAGGACCTCACCGGCACCGTGCCGGCCGGGCGGACCGGCCTGGTCGCCCCCAACGGCGCCGGCAAGACCACCCTGCTGCGCCTGATCGCCGGTGCGCTCACCCCGACCGGCGGCAGCGTGCACGTCGACGGGGTGCTCGGCTACCTGCCGCAGGATCTGCCGCTGGCCGGCGACCTGACCGTCGCCCGGGTGCTCGGCGTCGACGCCACCATCACCGCGCTGCGCGCCATCGAGGCGGGCGATCCGGCGGAGGAACACTTCACCGCCGTCGGGGACGACTGGGACGTCGAGGAACGCAGCCACGCCGAACTCGACCGGCTCGGCCTGGGGGACGTGGCGCTGGACCGCCGCCTGGACACCCTCAGCGGCGGCCAGGTGGTCGCGCTCGGGCTGGCCGCGCAACTGCTCCGGCGACCGGACGTGCTGCTGCTCGACGAGCCGACCAACAACCTCGACGTCGACGCCCGGCACCGGCTGTACGCGGTGCTGGAGAGCTGGCCCGGCTGCCTGCTGCTGGTCAGCCACGACCGGGCCCTGCTGGACCGGATGGACCGCATCGCCGAACTCGACCGGGGCGGCCTGCGCCTCTTCGGCGGGAACTTCACCGCGTACGAGCAGGCCGCGAAGACCGCCCGGGAGGCGGCGGAACGGACCGTGCGCAGCGCCGAGCAGGAGGTGAAACGGGAGAAGCGGGAGATGCAGCAGGCCCGCGAGCGGGCCGACCGCCGGGCCAGCAACGCCGCCCGCAACCTCGGCAACGCCGGCCTGGCCCGGATCGTCGCCGGTGGTCTCAAGCGCAGCGCCCAGGAGTCCGCCGGCCGGGCGCAGCAGGCGCACGCCAACCGGGTCAGCGAGGCCCAGACCCGCCTCGACGAGGCGAGCCGGGCGTTGCGCGACGACCAGGTCCTCACCCTCGACCTGCCGGACACCCTCGTCCCCGCCGGGCGGACGGTGGTCACCGCCGAACGGGTCCGGATCCGCCACGGCGACCACGACGTCTTCGCCGGCGACGGCGTCGACCTGAGCGTCCGGGGCCCGGAGCGGATCGCGCTGACCGGACCGAACGGCGCGGGCAAGTCCACCCTGCTCCGCCTGCTGCACGGCGACCTGCACCCCGACGACGGGCAGGTACGCCGTGCCGACGGGCGGGTCGCGTACCTGTCGCAGCGGTTGGACCTGCTCGACCTCGACCGGACGGTCGCGGAGAACCTCGCCGTCTCCGCGCCGGACCGGCCGCAGTCCGAACGGATGAACCTGCTCGCCCGGTTCCTGTTCCGGGGCGCCCGCGCGCACCTGCCGGTCGGGGTGCTCTCCGGCGGTGAGCGGCTGCGCGCCACCCTCGCCTGCGTCCTCTCCGCCCAGCCCGCCCCCCACTTGCTCCTGCTGGACGAGCCCACCAACAACCTCGACCTGGTCAGCGTGGCGCAACTGGTGAGCGCGCTCGACGCCTACCGGGGGGCCTTCGTGGTGGTCAGCCACGACGAACGCTTCCTCGCCGACATCGGCGTGCAGCGCTGGCTGCGCCTCGACGGCGGCGTGCTGCGGGAGGTCCCCGCCCCCGAGGCCACCTGACGCGGCACGCCGTCCCCGCCCGGCCACCGGTTAATCGCTGGCCGGGCGGCGGCGCGGCGGCCACAATCCCCACAGTGGAACATCAGCAACTAATCAGCCTGAGCAAACGCATGTCCAAGGTGCTCCGGCACGACCCCGGGCGGGTCGGGCTCCGCCTCGACGCGGCCGGCTGGGTCCGGGTCGACGCCTTCCTCACCGCGCTGCGGATCCGCCGCGCCGACCTCGACGCGGTGGTCGCCGGCAACAACAAGCAGCGGTACGCCGTCCGCCGTGACGCCGACGGCGTCGAGTGGATCCGGGCCAGCCAGGGCCACTCCGTCCCCGTCGACCTCGGCCTGTCGCCGCTGCCGCCCCCGGCCCGGCTGTACCACGGCACCGGCGCCGCCGCGTGGCCGTCGATCCGGGCGACCGGGCTGCACCGCGCCGGCCGCCATCACGTGCACCTCAGCGCCGACACGGAGACCGCCCGACGGGTCGGCGCCCGACGGGGCGGACGGGTGCTCGTGCTCACCGTCGACGCCGAGGCGATGGCCGGCGACGGTCACCTCTTCTACCGCAGCGACAACGGGGTCTGGTTGACCGAGGCTGTCCCGGCGGCCTACCTGCGCGAGGGGACCGACGCCGGCTGAGCGGTGTCCGCGGCGACCGCCGCCCGCTCCGGTCAGCCCGCCGGTGACCAGCCCAACGCGGGGCCGAGCCGGGTCGCGACGTCGGTGAGGATCTGCACGTAGTCGTCGTAGTCGAAGGTGAACGGCAGGGCGAACGCGACCTCGTCCACCTCCCGGAACGCCGCGTGGGCGGAGAGCCGTTCGGCGATCTCGGCCGACGTGCCGACCAGGTCGGGGGCGAACAGCAGTCGGGCCGGTCCCTGCGGGGCGGCGGTCCGGGCCAGCCGCTGCTGCGCGTACCGCCGGTAGCGTTCCCGCTGGTCGGCCGAGGCGCTGTCGGTCGGGATGACCACGAGCCCCTGGGAGACCCGGGCCCGGTCGCCGTCGGGGTGGTGGGCCCGGAAGGCGCGGATGTGGGCGAGCTGGACCTCGGCGAAGTCCGTCGACGACTCCTCCGCCTTCACCACGCTGCTGGTGAGCAGGTTCATCCGCTGCTCGCCGGCCCAGCGCACCGACCGCAGGCTGCCGCCGCCGTACCACATCCGCTCGCCCAGTCCGGGCGCCTGCGGCTGGACCCGGTCGGAGAACACCTCGAAGCCCTCGGTACCGCTGAAGGCGGTGGCCGGCTCGCCCCGGACCAGGGACAGCAGCCGGCGGACCCGCTCGTAGCCGAAGTCCTCCACGTCGCCGGTGTCCGGGTAGAGCGCGGCCCGGACCCGCTCGTAGTGCATCGGCGGGCCGACGCTGACCCCGGGATTGAGCCGGCCCCCGGAGAGGATGTCGACCGTGGCCAGGTCCTCCGCCAGCCGCAGCGGATTCTCCCAGCCCAGCGGGGTGACCGCGGTGCCCAGCTCGATCCGGTCGGTGCGCTGCGACGCGGCGGCCAGCACGGCCACCGGCGAGGAGATGCCGTACTGCAGGTGCCGGTGCCGCACCCAGGCGCTGTCGAAGCCGAGCTGCTCGCCGAGGTGGACGAGGCGCAGCGTCGACTCGTGCCCCGCGCCGGGATCGGCGGGGTCGAACAGCCCGATGGTCAGGAAGCCCAGCTTCCGCAGCGGTCGTGCGGGCAGCGGCACAACTCCTCCAGGTGTCCGGATCGTCCGCCAGCCTAGACCGCCGGCCGGCGTCCCGGCACGGGCCCGGCAGCCGGGCACCGGCTCGTGCCGCCCGGCCCCCGCGCGCAGGTCGGCGGGCGGCCCGGTGCCGGGCCGGCGCTGTCTCGGGGGCGGGGCGGCAGCACGGACGCCGCCACGACGGTGTTGACGACCGACGGGCGCTCGGCGCCACCGGCCCACGGTCCGTGCTTGATCCACAAGGCTATCGTGCGCGGCATGGGACGACGACATGTCACGACCGCGGTCCTGCTGATCCTCGGGCTGGCCGCCGCCGGCTGCGGTGGCGACGACGGGGGTGGCGGCGGGGCCGGTAACGAGGACCCGCGTCCGGCCGGTGGCTCGTTCGTCGACCGGCTCGCCCTGCTGCCCGGCTCGCTCGCCGAGGGCGACGACGGCATCCTGGTCACCGTCGCCGACGTCGACGCGGCGGCGAAGGCGGCCGGGGTGAGCCCGCCGGGTGACGTCACCGACCAGGACGCGGTCACCGCCTACCTCACGGCGTTGCAGGGGGTCAGGACGCCCGGTGAACCGGCGCCACGGGTCGTGACGCCCCTGCCGGAGCGGATCGGGCCCGCGGGGCTCAGCCGGGCCGGGGAGTTCGACGCGGAGCTGGGCTGGTCGGTGCTGGACGTACGCTGGTTCGTGGAGTACCCGACGCCGCCGACCACGCTGACCGTGCTCGGTGGCACGTTCACCGAACAACGCCTGACCGCCGCCATGGGAGCCCCCACCGACGGGCGGTGGCGGGTCGGCACCGGCGAGGACCTGTCCGCCAATCTGAACGAGCGCACCGTCGCCCGGCCGCTGGGCCAGCCGCTGACCGTGGCCCTGGACTCGGGCCGGTTGGTCGTCTCCCCCTCCGCCGGGCAGGTCGACGCGGCGGTCGGGGCGGGCGGCGGCACGCTCGCGGACGTCCCCGAGCTGCGGGCGCTGGCCCAGGCGATGACCACCGAGGGGGCGTACGCGACGATGCTGAGCGCCCGGGGCCGCTACCAGGTCGCGCCGGACGTCTCTCCCCTGCGGCCCTTCACCGGGGTCGCCACCGGACTGGTCCTCGACGGCCAGCCGTTCCTGGTGCTCGCCTACACGCACGCCGACGCCGCCACGGCCGAGGCCAACGCCACCGCGCTGCGGACCCACCTCGCGCAGGGGCGCTCGCTGGCCACCCGTCAGCCCTGGTCCGACCTGCTGACCGCCGCCGAGATCCGGGTCGACGGGACCACCCTGGTGGCGCGCGTGGCGCTGGGCGACACCCCGCCCGGGATGGCGTGGCAACTGCTGGCCACCCGGGACTCCCTGGTCCAGCACGGACGGTGACCGCGGGTCAGCGGACCGGTACGCCCCGCGCGCCGGCCGCGCGCCGGGCCGCACCGGCCGGCCGCCGGATGATCCACTCCGCCACGAGCACGTTGATCAGCCAGGCGGCGGCCAGGGCACCGGTCTTGCCGGACACCGTGAGCGGGCCGGCCGAGCCCACCCAGACGGCCTGGGTGACGACCTGGGTGCCGGCGCCCAGGCCGATCGCGTAGCCACGGATCAGCCACGCGCGGTGCCGGGCGAAGTCGCGCCGCCGCACCGCGACGAAGCCGAGCACGAGGGCTGCCGCCATGGCCGCGCCCACCACCACCCGGAGCACCACCAGCGCGTCACCGTCGACGGCCGACCGGGGCAGGAACAGGGCCAGCCACACCCCGCTCAGCGCGGCGACCAGCCCGCACGGGATCAGGACCCGGCCCGCCGCGCGGTGCCAGCCCCGGTGGCGGCGGCGCACGCGGGGCGCGAACTGGACGGCGCCGAGCACGCTGAAGACCGTGACGCCGACGATGTGCAGCGCCACGGGCACGGGTGCCGAGCCGATCCGCTCGCCGTCGGGCAGCACCGGCCCACCGCCGGCGAGTTCGGCCAGGCGGAGGCCGCCGGCGGCCACCGGTACGGCGCTGAGCACGAGCAGGCCGGTGGGGATGAGCCAGTCTGACGCGGTGGTGGACTTCACGGGTGCCCCTTCCCGACGCGCACTCGGTCCGTCGTGACGCCTCGATCCTCGCGCCGGGCGTCACCGAACTCATCGGAGCAACGGCCGGCGCCGACCCGGTCGTTGGGCGGGGGGCGGAGCCGTACTTTGGGCCGGTCCGGTGGCCGGGTCCACTGCGTACCATCGGGTACGTGCGCGAGCTTGTCCGCTCCGTGTGGGCCGAGCCCCGGGCCCCCGACCCGCCGGGGCGGGTGTGGCGCGACCGGGCGCTGGTGGGCGGGCTCGTCCCGCTGGTGCTCCTCGAAGGGTTGCTCCGGCCCGAGGTGCCGGCACGCGCCGCCGCGGTGTTCGTCGCGCTGGCGCTGGTGCCCACGCTGTGGTGGCGCCGGAGCAGGCCGCTGCTGATGGTCGCGATCGCCTTCACCACCACCGGCGTCACCCCGCTGCTGATCGGGCACGAGCCGGACCTGGCCACCATGGTGTACCTGCTGCTCCTGCCCTACGCGCTGGTCCGCTGGGGCTCCGGGCGGGAGGCGGCGGCCGGGGCGGCGCTCATCCTCGCCGAGATCGGCCTGTCGGTGGCGCTGGGGCAGCTCAGTCCCGCCGACGCCGTCCTCGGGACGGTGGTGATGGTCGCGGTGTTCGCCCTCGCCACCGCGTTCCGGTACCGGGCGGGCCTGTGGGCCCGCGGCCTCGACCAGGCCAAGCTGCGCGAGCGGGAGCGGCTCGCCCGCGACCTGCACGACACGGTGGCCCACCACGTCTCGGCGATGGCGATCCGCGCCCAGGCGGGCATCGCGGTGGCGCAGACCCGGCCGGAGGCCGCGGTGGACGCGCTTCGGGTGATCGAGGCCGAGGCGACGCGCGCCCTGGCCGAGATGCGCACGATGGTGCACACCCTGCGCCGGAGCCACTCCGTGGATCTGGCCCCCAGCCCGGGGATCCCGGACCTCGTCGGGCTGGCGGACCGGTCACCGCCCGGGCCGGTGGTCGACGTGGAACTGCTCGGCGACCTCGACGACGTCCCGTCGACCGTCGGGACCGCGATCTACCGGCTCGCCCAGGAGTCGGTGACCAACGCGCGACGGCACGCCCGGCACGCGACCCGCATCGAGGTCCGGGTCGCCGCCGACGCCGGGGCGGTCCGCCTGCGGGTCAGCGACGACGGCGACACCCGGTCGGCCCGCCCCGCCGGTCCCGGCGGCTTCGGCATCGTCGGCATGACGGAGCGGGCGGGGCTGCTCGGCGGCACCTGCGAGGCCGGTCCCGACCCCGACCGGGGGTGGACCGTGGCCGTGGCGCTGCCCCGGACCGGAACCGCCGGATGACCGGCGGCCCGCTCATCCGGGTGGTCGTCGCCGACGACCAGGAGATCGTCCGTACCGGACTGACGATGATCCTCGACGCCCAGCCGGACATCGAGGTCGTGGGCGAGGCCGGCGACGGCCACCGGGCCGTCGAGCTGGCCCGGCGGCTGCGCCCGGACGTGTGCCTGTTCGACATCCGGATGCCCGGGATGAACGGCATCGAGGCCACCCGGCACCTCGCCGGGCCGGCCGTCGTCGATCCCCTCGCCGTGGTCGTCATCACCACGTTCGACCTCGACGAGTACGTCTACGCCGCGCTGCGCGCCGGAGCACGCGGGTTCCTGCTCAAGGGCTCCGGTACGGCCCTGCTCACCCAGGCCGTCCGCGCCGCCGCCGCCGGCGACGCCCTCATCGCGCCGACCGTCACCACCCGGCTGCTCACGGCCTTCGCCGAGCTGGGGCCGGGCACTCCCCCGAGGCAGCCGGTCGACGCGCTCACCGGCCGGGAGGAGGAGGTGCTCGTCGCCGTGGCGGGCGGTCGGACCAACACCGAGATCGCCCGCGAGCTGCACATCAGCCTCAGCACCGTGAAGACCCACGTCGCGAGCCTGATGGCCAAGCTGGCCGCCCGCAACCGGGTGGAGATCGCCATGTGGGCGTACGAGACGGGCCGGGTCGGGAAGGGCCACGGCGGCGCGGGGTAGCGCCCGTGAGCGCCGTCATCACCGAGGTCCGGTACGGCCCGGTCAGCGGCCGACGTCGGGTGACGCGGCCGGCGGCAGCGGCAGCTCGACGGCGGTGACCGCCCCGACCCGCCCGGCGGAGTGCGCCGGTGGCGGCATGCCGGCCAGCGGTGAGCGGCTGTGCACCCGACCCCGGCCGGTCGGATCCGGCCGCCGGTCGACCTCGCAGGTCACCATCCGGATCGGCGGGGGTGGCGCGGTGAACCGGCCGGCGCCCCAGCGCACCCAGAGTGGGATCCGCCCCGCGTCCGCCTCGGCGAGCAGCTTCTCCCAGGTACGCCGCCGGGTGCCGTGGTCGACCTCGACGACGACGGGCGGCCCGTCCGGACGGGCGCAGGCCACGTCGAGCACCGAGTGCTGCGCGGCCATCGGCGGGGGCAGCGGCAACACGCTGGGCGCCCGCCGGTAGACCCGCCAGCCGCGCTCCCCCGCCCAGTCGGCCACCGCGTCGATCAGCCGGGCGGTGACCTGGTCGGTGGTCAGGTCGGTGAAGGCGAGCGCGTCGAGTCGGTCGGCCAGTGACGCCGCCAGCCGTTCCCCGTCCCCGCCCACCGTCATCGCCGCAGGGTAGCGACGCGGCCGGACCGCCGTCACCGCGGGGCGACGCGCCGGTGGCGTGGGGACGGCGGGGCCGGCGTCTCCGGACGCCCGGCAGCGCGGCGCGCCGGACACCGGCACCCCATTTGCATGCATTCATCAGTGCCAATGCTATTGGCGCGCTATCTCCCTCTGGGCGGACAACCGGAAGCCCGGTGCGCGAGCTTGCGATCATCAACGAATCGGCACTAGCATTTCCCGCATCGTCACCGCATTGTTCACGCCTCCTCCGGCGAGCACATTGACTGCGTTTGCCACGCACCTTTCGGTGCCCGGATTCCTCAGGAGAAACGCATGGGCAAAGACGTGTCAATGAGCCGCCGGCAGGGCCTCACGACCCTGGGCCTGACGCTCGGCGCGGCCGTGCTGGGCAGCGCGGCGACACCCGCGTCAGCCGGCCCGGCAACGACGGGCCGGAGGCGGGCCGCGCTCACCGGCACGCCGTACAGCGTCACGATCGTCAACAATTCCAAAATCGACGACGAGAACGCGATCGTGTTCCAGCAGCAGCCCAGCCAGCCGGCAGACATGTACTCGTTGGCCTGGCTGTCGAAGATGTGCCACGCCGGCACCAGCATCACCTTCAAATGGACGATCGACTACAACTTCGTCTGGGGTCAGACCGGAACGCTCAAGCCCGGCGTCGACTACGAGGCGGGCCAGATCATCCCCGCCGACCTCCAGAACCAGAACATGGTCACCCTCTCGTACATCGACGACGGTTTCGAGTTCGGGACGCCGACCTCGGGCGCCGCCCCCGGGTCACTGCTCATCACCGAGGACGAGACGGTGCCCGGCCCCGGACTGGCCACCCAGGGCAGCGTCGGGATCGGGATGTCCGGGGCGGGCACGTTCGTGGTGCCGACCCAGCCCAAGACCGGCGCGCAGTTCCTGCTCACCCCGACCTACTGGCTGGCGTTCGGCAGTTACAAGGCCGGCACGGTCGTCACCGAGGACATCCTGACCGAGCCGTACCAACTCAAGTACCCCGACGGCGAGACCGACGCCACGGCGGTCTTCGACGGTGAGAACTGGACGATCACGTTCGGCTGAGGACCGGGCCGGGACCGTCCTCCCGGCCCCTCCGGCCGGACCGTCCCCACACGCACCGCAGGTCGTTCCCCCGGCTCACACCCGAGCGGGTCAACAAGTTAGCCTAGCCTAACTTGTTGAGAGTGGGGCGGGGATGACAGAGACCACGGCGCGAGTCCGCCGGGCCGGCCAACGATCGCTCGGGGTGGTCGCCGCGCACCTGCGCCGGCCACGGGCGGTGTGAGGATGCGCGCCGTGTCACCGGCCGGTCGGCTGATCCGTGGAATGTTCTGGCGCCAGCGGCGCGACACCGTCCTGTGCGCCGCCTTCTGGTCCCTGCACCAGGTCTGCGAGGCGCTCGTCCCGGTGGCGATCGGGCTGGTCATCGACCAGGCGGTCGGCACCGGGTCGACCACCGCGATGCTCTGGTCGGTCCTGGGGATCTTCGGGCTGTTCACCGCGCTCACCATGGGCTGGCGGTCGGGTTTCTGGTTCCTGTCCAGGGCGATGGTGGAGGAGTCGCACGCCCTGCGGATGCGGGTGGTCCGGCGGGTCGTCGCCGGGCAGGGCATCCGCACCCGCCGCCAGAGCGGGGAACTGCTCTCGATCGCCACCTCCGACACCGAGGCCTCCGCCGAGCTGCTCGAACTGGGCAGCCGGGTCGTGTCCGCGCTGCTGGGTCTGACGGTCGCGACGGTCGTGCTGCTCCGGATCGACTGGTCCCTCGGCCTCGGCCTGGTGGTGGGCATCCCGGTGCTGGTGCTCGGGCTCAACGCGCTCGGGCCGCTCGTGGGCCGCCACACGGCGGCGCAGCAGCAGGCCATCGGTCGTGCCGCCGCGACGGCGGCGGATCTGCTGCACGGGCTCCGGCCGCTGCGGGGCTTCGGCGGCGTCGACGAGGCCGCACGTCGGTACCGGTCCGCCAGCCGTACCTCGCTGCGTGCCAACATCGGGGCGGTCAAGGCCGGAGCCGTGTTCGTCGGCGCGTCGACGTTCACCACCGGTCTGCTGATCACGGTCGTCGCCGCGTTGGCGGGCTGGTTCGCGCTCCAGGGCCGGATCACGTTCGGGGAACTGATCACCATCGTCGGGCTGGCGGCGTTCATCACCGACCCGGTGCTCAACCTCGCCGACTGCGTCTTCAAGCTGGCCACCGCGCGGGCCAGCGCCGCCCGGGTCGCCGAGGTGCTCGACGCACCGGAGCGCGTCTCGTCGGGTACGCGGACGGCGCAGCCGGGCACCCTGGTCCTCGACGACGTCCACGCACCGGGCCTGGACGGCGTCAGCCTCGCCGTCGAGCCCGGTGAGCTGCTCGGGGTCGTCACCGGGGAGACCGCGACCGCGGACGCCGTCACCGACCTGCTCACGGGCGCCCGACCGCCGGAACGGGGGGAGGTCACCCTGGCCGGTACGCCGGTGCGGGACCTCGACATCGCCTCGCTGCGCCGGGTCGTGCTCGTCGAGCCGCACGCGGTCGACCTGTTCGGGTCCTCGATCCGCGAGGCGCTGCACACCGGTACCGACCACGACGAGGCGACGGTGGACCGGGCCCTGGCGGCGGCGTCCGCCAGCGACCTGCGCACCGACGGCGGCAAGGGCCTGGACCGGGAACTGCTCGACCACGGGCTCAACCTCTCCGGCGGCCAGCGGCAGCGGCTCGCCCTGGCCCGGGCGCTGCTCGCCGACCGTCCGGTCACCGTGCTGCGCGACCCGACGACAGCCGTCGACGCGGTCACCGAGCACGCCATCGCCGACGGGGTGCGCGCGTACCGCGACGGGCAGGCGACGGTGCTGGTCACCACCAGCGCGCCGCTGCTCGACCGCTGCGACCGCGTCGTGTTCGTCCACGGCGGGCGGGTCGCGGCCGTCGGACGCCACCGCGACCTGCTCGCGCAACCCCCGTACGCCGAGGTGGTGCTGCGATGACCGGCCCGGTCCCCACGATCCTGCCCGTCGCGACCGGCCGGGTGACCGCCGCCGTCTTCTGGCGGGCGCTGCGCCGCCATCCGGTGCTCGCCTGGACGTCGGTCGCCACGGCGACCGCGGCCAGCGGCGCGGCCGTGGTGGTGCCGATCCTGCTCGGCCGGCTGGTCGACCTGGTGGTGGCCGGCGGCACCGTCCGGTCACTGCTGCTGATCTCGGCGTGGATCCTCGCCGCCGGCCTCGTCGCCGCGGTGCTGACCGGGGTGTCCCGGTGGCTGGTCACCGAGTGGGGTACGCGGGCCTGCGCCGACCTGCGCGAGCAGGTGCTCGACCACGCGCTGCGGATGGACCCGGCGCGGCTGGAGGCCGTCGGGTCCGGCGACGTGGCCTCCCGGGTCACCGAGGACGTGGAGCAGGTCACCGACTCCGTCCAGTTGGCCGCCGGGGTCTTCACCTCGCTGGTCACCGTCGTGATCACCTTCGCCGGCTTCGCGACGCTCGACTGGCGGATCGCCGCCGCGTTCCTGGTCGTCTTCCCGGTGTACGTGCTGAGCCTGCGCCGGTTCGTGCCGCGGGCCGCCCGGCTCTACGCCGCCGAGCGCCAGGCCGCGGCGGTCCGGACGCAGAGCCTGCTCACCACCTTCACCGGCGCCCGGACGGTGCACGCCTACGGGATGCAGGAGCCGCAGGGCCGGCGGGTCGAGGAGGCGTCGCGCGGTGCGGTGGTCGCCCGGCTGCGGGCCGTCCGGGGCTTCCTCTGGTTCGCGAACATGATGAACTACGCCGAGGCGATCGGGCTCACCGCCGTGCTGCTCACCGGCTTCCTGCTGGTCCGCGGGGAGGTCAGCACGGTCGGCGACGTCACGGCCGCCGCGCTGCTGTTCCACCGGCTCTTCGGCCCGCTCGGCATGCTGCTGATCTCGTTCAACGACGTCCAGTCGGCGGGCGCGGCGCTCGCCCGGCTCGTCGGCATCGCCGGGCTCGACGTGCCGGCGGCACGGGTCGTCGACCCGGCCGGCTCCCGGGCGCCGGCCGGGGTCGTCGCCTCGTCGGTGTCGCACCGGTACCCCGACGGCCCGACCGTGCTGCACGACGTCTCGATCGAGATCGCCCCCGGCGAGTCGCTGGCGATCGTCGGGGAGAGCGGGGCGGGCAAGACGACCCTCGCGGCCATCCTCGGTGGGGTCTTCCCCGCCACCGGCGGCAAGGTGTGGCTGGGCGACCTGCCGATCGACGACCTGCACCCGGACGAGCTGCGCCGCCTCGTCGGCGTGGTCACCCAGGAGGTCCACGTCTTCGCCGGGACGCTCGCCGACGACCTCCGGCTGGCCGCCCCGCACGCCGACGACGCGCAGCTGCACGCCGCGTTGGCGCTGGTCGGGGCCGACACCTGGGTCGCCGCGCTCCCCGACGGGCTCCAGACCGTGGTCGGCGACGGCGAGCACCACCTCACTCCGAGCCAGGCGCAACAGGTCGCGCTGGCCCGGATCGCCCTGCTCGACCCGCCGATCGTCGTCCTCGACGAGGCGACCGCCGAGGCGGGCAGCGCGGGCGCCCGGCAGCTCGAACTGGCCAGCGCCGCCCTCGTCCGGGGGCGGACGGCGATCGTCGTGGCCCACCGGCTCACCCAGGCGCAGGCCTGTGACCGGATCGCCGTGATGGCGCACGGCCGCATCGTCGAACTGGGCAGCCCGGAGGAGCTCGTCGCCGCCGGCGGCACCTACGCGACGCTCTGGTCCGCCTGGCACCGCTGACCCGGCTCCCCGACCGCGCGGAGGGCGGCTGACCGCCAGCGTCAGACCCGAGCCCGGCACCGCCCACCGACCCCGGGCACGGCGGGCGGGCCACCGTCGGCTAGCCGGTCGACGTCGCGCGCAGGGCCCGGGCCAGGCGGCGGACGGCCTCGTCCATCAGCTCGGCCGGGGCGGCGGCGTAGGTGAGGCGCAGGTACGGGGCGGGCGGCTCGGCGGCGTACCAGGGGCGGCCGGGGAAGACGATGACGCCTTCGGTGGCCGCGGCGGCCGACAGCGCGACGTCGTCGGTGCCGTCGGGCAGGCGGACCCAGAGGTGCAGGCCGCCGCGCGGTACCGGCTGCTGGCCGAGGTCCGGCAGGTGCCGGCCGAGCGCGGCGGACAGCGCGGCCCGGCGGGCCCGTAACGCGACGCGCAGGGCGCGGAGGTGGCGGGCCCAGGCCGGGGCGGTGACGATGTCGAGGGTGGCCTGTTGCAGGGGGCCGGAGACGAAGAAGTCGTCGAGCAGCCGGGCACCGCGCAGCCGGGCACCGGCCGGGCCCCGGGCGCCGATCGCGGCGACGCGCAGCCCGGGCGCGGCCGACTTGGTCAGGGAGCGCAGGTAGACGACGTGCCCGTCGGGGTCGTCGGCGGCCAGGGGTGGTGGGGCGTCCCCGTCGAGGGTGAGGTCCCGGGCGTAGTCGTCCTCGATCAGGAACGCCCCGGCGGCGCGGACGGCCTCGGCGACCGGACGCCGGCGGTGGATGGCCAGGGTCGCGCCGTGCGGGTTGGCGTGCAGCGGCTGGCAGTAGAACAGCCGGGAGCCGGTCCGGGCGAACGCGTCG
The DNA here is from genome assembly GCF_001567585.1 of Micromonospora rosaria. Taxonomy (GTDB): domain Bacteria; phylum Actinomycetota; class Actinomycetes; order Mycobacteriales; family Micromonosporaceae; genus Micromonospora; species Micromonospora rosaria. The sequence continues at coordinate 68,723 of NZ_LRQV01000013.1, forward strand.
GCGAGGTGGTCGGGCCGGACGCCGTCGGCGTCGGCGGGCACGGGCACCACCCGCAGTCCGGCGGCCCGGGCGGCGGCCAGCGCGCCCAGGTAGGTCGGTGACTCGACGAGCAGGGTGTCGCCGGGGGCGCCGAGCGCCCGCAGCGCCGTCGACAGCGCGGACTGCCCACCGGGGCAGATCACCAGGTCGTCGGTGCGTAGCCCGGCTCCGGACTCCCGGGCGAACCAGGCGCGCAGGTCCTCACGGCCCTCGGCCGGGCCGCGCTGCCAGGAGCCCGGCTGCCGGGCGGCGCGGGTGAGCGCGGCGCCGAGCGCGGCGGCCGGCTGGAGGTCCGCGTCCAGGTAGCCGCCGGAGAGCGGGATCGCGTCGGCGGGCGGGAGCGCCAGCAGTGCCCGCATCTCCTCCTCGCCGGGCCGACGGGGACCGAGCGCGACCGTCTGCCAGGACAGGTCGGCGGCGCGTCGCTCGGCCGGTGCGGTGGCCACGAAGGTGCCCCTGCCGGATCGCGTCTCGATCAACCCCTGGGCCACCAGGTGCCGGATCGCCTCGGCGACGGTGACCGGCGAGGCCTGGTGCCGGGCGGTCAGCTCGCGGACCGAGGGCAGCCGCGAGCCGGGAGCCGCGCCGGCCACGAGGCCACGCAGGTGTTGGATAACGCGGTCGGCTGCGTTACCGTCATTCATGACAGGTCATAGTAGCGTTATCGCGCGCCCGACGGTGACAGCGGACCGGGTGACCGGCCTCGCGCTCGGGGCGCTGGGCGTGCTCGCCTTCAGTGCCTCCCTGCCGGCCACCCGCGTCGCCGTGCAGCAGCTCGACCCGTGGTTCGTCGCGTTCGGTCGGGCCGTCGGCGCGGCGCTGCTGGCCTGGGCGTACCTGCGCCTCACCGGCGCGCCCCGGCCCACCCGCGACCAGTGGCGACGGCTGCCGCTCGTCGCCCTGGGCGTCGTCGTCGGCTTCCCGCTGTTCACCTCGCTGGCGCTGCTCACCCAGACCGCCGCGCACGGCGCGGTCGTCATCGCCCTGCTGCCCGCCGTGACCGCCGTCTGCGCGGTGCTGCGGGCCGCCGAGCGGCCACCGCTGCTGTTCTGGGTCGCGAGCGCCGGTGGGCTGGTGGCGGTCCTCGCCTTCCTCGGCGCCAGCGGCGCGGTACACGGCGCGCTGTCCCTGCCCGACCTGTTCCTGCTCGCGGCGGTGGTGCTCTGCGGTCTGGGGTACGCCGAGGGGGGTGCGCTCGCCCGGGACCTGGGCGGGGCGCGCACGATCTGCTGGGCGTTGCTGGTCGCGCTGCCCGTCACCGGGCCCGTCACGGTCGTCGTCGCGGTCGCCACCAGCCCGCGCGCCGACGCCGTGACCTGGTCGGCGTTCGGTTACCTGACCGTGGTCTCCATGTTCCTGGGCTTCTTCGCCTGGTACGCGGGCCTGGCCCGGGGCGGTGTCGCGCGGACCGGCCAGGTGCAGCTCGCCCAGCCGGTGCTGACCCTGCTCTGGTCGGCGCTGCTGCTCGGCGAGACCGTCGCCCCGGCCTCGGTCGCGACGGCGCTGCTGGTGCTGGTCTGCGTCGTGCTGACGCAACGCACCCGCGCCGCCGCGCCGACACCCGCGCCGGGTACGGCCTGACCGGCCCGGATCCGCCCGCCCCGACCGGGCGCCGGCGGCGCGCCGGGGCCGGGTGACCCTGCCGGTCAGGCCGGGCCGAGGTCGGGCACGCTGATCGTGCCGTCCGCCGCCAGCGGGAAGCCGGGGTTCCAGGCGATCTCCCAGAGGTGACCGTCGGGGTCGGCGAAGTAGCCCGCGTACCCGCCGTACGAGGTCTCGCGCGCGGGCCGGGTGACCGTCGCCCCCGCCTCGACCGCCGACGCCAGTACCCGGTCCACCTCGTGCCGGTCGCGCACGTTGTGCGCCAACGCGATCCGGGCGTGCCCAGCGGCGGACCCGTCGACCTCGTCGACACCGGCGTCCGCCGCCAGCGACTCCCGTGCCCACAGCACCACGGCCATCCCCCCGGCCTGGAAGAACACCGTCCGTTCCACCTCCTGGCCCCGCCAGCCGAGCCGCTCGTAGAAGGTGCGGGCCCGGACGAGATCGGTCACGCCGAGGGTGACCAGGCTGATGCGCTGCTCCATCCGGGTACCGTAACCGACCCTTCGGCGGCGGGCCCGGACCCGCCGGTGACGTCGGGGACGCGACCACGGCGGCCGGGCGGTCGGTAGGGTCGACGGGTGGCGCGGGTGCTGGTGACGGGCATGTCAGGGGCGGGCAAGACGACACTGCTGGAGGAGTTGTCGCGCCGTGGACACGCGACGGTCGACACCGACGACGACGGGTGGACGCTGCCGGACCGGGACTGGGACGAGCCACGCATGACGGCACTGCTCACCGCACGGCCCGCCGTCGTCGTGTCCGGGACGGTGGCGAACCAGGTCCACTTCTACGACCGCTTCGACCACGTCGTCCTGCTGAGCGCACCGCTGCGCGTCCTGCTCGACCGCGTGGCGACCCGGTCGACGAACCCGTACGGGGGGACCGCCGAGCAGCGCGCCGAGATCGAGCGCTACGTACGTGAGGTGGAGCCGTTGCTGCGGCGCGGCGCCACCCTGGAACTCGACGGCCGGCGGCCGGTACGGGACCTGGCCGACGTCGTCGAGCGGCTGCTCGCCGAGGCGACCTGACCCGGCCGGCCGCGTGCGGGCCGCCGCCCACCGGCACCCACCGGTGCTGCCGGACGGCGGGGCGTCGCCCGGCAGCGCCGGTGGGGTCGGGCAGGGCGGCCGGCGCCACCGGCGGGTACCGGTCGACGCCGGCGCCGCGCTGCCTGGTCGGCGGGTCGCCGCATTGACGGGTCAGACGCCCAACTGCGCGGCGGCGAGCGCGGTGCCCTCGATGCGGGCGCGTACCTTGGCCCAGGCGGTCTCCCGGGAGGTCGACACGTCGTCGCCGAACGGCGCGAAGCCGCAGTCGTCGCAGGTGCCGAGGCGGTCCGGCGGGAGGTACTCGGCGGCGCGCAGGACCCGGTCCCGGACCTGCTCGGGAGTCTCCACGACGGGGTCGATCGGGTCGGTGACACCGACGAATACCCGCTGCTGCGGCCGTACGTGCTCGGCGATCACCCGGAGAACCCGGTCGGGGTGGGGCTCGCTGGCGAGTTGCACGTAGAAGACCCCCGCGTTCAGCGCGAAGAGGCGGGGCAGCAGCTCCGCGTAGTCGACGTCGGCGCTGTGGGTCGAGTCCTGGTCGCCGCCGGGGCAGGTGTGCACGCCGATGCGGGACCGTTCGGCGGGGGTGAACCGGTCGAGGACCCGGTTGTTGAGCGCCACGAAGGAGTCCAGGACGCCCCGGGAGGGGTCGAGCTTGAGCGACAGCCGCCCCTCGGTGAAGTCGAGCTGGACCCGGTGCGCGCCCGCGTCGAGGGAACCCCGGATGTCCGCCTCGGCCTCGTCGACGAGGTCGTCGAGGAACGCGCTCCGGTCGTAGCCGGGCAGGCCGTCGGCCGGGTAGAGCAGGCTCAGCGCGGACGCGGCGATCACCGCCTGCTTGACCGGTACGCTCGCGTGCCGCTGCGCCGCCCGCAGGTACCGCGCCGACCGGGTCGCGTACCGGAAGGGGCCGCCGGTCAGGCGGGGAAGCTGCCGGACGTGCCCGTCGGCGAACGGGATGACGACCCCGTCGGGGGCGAGGTGGTCCAGGCCGTCGACCGGGTACGTGGCGAAGCTGGGCTTGCGCTGCTCCCCGTCGGTGACCACCGGGGAGCCGAGTGCCTCGAAACGGGCGATGGTGTCCTGGACGGCCTGGTCGTGGAGCGCGTCGAGCCCGGCGCGGTCCAGGCGGCCGGCGGCGTGGTCGGCGAGGCCGGCGAGGAGCTCCGGCGGACGGGGCATGCTGCCGATCGGTTCGGTGGGGATTCCCATGAGCCACGAGGCTAGGCAACGTCGGTGATCGATTCAACGGCGTCGGGCGGCGCGACGTGACGCGGCGGACCGTCCGGCGGGTGGGCAGAGGACGGTCGAGCTCGTTTGATACACATTACAGGCTTGTTTCTCCGATGTTGTTCACCGCACTCCGGGAATCACCCCCTCCCCGACAAAGAGGGACACACCAAGCAATTGAATTTTTTGCTTGTTTCATTGCCGTTCGTCGCTGGATATGGTGTCCCTGCGAGGGTGCCGCACACCTCTCCGGCACCGCCACCATCCAGGTTCCTACCTGCATTGGACAGGTGATTCCCGCATGTCTGCTGGGCGTGGAAGAGAAGGCGGAGACAATGCGTACCGACTGCCGCCGTCGGTGGCCGCCCGGCTGCGGGCCGACGGCTGGCGGACGGAGTCGCGGCGACCGTGGACCCACGTCCGACCGGCCGCGACGATGTCCCGTGTCCAGGGCTGGAAACTGCACGTATCGGCCACCGTCCACTCCGCCGACCGGGTCCTGGCCGCCTGCGCCCCGGTGCTGGTCGAGGCCGGCTGCGAGTTCAAGTACGCGGCCACCGGCGACATCCTGCGCAACCTCAACGACGTCCGCGCCCCGCGCGGCTCGTCCGGAAAGTTCCTGACCGCCTACCCGGTCGACGACGAGCAATTCCGCACACTCGCGGAACGCCTTGACGAAGCGACGGAAGGACTGGCCGGTCCCCGCATTCTCTCCGACGCCCGACTCCGTTCGGGCAGTCTGGTCCACTACCGTTACGGCGCCTTTATCGGCCTGCGTAAGCTCGACCACGACGGCAGTTACCGGTACCTGATCCTCGACCCGGCGGGCAACCCGGTCGACGACCGGCGGCAGGCCTTCCACAGCCCGCCGCCCTGGGCCGTGCCGCCGGTGCCGAGCCCGGCGGCCCCGCCGCGCCCCACCGAGGCGGTCCTGCACTCCCGGTACCGGATCACCGGCGCGATCCGGCACGCGAACAAGGGCGGCGTGTACCTCGCCGACGACCGGGAGACCGGCTCGGTCGTGGTGGTCAAGGAGAGCCGGCCGCACGTCGCCACCGACGACCACGGCCGCGACGTGCGGGACGTGCTGCGGCACGAGGCCGCCGTGCTCCGGCGGCTCGGTCACCTGGGCAGCGTCCCCCGACTGGTCGATCTCTTCACCGACCAGGAGCACGTGTTCCTGGTCGAGACCCACGTGCCCGGTGTTCCGCTGGCCCGGTGGGTCACCGACCGGCTGCACCGGGGCGACGGGCTGCCGCTGGACCAGTGGTGGCGGATGGCCGACCGGCTGACCCGGCTGCTCCGCGCCGTCCACGGCTGTCACGTCGTCATCCGCGACCTGAGCCCCAACAACATCCTGGTCGACGAGGACGGCGCGATGACGCTCGTCGACCTGGAGATGGCCCACTTCGACCACGGCGGGCCCCCGATCCACGAGCACGGCGGCACCCCGGGTTTCAGCGCTCCCGAACAGTTCCGGGCCGCCGCCCCCGACCCCAGCGCCGACCTGTACTCCCTCGGCGCGGTCCTGTTCTACCTGGCCACCTGCACCACCCCGGACCTGTTGCGGGACAGCCCCGGCGGGCGCGGCCACGACGAGTTGGTCGCGGCGCGGCTGGGCGCACCGCACCGGGCCGTGGCACCACCGGAGCCGGTGACGCGCCTGCTGCTGGCCCTGCTCCGCGAGGACCCGGCCCGGCGGCCGGGCCTCGACGAGGTCACCGCGACCATCGCCGCCCACCGGCCGACCCCGGTCCCCGGCCCGGTCGACCTGTGGCGTCCGCCGACTCCCGAGCAGGCGTACGGCCGGCTCCGCACGCTGCCCGCCGCGCACCTCGACGCCCTGCTCGACGGTGCCGTGGCGCACCTGGCGGCCACCGTGGACACCGCGGCGGAGCGGCTCTGGCGCAGCACCGCCTTCGGCGACGACACCGAACCCTGCGCCGTCCAGCACGGGGCCGGGGGCGTGCTCGCCGTCCTGTCCCGGCTGCACCGGCACCGACCGTCCCCCGTGGCGAGGCGGCTGGTCGGCGAGGTCGCCGACTGGATCATCGACCACCTGCGGACGCAGGAGCACCGGCTGCCCGGCCTCTGCTTCGGTGCCGCCGGCACCGCGCTGGCCCTGCACGACGCCGGTACGCTGCTCGACCGCCCCGGCACCACGCAGCTCGCCCGGGCGCTCCTGGCGGACCTGCCCCGGCGGTGGCCCAACCCGGATGTCACGCACGGGGCCGCCGGGCTCGGCACTGCCCTGCTCCTGCTCTGGCGCGACACCGGGGACAGCCGGCTCGCCCAGGCGGTGACCGACGTGGCCGACGGCCTGGTCGACAGCGTCGACCCCGACCGGGACCTCGTCGGCTGGACCGTCCCCCGGGACTTCGACTCGGCACTGGCCGGCTACCGCTCGTACGGCTTCGGCCACGGCACCGCCGGGATCGGGACGTTCCTGCTCGCCGCCGGTCAGCACCTGGGCCGCCCGGACCTGACGGAGCTGGCCGGGCGCTGCGGACAGACCCTCGTCACGCTGGCCGAGCACCGCGACGACACGGCGGTCTGGTCCGAGGCGGCGGGCAAGCCCGGCCTGCTCTACCACTGGTGCAACGGCTCCTCCGGGGTCGGCACCCTGTTCGCCCGCCTGTACCCGGCCACCGGCGACCCCGGGTACCTGCGCCTCGCCGACCGGGCGGCGCGGGCGGTGCTGCGGCAGCGGTGGCGCTCCGGCACGGCGTACTGCCACGGCCTGGCCGGCGACGGGGACTTCCTGCTCGACCTGGCCGAGGCGAGCGGGGACCCGCTGCACCGCGCCTGGGCGGAGGAGATCGCCTGCACGCTGTACGACCGGCGGACCTACCGCGACGGCCACGCGGTGCTGCCCAACGAGACGGGCGCGCAGGTCACCGCCGAATTCGGCGCGGGGCTCGCCGGTCACCTGGCGTTCCTGCTCCGGCTGCGGTACGGCGGCCCGAGGATCTTCCACCCGCCGGTCGCCGCGACGGCACGGGTGCCGTCGTGAGCGCGGCGAGGCGGGGCCCGGCGCGTTTCGGCGTGCACCTGGCCGCCGACGCGAGCTGGGCGGCGACGTCCCGCCTCGACGGGGACGCCGTCACGGTGGAGCTGTGGGACCGCGACGGGGCCACGTTCACGCCCCACCCCACCCCGCTGGCCGTGGAGCCGGTCGACCAGTTGGTGCCGACGGCCGGGCGGCGGTTGCTGATCTGCGGCGGGGGCGGCAGCCGGCACACCGTCTGGACGGTCGACTGCGCCACCCTGACCCGTACCCGGCTCACCACCCGGGCGGGCCAGGCGGTCCGGCTGCTGACCCCGGCGCCCGGCGACCCGGACCGCCGGCCGTGGGTCCTGGCCTACGACGGCACCCGGACGACCCTGGCCCGGCTGGTCACCCACGGCCCCACCCCGACCGCCGTCATCGCACTGCCGGGCGCGTACACCGGCGGGGTGTGGACCGACCGGGCCGGCCGCCGGCTGGGCCTGGGCCGCAGCCGGTCCGGCGAGCCGCACACCGCCGTCGAGGTGGACCTGGTCACCGGTGCCGACCGGACCCTGTTCGAGGTCAGCGACCACAGCAACGACACCCTCCAGGCCTGGCACCCCGGCACCGGCCTGGGCGTCGTGCACACCGACGTCGGCGGCGTGCAGCGGCTGGGGTACGCCCGGCCCGGGCGGGGCGAACGGTGGGCCTTCCCGGACGACCTCGCCGCCCCCGACGGGCTGGTCGAGGCGGTCGCGGTCGACCCGGACGGGCACCGGATCCTCGCCCACGAGCGGCGCGGGGTGCGGTCCCTGCTGCACCGCTACGACGTCGTGCGCCACCGCCGGGACACCCTGGTGGTGCCACCGGGCGCGCTCGCCGGCCGGCCGGTGTGGACCCGGCGACGCCTCGTCGTGCCGTGGACCACCCCACGGGTACCGCTGACCTTCCTGGACCTGGGACCGGCCGGCGACCGGCCCGCCGACGCCGACGCCACGCCCGACCCGGGGTGGGAGGCGCGGGTGGTGACCGTGCCCGGGGCGGCCGGGCCGATCGAGGCGATTGCCTACGGCGGGGACCGGTGGTGGCAGCGGCCCCGGGTGGTGGTGGCCCTGCACGGCGGCCCGTCCAGCGCCTGGCAGCTCGCGTACCACCCGTTCTTCGCCCAGCTCGCCGCCGAGGGCGTGGCGGTGCTCGCGCTCAACCCCCGGGGCAGCGTCGGCTACGGTCACGCCTTCGCCGCGGCGATCCGTACCGGTTGGGGCGGGCCGGACCTCGACGACGTCCTGGCGGTGGGCCGGCACCTGCGCGCGCTGCGCGGCGACGGGCCCGGGGTGGCCCTGGTGGGCAGCAGCTACGGCGGCTTCCTCGCGCTGCTCGCCGCCGCCGCCGGGCCGCAGCTCTGGGGGCGGTGCGCCGCCGTCGCGCCGTTCTCCTCGGCGGCCCGGCTGCACCGGCAGGCGGAGCCGACGGTACGGCGGATGATCGAGCGGTTGGGCGGTCTCACCGACCCGCCGCACGCCGGTCTCGGCCCCCGGGACCTGCTCCGCCTGGGCCACCGGACCCGCGCCCCGATCCTGCTCCTGCACGGCCGCCACGACGAGCAGATCCCGGTCGGGCACGTCCGGGAGTTGGCGGCGGCCCTCGTCGCGGCGCGCGGGCCGGCGGTGCGGTACCGGGAGTACGACCTCGGGCACGACGTCGACGGCCCGACGGCCTGGGACGCGATCGCCGACTTCCTCCGGGAGCCGCACCACGACCCGGTGGTCCGGGAGCAGGGGCGCCTGGACCATGCCGATGCCTGATCCGCGCCGGTCCCGACGCCGGACCGGTCGCGACCGCCCCACCCCGGCCTCCCGTCGGCCGCCGGACCGAGGTGACCGACGGGTGTTTCCGCTCCGAGTCCCGGAAGGAGGTGATCAACCATGATGGACGTCGCGGATCTCCAGCAGCTGCCGGCGCTCGAGCCGGTCTCGGCGGAGGTCGGTCTCAGCATCGTCTCGCCGTGCACCGTGACCTGCAGCGACAGCTGCGGGTACACCTGCGGTGCGGCGAGCTGCGCCCGTACCACGGTCAGCCCCCAGTGATCGACCGTGGCGGCTGCCGACCCGGTGACGACCGGGTCGGCAGCCACCACCAGCCGGATCGAGGAGCAGCACCATGCGTCGCCTCTTCTGGCAGGCGGTCGGCGCGGCACCCGGCCCCGCCGTGGTCCACGTCGGACTGGCGGTCACCGCCGGTGTGCTGACCGTGGCCGAGCCGGCGGCCTTCGCCGCCGCGGTCAACGCCACCATCGCGGGCCAGCCGGCAGGTACGCCGCTGCTGGTCCTCGCCCTGGTCCTGGTCGGGGGCACCCTGGTCCGGGCCACCAGCGCGGTGGCCGCCGGCGTGGTGGCGGTCCGGGCCACCCGGCTGCTGCGGGCCCGGCTGCTGCGCCACGCCCTGCGGCTCGGCACGCCGCACCGGCAACCGTTCCCGGTCGGCGACCTCGTCTCCCGGGTCAGCACCGACGCCGGGCAACCCGGCGCGCTGCTGCCGGTGGCGGTGCAGGTGGGCCTGAGCGTGGCGGTGGGCCTCGCCGGGTTCGTCGCGCTGGTCGTCGTCGACGGGCCGACCGCGCTGGTCCTCGCCGCCGGGGTCGCCGTGAGCGCGGTGGTGGTGCGCGCCTTCGTCCTGGACCTCGCCGGGCCGCTGCTGCGCTACCGGGAGGCCGCCGCCGACCTGGCCGCCCGCTTCGTGGACGCCTGCCGGGGCGCCCGCACCATCCGGGCCAGCGGCACCGTGCAGCGGGAGACCGACCGGGTGCTGCGCCCGCTGGCGGAGCTGCGGGCCGCCGCCGGCGCGCAGTGGACGGCGCAACGACGGCTCGTCTTCCGGGTGTCCGTGCTCCGGCCCCTGCTGGAGGCGACGGTCCTGGCGGTGGCGGGCATCCGGCTGTACCAGGGCCACCTCGCGCCCGGGGACCTGGTGGCCGTCCTCGGGTACACCAGTCTGGTGCTCGGTCTGCTCGACGAGGTCGACACGGTCGGCGGCATCCTGCACGTCCGGGCCGGGACCCGCCGCGTCCACGAGGTGCTCACCCAGCCGGAGGCGGTGCCCGAGCCGGCCGTACCGCAGCCGCCACCGTCGGGCCCGGCAGCCCTGCGGCTGGTGGGGGCGACCGTACGCCACGACGCCGGCACCGTCCTCGACGCGGTGACGCTGGAGATCCCGCCGGGCGGCCGGGTGGCCGTGGTCGGCCGCTCCGGGGCCGGGAAGTCCGCGCTCTGCGGGCTGGTCGGCCGGCTCGCCGACCCCGACGCCGGGCAGGTCCTCCTCGGCGACGTCGACCTGCGCGCCATCGCGTCGGCGGAGCTGCGCCGGCGGGTGGTGTACGCATTCGAGCGGCCGGAACTCTTCGGTGCCACCGTTCACGAGGCGCTCGCGGCGTGCCGGCCGTCGGCGGGCCGGGCCGAGGTGGTCGCGGCGGCCCGCGCGGCCCGCGCCGACCACTTCGTCCGCTGCCTGCCCGACGGCTACGACACACCGCTGGCCGGGCTGGCCCTCTCCGGCGGCGAACTGCAACGCCTCGGCATCGCCCGGGCACTGGTCGGCGACGCCGACCTGGTCGTGCTGGACGACGCGACCAGCAGCGTCGACACGGCCACCGAGGCCGAACTGCACACCGCCCTGCGGCGGGCGTGGACGGGCCGGACGGCGGTGCTGGTCGCCCACCGGGCCGCCACGGCGGCGGCGGCCGACCTGGTCGTGTGGCTCGACGCGGGCCGGCTGCGGGCGTACGGGCCGCACCAGTCGCTCTGGCGGGACGAGGAGTACCGGCGGGTCTTCGGTCAGCCCGTCCGCCCCGAGCCGAAGCGGATCGGCTGATGGCCACCACCGATACCGTGCTGCCGGGTGACGGCTGCGCCCCGGCCACCCCGGCCGCCGGGCGGCGGCTCCTGGTCGGGCAGCTCCGTCCCGCCCGCGCCGACCTGCTCCGGCTGGCTTTGGGCTCGGTGCTGGCCGGCGCCCCGGCGTTCTTCTCCGGCCTGGCCGTGTCCCGCGCGGTCGACGCCGGTTTCCTGGCCGGCGACCCGGCGACCGGGGTGCTCTGGCTGGCCGGGCTCGCCCTGCTCGGGGTGGCCGGCGCGTACGTGGCGCAGGCGCTGCTGCCGGTCATGGCGCGGGTGGCCGAGCCGCTGCGGGACCGTCTCGTCACCCTGGTCATCGGCGCCGGACTCGCCCGCGCGGTGGCCGAGGAGACGGCCCGGGACGGGGCCGGGGCGGTGGCCGTGCAGGCCACCGAGCACGTGGAGGCGGTGCGCCGGCTGGTCGTCGCGCTGCTGCGGACCACCTTCTCGACGACCGTCACGATGGTGCTCGCGATCGCCGGCCTGGCCACCCTGGTACCGGTGGTCACCCTCGCGGTCCTGCCCTTCCTCCTGCTCGGCGGGGCGCTCTGGCTGGCGGTGCTGCGGCGCCTGATCCGGCGGCAACGGCACCTGCTGCTGGCCGGGGAACGGTTGGGCGAGACCAGCCGACAGGTGCTGGCCGCGGCCCGGGACGTCGAGGCGTGCGGCGCGCGGGAGCAGGCGCTGCGGCCGGCGGTGGCGGCCGTCGAGGCGACGGCGGCGGCTGCCGCCGGGGTCAACCGGCTCGGCTGGTGGCGGTCGGTCGTGCCGATGCTCACCGTCCAGGCTCCGGTGCTGGTGTTGCTGCTGCTGGCCCCCTGGCTGTCCCGGACCCTCGGGCTGACCTCCGGTGACCTGGTCGGCGCGGTGGTGTACCTGGTCCACGGCCTGGCGCCGGCGGTGGGGTTCATGGTCTCCGGCGGCGCGGGGTGGCTGGTGCAGCTCGGGCTGGCCGGGGAACGCCTCGCCGCCGCCACCTCGGCCGGGCCGGGCCGGGCCGGGCGGGCCCCGGGCGGCACCGCCCCGGTGGGGCCGCCCGACCTGCGGGCCACCGGCCTGACCTTCGCCTACTCGGCCCGGGCCGCCCCGGTGCTGGCGGACGTGGCGCTGACCGTACCGGCCGGCACGCACCTGGCCGTGGTGGGGCCCAGCGGCGCCGGGAAGTCGACGTTGGCCGCGTTGCTGACCGGCCTGCGTCACCCCCTGGCGGGTCAGGTGACCCTCGCCGGCACCCGGCTGGACCGGTGGCCCCCGGACCTGCTCCGGCGGGTCGTCGCCGTGGTGCCGCAGGAGAGCTACGTCTTCGCCGGCACGGTCCGGGAGAACCTCGCCTACCTGCGGCCCGAGGCGACCACGGCGGAGCTGGCCGACGCGGTGCGCCGCTTCGGGCTGACCCCGGTGGTGGCCCGGTTCGGGGGCCTCGCCGGGGAGCTGCCGCCCGGCGGCGGAGGGCTCTCCGCCGGGGAACGGCAGCGGATCGCGCTCGCCCGGACCTGGCTGTCGCCCGCCTCGGTCGTCGTCCTCGACGAGGCCACCTGTCACCTCGACCCGGTGGCGGAGGAGGTTGCGGAGGCCGAGATGCGCCGCCGGGGCGGCACGCTGATCGTCGTGGCCCACCGGATCAGCAGCGCGCTGCGCGCCGACCTCGTCACGCTGGTCGCCGACGGGCAGGTGCGGATCGGTACCCACGACCAGCTCCTGGCACAGCACGAGCGCTACGCCGACCTGGTCGGCTACTGGCAGCAGGGGTGACGGGCGGCCCGGCGCACCGACCGGCCAACGCCGGAGCGGGGCCGGGAAAGGCGACGGACGACGCGGCAGCGCCGGCCGGTGGTGGACGACGCGGGCGCGGGGCCAGCGGTGGACGGCGCGGGCGCGGGCCGACGGTGGACAGCAGAGGGGCGGGGGCCGGCGTGTCGACGGCCCCCGCCCCTTCGCGGACGGTCAGGTGTGGATGGTGGTCACCCGTGCCGGGTCGGACGGATCGTGGTGCGGTGTCCCGGCGTGGTGGTCGGAGGTCAGGAGTAGGTCTCGAACTCCGCGACGCGCGGGGTGCCGCTCGCGGCGGTGATGTCGAAGGTGATCTTGCGCAGCGAGGTCGCGGCGAACGAGATGACGCCGCCCGCGCCGCTGCCGCTGGCCAGGACGGCCCCGGTGTCGCTGTTGAGGACCCGCCAGGACCCGATGGTGCCGCCGCCGGACGCCTGGCGGATGTTGATCTGGGAGACCCGGGTGGCGGTACCCCACTTGACCGAGATCTGGCCGGTCGAACCGCTCGGCGACCAGTAGGTGTTCAGGTTGCCGTCGATCACGTTGCCGTAGCTGGTCCCGCTGCCCTTGCTGGAGCCGTCCGCGCCGGCGCCGAGGCTGAGGTTGGTACCGCCCGGGGGGTTGGTCGGGCCCGGCGTGGGCGTGGTCGGGCCGGGCGTCGGGGTGGTCGGGCCCGGGGTGGGGCTGGTCGGGCCGGGCGTCGGGGTGGTCGGCGTGCAGTTGCCGTCCGACACCCGGTTGCCCTTGTTGGCGCCGGCCGTCTGGCTGACGATGTTCGGCACGCAGTTGGCCCCGTCGAGCCGGTAGGAGTACGGGATGCTGACGGTGGTGTTCGACGTCGGGTTGGGGCCGGCCGGGTTGGTGTCACCGCTGCGGCTGGACCAGGTCACGTTGTCGAAGATGTTCCCGGCGACCTGCCAGTAGCCGGCCTCACTGGTGTAGAACGTGCCCAGGACGTCCTTGGAGTTCCGGAAGTAGTTGTTCTCCACCTTGGCGCGGGCCCCGGCACGGGAGTTGATGCCGGACTCGTGGAGGCTCACGTAGTGGTTGTTGTAGATGTGCGCGATGCCGCCGCGCAGCAGGGGCGTACGGGAGTCGATGTTCTCGTACAGGTTGTTGTTGTAGGTGATGAAGCCGTTGGAGCGGTCGCTCTCGCTGGAGCCGACGAGGCCGCCGCGCCCGGAGTTGCGCAGGATGCTGTAGGACAGGGTCACGTACTGGACGTTGTCCTTCAGGTCGAACAGGCCGTCGAAGCCCTCCGACTCGCCACCGGAGGCCTCCAGGGTGACGTGGTCGACCCAGACGTTGCGGACGGTGCTTTCCATGCCGATGGCGTCGCCGCCGTTGGAGGTGGGCGAGCCCGACTTCTTGACGTTCCGGACGGTCACGTTCTGGATGATGATGTTGCTGGAGTCCCGGATGTGGATGCCGATCTGATCGAAGACGGCACCGCTGCCGACCCCGACGATCGTGACGTTGCTGATGCCCTTCAGCTCGATCACGCCGGCGGCGGTGTTGCAGCTGTTACCGGAGACCTTGGTCGTGTTGCCGTGGTTGATGGTGCCCTGCACCTCGATGATGACCGGGGTGCTGCTGCTGGCCCGGTTGCACAGGGCCGCGTGGATCTGCGTACCCGTGGTGGCCCGGACGGTCTGCCCGCCCGCGCCACCCCGGGTGCCCCCGTTCTGGGTGGCGTACCCGGTGGCACTGCCGGTCGCTGCCGACGCCTGGGGGGTCTGCATCGCCAGGCCGATCGCGGCCCCGACGGCCACGGTGGCCAACCCCGCCTGGATTCGCAGGGCGACTGGTCGTCTCATCCTCGCCTCACCTTCGTCGTTGAACGCTGGATGGTGCTGCCACATCCCGGGGTCGGTGCGGCGGTCGCCGCCGCCGTCGCCTGTCGCCGGGCGGGTCGCTGGTCGACCCGGGTGTGGGGGCTGGTGTGTTCGATATGGGTCGGTCGGTGGTGCC
>NZ_LRQV01000014.1 GCF_001567585.1 Micromonospora rosaria
AACAGGTTGTTCGGCCCCGGTCGATAGGCCACGATGAAATCCGTCTCCTGATCTGCTTACTGATGCCGCCCGGCTGGCTGGCAGCAGGGCAGGCGTATTACCGCTCTGGCACGGTGTGCGAGTGCGTTGTTGGTGTGCTGGGCAGCGTGGCAGGTCGCCTGTGCTGACATGCCCTACCGAGACGTCACTGTCCCCGGATGGTTAGGCCGAGTTCCTCGACAGCCAGGCGGGTGAGGTCGGGGAGCTGCTCGTCGCTGAGGGTGACGCCACGCAAGTTGCCGAGGGTGGTCTTCAGGTCGTGGAAAGAGTTGCCGCGCAGGTCGGCACCGGTGAGCTGGCAGGACTCCAGTTCGAGGCGGTCCAGCCGACACGACCTCAGCACCACCTTGGGCAGGCGGCAGGAGGACCAGGTGGCGTCGGTCAGGATGCAGTCGACGAACGCCACCGCCCCGGTGGCGGCGACCCGGGTGAAGGTGGCGTAGTCGAAGCGGCAACCCTCGAAGAGAACGTCCTTGAGGCGGAGATCGGTGAGCCGGGCACCGGTGAACCGAGAGCCGGTGACCACACAGCGCTCCACGGCCACACCCGACAGGGACGCCCCGGAGAAGTCGGTACGGACGATCTCGCAACCGAATAGGGAGCCCGCCTCCCAGACGCTCTCGCTGAGATCCGTACCGACGATCCGGCTGCCCCGCACCGGCACGTCGTCAAGAACGGCGCTCCGCCAGGAGGCGTTCTCGACGAGGGTGTCGCTCAGGTTGTCGTTCAGGTTGTCGTTCAGGTCGGTGGTCGGGTCGAGGTCGGCGGGGTCGAGGTCCGGGAGCAGGATCGTCACGTCACCGACTGCGCTGGTCCGCATGCGTCCTCTCCCTGATCACGGGCAGGGCGGGTCGACCGCCCCGCACACCACCGCTCCTGCCCAGGAAAGCCTGGGTCACTTCTTCTTGTTCCAGTTGTCCCAGCCGGGCCGACTGTCGAACGAGCCCCGGTTGTCCCACGTGGGCCGATTGTCGAACTTCCCCGCGTCGACCGACGGTACCGCCCGGCACGGCTCGACACGGAGGCAGGCGAGGTGTTCCGGCGCGGCGTCGACGAGAACGGCGAGAGCGTGGTTCATGGTGTTCCTCCCAGATCGTTGAGGTGGTCTGCGGTGGCGCGGACCAGGGCCTGACGGGTGGTGCGGCAGTAGTTCGTCTCCCGGACGGTGAAGGTGCGGTGCTCGAAGTAGCGGTTGCCGGCCTGACCGCCACGGCAGAAGTCGTAGAACCCACACCGTGCGGAGCAGTCGTTGAGCGCGTCGACGAACTCGGTGACATAGCGCAGACCGCCAGCCCGGGACAGCATGACGGTGATCGGCTCCGCAAGGACGTTGCCCACGACGAAATCCCCATAGCCGGCGTCGGTGATGCCGAGCAGTTCCGGGGACAGGAGCACGACCTGACCGTCCCAGGAGACCGTCGGGATCGGTTCGTACGGCCCGTGCTCGACCCTCCCGGCGCGGGCAGCGGCCAGGTAGTCGGCCAACCGGTCCAGATCGCGGATCCGCAGCCGCTCGCCGGCCGTGCGGCGCTGCACGAGCCGCCGCCAGAACCGGTACGCGAAATCCTCGCCCACGGGCAACCGGACGGCGCCCTCCTGCTCCTCGATGTTGAAGCCCACCGACCGGCACCCCGGCAACCCGGCGAAGAAGTCAACGAGATCGTCGACGTGGTCGATGCTCTCCGGCGTGACGACGCAGATCACCGAGTACTCCAACCCGGCGTCGGCGAGCGCCTGGACACCGCGCATCGTGCGGCCGTGCGTCGACCTGCCCGCACGATCCAGCCGGTTACGGTTCAACGCGGCGGGCCCGTCGACACTCACCCCGACCGTGAACCCGTACTCGGCGAACACCTCACACCAGCGCCGGTCGACCAGGGTGGCGTTGGTCTGGATCTCGTGACCCATCCGCCCCGCCTGCCGCAGCGACTCGAACGGGGCCAGCAGATCCAGGAAATGACCGATCGGCGTGGCGGTGGGCTCACCCCCATGCCAAACCACGCTGACCGGGTAACCGCTGCCCTGCGCCTCGATCGCACCGGCACAGGCATCCGCGACCCGCGCGGTCATCAGACGCCGGGACCTACGGTCCGGCAGGTAGCAGTAGGCGCAGTCCAGATTGCAGAAACTCGTCGGCTGCACCACCAGGGTGTGGAACGTCTGCGCGATCGCCGGTTGACCACTCGCGGCGATCACCCCGATACCGCTCACGTTCCCGCCTCCTCCGAACGTGATGAAGGGCCGATGGTCGGCCGCTGAAGGGCGGGATACCGATGCGTCCAGCCGAGGAACCGGTCGAACACTCCCCCACAACCGCCCGTACTCCTCGCGTCGAGATCACGCAGATCGTCGATCGCATCGTGCAGACACGCCGACAGGTACAGCGACAACGCCACCCGGCTACCTGCGTACTCGACAAGAAGCGAGTCCCGCGCCGGGATGCAGGGCCAGGCATGGCCGCAGGCGCGGCAGTGCCACCGCGGACGGGACGGCACATGCTCCACCCGATCACCGTTCTCGCCCGCATTCCCGCCGGACCCGGGCTCGTCGGCCTTCACCGGTGATCCTGCAGTCGGCTCCGGTGGTCGAAGAACCGACGCCAGGCGTAGGTGAACAACGGCGGATCCACCGCCGCCACCGGCACCGCAGGCGCAGGCACCAGCGAGCCGGGCAGTCCCGGCTGACCAGTTCTCGCGTAGCTGGAGACGTACACGGTCACGCCCGCTCCTCCACCCGGCCCGCTCCTTCACCCTGCCTGTTCCCGGACGGCGGTGGGCCCGCCACTGGCGAGGCGAGCCCACCGCCGCCGGCCGGCGGCTGGGAGCAGACCGCCGCCCACCCGCCCACGCAGCCCTCTCGGCGGTACGCAGACGGGGATTCCTCATTCCGTACGACTCAGCCCTGCACAGCGACCCGGGCGGACGCATCGGTCCGTACCCCTGCTCGTTGGTCATCGATTCCCCCAATCGGAAGATCATGGCTGCGTCGTTACGGATATCGACTGTCAGCTCACATCGGTGATCTGATGCCATCGAAGGTAGGAGCCACCTGGACGAAGAACCGGGAAAATCTGTACCGGGTCCGGATGGCATCAGCGGGCAAGGTGATGCTGTGCGAGGAATGACAGACGACATGACGATCGGCCAACGCGTTGCCTTCTACCGACGCCGCAGAGGACTCTCACAGGAGGTGCTCGCCGGCCTGGTGGGGAAGACCCACGAATGGCTGCGCAAGGTCGAGACGAACCGTGCCGACCTGGACCGGCTCTCGGTCATCCGCGCGATCGCCAAGGCTCTCGACATCTCCCTCGGAGACCTGATAGGTGCCCCGAGCCTGTTCCAGTGGTCCGACGACTCAGGCCGCGAGACCATCCCCGCCCTGCGTGCAGCGCTCCACGACTATCGGCATCTCGCGCCCGCCCTGGCCAACCCTGCCGCCGTAGACGCGCCTGCCCTGACCGAACTCGAGAACGATGTAGCCACGATCTGGAACGCCTACCAGCACTCGCGATACGGCACCCTCGCCCGCCGGCTTCCGCACCTCATCCACGACTGCCTCACCGCCACTGAGGCCTACGACGGAGACGACGGCCAACGCGCCCACGCGATGACCGCCTACGCCCACCAACTCGCCGCCCTGTTCCTCACCAAGCTCGGCGAAGGCGACCTGGCCTGGACGGCCGCCAGCCGAGGCCTGGCCGCAGCGAACAACAGCGAGGACCACGTGGTCATCGGCTCACTCAGCCGATCGGCCGCGCACTCCCTGATCTCCATCGGCGAGTACGCCCAAGCGCGTGGCCTCGCCGCCACCGCCGCCCGGTTCCTCGAACCACGACTGGCCATGCCCACACCGCAACTACTCTCCGTCTACGGCAGCCTGCACCTGGTATGCGCACTCGCCGCCGCGCGTGAAGACGACCGATCCTGCGCCAACAGCCACATCACCGAAGCCGACACCGCGGCCACCAGGCTCGGCACCGACGGAAACCACGTGTGGACCGCCTTCGGACCGACCAACGTGTCGATCCACAAAACGACCGTGGCCATGGAACTCGGCGACGTGCAACGCGCCATCACCATCGGCGCGCCGCTCGACACCACAGCACTTCCGGTCGAACGGCAGGTCCGGCACGCCATCGAAACCGCACGCGCACTCGCCCGCTGGAACCGCATCGACGAAGCGCTGGCCGCCCTCCTCGACGCCGAGGTCATCGGCCCCGATCAGGTGCGCTACCACCGACTCTCCCGCGACCTGATTCGAGAGATCCTCACCCGCCCTCGGCCACCCCGGCCGGCCGTCGAACTCAGCGAACGAATGGGCATCCGACCAGGCGGACCCCGCTGGTAAACCGAATCAGCTCAGACGAGCCGGCTCGTGTAACCCGCCGCCACCAGACGGCCGAAGGCCGACCGAACCTCGTCGGGCACCTCCTGCGGAACCGCGAACCCGCGTTCGGCGTACACCTCGATCCGCTGCGTGTCCCCCACCAGCATGTCCACCACCCGCCGCACATCACCGATGCTGCGCACGTACTCGTCGAGCCCCAACGGGTTCGACGCGCACACCACCTCAACGTCCGGCCACATCAGCTTGCAGGTGGCGAACGCCCGACGCTGCTGGTACGGCCGCGACATGAGCAACACCGAACGCACCGGAATCTGGCGTTCCGCCAGCAGGCGGCGCGAGTAGTCGAGATTCTGCGCCGTGTTCGTCGCCCGCGGCTCCACGAGGATCGAGTCCGCCGGAACGCCATGCTCGACCGCGTACTCCCGGTAGTGCACGGCCTCACCGCGCGGGAACCGCTCGACCGTCGTCGGAGCGTTCGCGCCGGTGAACACGATCCACGGGAACAGACCCTCGTGGAACAGGCGGGTCGCGGCCACCGCCACACCGAGGTCGTGACTGCCCAACCCGATGCCCACGTCACACCGACGTAGCTGGTGGCCCAGGTCGTGGTAGCGCCACAGCGTCTCCACGTCGGAACGGATCTCGTCAGGTATCACGGCCGGGATCGCCGCGGACCGATTCATCGGCACCGAGTAGCCCGTGCCGTCACCGAGTTCCCTCATCGGACCTGCCCAGGGCCGCGAGCCCTGCCCTCGCAACTTCCAGCGGAACAACGGCGGCCACCGGCTCGTCCTGCTCACTGAGGTAGACGACCTGGCCCTCCCGCACGCTCCGCAGCAACTCGGGCAGCACGGCCGAGATCGGGAGGTCGTCTGGCGTGGCATAGGCCCGATCCGCGCTGGGTTCCCTCATGCCGCAAGCGTAGGGGCACCAGGACGGCGACGTGATGCGGACTCCCCGCAGCCCGCCCAGGGTGACATCACCGCCACCACCGGCCCGAACGTCCTCCATCACGCCACCCGTCCACCGGAACCCGCGACCGTCCAACGGCTCCCGAGCACCCATCGAGCACCGGACCATCGGCGGGGAGATGAAGAAGGCCCTGACCCAGGGTGAAACCCCAGGCCAGAGCCATTATTGCTAGTGCGCCGCCAGGGACTCGAACCCCGAACCCGCGGATTAAGAGTCCGCTGCTCTGCCAGTTGAGCTAGCGGCGCTCGTTGGCAACGGGGAGAACATTAGCACGGGCCCTGAGAGGCGTTCCAATCCGATACCCCCCTCACCCCTTCGGGCGAGCTTAACGGACAAAAGCCGCGAAGATCTCGGCTCTCTCGGGTCCCGGGTCCGGGGGGCCACCCCGATACGGCACGATGTGTGCCAGGACCGTGAGAACTGAGGTGGGAATGGGCAGTTTCACGCGGGCCGGAGCGCTCGTGGGCGCGCTGGCCCTGACGGCGGCGGTGGCGCTGAGCGGCTGCAGCAGCAGCGGAGAGCAGGCGGAGTTCGTCGTCGGGGGGACACCGACACCGGGCAGTTCGGTGGGGGGCGTCTCGGCCGCGCCAGGTGAGTCGTCGTCCCTGCCCACTCTGAAGGTCACGCCCGCCGACGGGGCGAAGGACCGGCCGGTCAGCACCGAGATCGGCGCGAAGCTGCCCGAGGGCGGCAAGATCACCGAGGTCACCCTGACCACCGCCAACGGCAAGGCGGTCGCGGGTACGGTGCGGGCCGACGGGTCGTCCTGGGTGCCGGCGGAGCCGCTGAAGTACGGCACGAAGTACACGGCCACGGTCACCGGCACCGGCCCGGACGGGGGCGCCCAGCAGGGCAGTAGCACTTTCACCACGATGGCCAAGCCCGGCTCGATGATCACCTCGGGGCTCTACCTCTTCGACGACCGGTCGTACGGGGTGGCCATGCCGGTCGTCGCCGAGTTCCACCCGGGCATCCCGAAGAAGGACCGGGCGGCGGTGCAGAAGCGGATGTTCGTCCAGACCGACCCGCCGCAGCCGGGCGCCTGGCACTGGGTCTCCAACGGCACCCAGGCGTACTACCGGGCCCCGGAGTACTGGAAGCCGGGCACCACGCTCTCGGTCCGGATCGCCCTGGCCGGCATCCCGCTGAGCAACGGCAAGTACGGCAACGTCGACCGGAAGGCCACCGCGAAGATCGGCCGCGCCTTCGAGATGAAGGTCGACAACGCCACCAAGCAGATGACGGTGTACGAGGACGGCCAGGTCATCAAGACGATGCCGGTCAGCCTGGGCAAGAAGAGCACCCCGTCGTCCAGCGGCACCATGGTGGTGATGGAGAAGAAGGCGGCGACCGTCTTCGACACCCGCGACGACCCGAACCCCGAGAACCGGTACGTCACCGACATCGAGTTCGCCCAGCGGATCACCTGGGGCGGCGAGTACATCCACGCCGCGCCCTGGTCGGTGCAGCACCAGGGTCAGCGCAACGTGTCGCACGGCTGCGTCAACGTCTCCACCCAGAACGCCAAGTGGCTCTTCGAGCGGACCCGGGTCGGCGACCCGATCACCATCAAGGGCACCGAGCGCAAGCTGGCCGCCGGCAACGGCTGGACCGCCTGGAACCTGGAGTGGTCCGAGTTCGTCGAGGGCAGCGCCCTGCCGGTGCCGGAGGGTGGCGCCGAGGCCGCTCTCGCCCTGTGACACGGCGGGCGGCGGGGACCCCGGTGACCGGTATCCCCGCCCCGCCCGCGTGACGTACCGCATCGGTGACCTCCGGCGCGCTCCCGGCGCACCGGAGGTCACCGTCGTTTCCGGGCGGCCGGGATCGGGCAACGGATAGGGAGTACCGGGCGGACCGGGTGTCCGGGTGACACCGGCTCGGGGTGACACCGGCTCGGGGTGACACCGGCTCGGGGATGCCGGCCCCTGCGGCGGCGGGTACGCGAGCGCCGATCACAAAAGGTGGATCTTTTGGTGAATCGGTCATACTGCTGAGGTGTTCCGGTTCACCCCCGGCAACCGGCACCGGGTCCCGTGCGTCAGTGAGAGACGATGGGCAGTCGGGCCAGGACAGTGAGGTAAGCATGCGAGCCAGCCAGGACCAGTCGATCCGGTACGCCGGCACCGGGCGCGGTGGGCGACGCCGCGTGCTCGCGGCGGGCGCGCTCGTCGCGGTGCTGGCGCTGACCGGGGCCTGCACCAGCACCGGCGGGGGCAGCGGGAACGGCACCGGTGGCGCGCCCGGCGCACCGGGCGCCCCCGCCGAGAACCCGCCGAAGGCGTCGGCCGTCATCACCGAGCCACAGGCCGACGCGAAGGACGTGCCGGCGTCGACCGCGATCGTCTTCGACACCGAGCAGGCGACGGAGACGACGGTCGAGCTGGCCGACTCGTCCGGCGCGGCCGTCGAGGGCACGCTGGCCGCCGACGGGGCGAGCTGGCTGCCCGCCGGCGCGCTGGAGTACGGCGAGACGTACACCGCGACCGTGACCGCGACCGGCGACGACGGGCGGCCGGCGACGGTGACCAGCACCTTCACCACCATGGCCAAGCCCGGCAAGCAGGTGCGGATCTCCAGTTTCCTCGGCGACGACCAGGTGGTCGGGGTGGGCATGCCCCTGATCGTGACGTTCGGCCGGGACATCCCCCAGGACCGGCGGGCCGAGGTGCAGCGCCGGATGACGGTCACCTCCGAGCCCGCCCAGGAGGGGATCTGGCGGTGGGTCAGCCCCACCGAGGTCCGGTACCGGCCCAAGGAGTTCTGGCAGTCGGGGACCAAGGTCTCGTACCGGGTACAGGCCGGGGGGCTGCCCCTGGGCGGTGGCTGGTACGGCCGCAACGACCTGACGGTGGACGTCGAGGTCGGCCGGGACCTGCGGATGACGGTGGACAACAAGTCCAAGCGAATGACGGTGACCCGGGACGGTGAGGTGGTCAAGACCATCCCGGTGAGCCTGGGCAAGAAGAGCACCCCGTCGTCCAGCGGCACGATGGTGGTGATGGAGAAGCTGCGCAAGACGGTCTTCGACACCTACGACGAGCTGGGCCCCGAGGACGGGTACCGGACGAAGATCGACTACGCCCAGCGGCTCACCTACGGTGGGGAGTTCATCCACGCCGCCCCGTGGTCGGAGGGGCAGCAGGGGCGCACCAACGTCTCCCACGGCTGCGTGAACGTCTCGATGGCGAACGGGGCCTGGCTGTTCACGAACACCCGGGTCGGGGACCCGATCACGGTCAAGGGCACCGAGCGCAAGCTCCAGGTCGGCAACGGCTGGACGGAGTGGGCGATGAGCTGGGATGAGTACGTCAAGGGCAGCGCCCTGCCGTACGAGCCGGCCGCCGACACCACCGAGGGCTGAGCCGCCCGCCCGCCGGCCACCACCCAGCAACCGGCGGGCTCAGGCCACCACGCCGAAGCCGCCGGTCCACGGGACCGCGCCGGCCGAGGCGAGGCCGATCTGGAGGAACGCCATCGCCTCCAGTTCCCGGGCCCGGTGCAGCGGCCCGGCGTCGACGGCGCGCAGGCCGGCACCGGTGACCAGGTCGACGAGGTTCGCCTTGGCGTCGCCGTCGTCCCCGGCGACGAGGACGGTGGTCGGCAGCGGGCCGACCGTGCCGGCGGCGAGGGTACCGGCGAAGGTGGTGTTGAACGCCTTGAGCACCCGGGAGTCCGGCAGCCGGGCGGCGATCTGCGCCGCCGCCGACGAGTCCGGCGGCACGACCAGACGGTCGAAGGTCTCGAAGTCGATCGGGTTGGTGATGTCCACGACGATCCGGCCGCCGAACTGGTCCCGGCGCTGCTCGATGATCTCCGCCACGGCCGGGTACGGCACGGCGAGGACGACCAGGTCACCGGAGACCGTCGTGCCGGTGTCGTCGTGGCCGATCAGCTCGACGGCACGGCCGGCCCTGCTGCCGAGCCCGGCGATCGCCTGGCCCATGTTGCCGGTACCGAACACGGTGAGGTCGGCCATGACCAGCTCCTTCCGTGGGCGGGGCTCCTAGCCGGACGCTAGCACCGGCACCGGCCCACGGGGGCCGCGTTCCCCTACCTGCCCCCCGGATACACGTCAGGGCCGGTGGGAGACCGGCCCTGAACTGGGGTGTTGCCTGGGGTGACTGATGGGAATTGAACCCACGACAACCGGGACCACAACCCGGTGCTCTGCCAACTGAGCTACAGCCACCATGTCCGCCCAGCCGGGCGGAGCGCACTAATAATAGCCACACCGGGGCCGTCGGCGTCCACCGGGTTCCCCACCGGCCGCCGGCACCCACCGGCCGCCGACGTCTTGTCGGCCGGTCGCGGGAGAGGCCGGCCGCGCTACAGCGTGGCGGCGATGGACTTGGCGGTGTCCACGTCGGGGCCGGGCAACGGCACGAAGACCGTCCGCCGGTAGTACTCCAGCTCGCGGATGCTCTCCCGGATGTCGGCCAGCGCCCGGTGGGCCAGGCCCTTCTGCGGCTGGCCGAAGTACACCCGGGGGTACCAGCGCCGGCAGAGTTCCTTGATCGAGGAGACGTCGATCATGCGGTAGTGCAGGTGGGCGTCGAGCCGGGGCATGTCCCGGGCGATGAAGCCCCGGTCGGTGGCGATCGAGTTGCCGCACAGCGGCGCGGTACGCGGATCCTTGACGTGCCGGGTGACGTAGTCGAGCACCATCTCCTCGGCCTCGGCCAGGGTGATGGTGGAGCGGCGGGCCTCCTCGGTGAGCCCGGACTTGGCGTGCATCGTCCGGACGATCTCGGGCATCGCCGCCAGCGCCTCGTCGTCGGCGTGGACGACCACGTCGACCCCCTCGCCGAGCACGTTGAGGTCGGGATCGGTGACGAGCGCGGCCACCTCGATCAGCTTGTCCCGGCCGAGGTCGAGCCCGGTCATCTCACAGTCGATCCAGACGAGGAGGTCAGCCACGGCCACAGCCTACGCGGCATCGTCACACCCGCGCCTGCGCACCTTGGCCACCTTGGCCCGCTAGGGTTTCCCCCGTGCCAGCCGAATCAGTCGCGCCACCCGCTCCGACCGGGGAGGATGCCGGCAGCCGTCGGATCCGTCGGGTGGTCGCGGTGGTCGCCCTGGCCGCCGTGGTACCCGCGCTCTACCTGCCCGGGCGGGTGCACGACTTCTTCGACCTGAAGATCTACATGCGGGCGATGGACTGGTGGGCGTCCGGTCAACCGCTCTACGACTACGTCCAGCCGGACCGGGTCCAGGGCGAGCTGTACTTCACCTACCCGCCCTTCGCCGCGCTGCTGCTGCGGCCCTTCGCGTTGCTACCGCTCGGCGTGACCGAGCTGATCTTCACGGGGCTGACCCTGCTCGGGGTGGTGGTGACCACCCGCTGGCTGCTCCTGCCGCTGGTCGAGCGGCACGGCCTGCCCCGGGTGTTCACCGTCACGGTGGCGGTGCTGCTGGTGCTCGCCGTGGAGAGCACCCGGGAGACCATCACCTTCGGCCAGATCAACATGCTCCTGGTCGTGCTGATCCTGGCCGACCTGCTCTTCGCCGTACCCCGGGGGTCGCGCTGGGCCGGGGTGGGGGTCGGCCTGGCGGCGGCGCTGAAGCTCTTCCCGGGCATCTTCATCGTGTACCTGCTGGCCACCCGGCGGTGGCGGGCGGCGGCGGTGGCCAGCGGGACCGCCGCGCTGGCGACCCTGCTGGCGGCGGCGGTCGCGCCGCGCGACTCGTGGCGGTTCTGGACCCACGAGCTGTGGTCCACCGAGCGGGTCGGGCGCACCGACTACACCGGCAACCAGTCACTGTTCGGTCTGCTCAGCCGGTTCACCGCGCCCGAACGGCCGAACCAGCTCCTGTGGCTGCTGCTGGTCGCGGTGGTCGCCGGGTACGGGCTCTGGCGGGCGACGCGGGCGGCCCGCGCCGGGGAGCACCTCACCGGGCTGACCCTGACCGGGCTGGTCGCCGCCCTGGTCAGCCCGATCACCTGGACCCACCACATCTACTGGTTCGTGCCGGCGGTGGTGGTGCTGGTGGACGCGGCGCTGAGCGCCGACCCGGGGACGACGGAGGGCCGACGCCGACGGTGGTGGTACGGCGCCCTGGCCGTCGGGACGACGCTGTTGATCACGTACGGGGTGGTGACCTTCCAGGACTGGGGGGTCTCTCCGGTCCGTACCGACTCGCCGCTCGACTTCGTCGTCCGCAACCCGTACGTGCTGCTCAGCCTGCTCCTGCTGGCGGTCCTGCCGGTCCGGACGACGGGCCGAAATTCGCATCAAATGGACAGAAGTCGCGAGTAGCCTTCTTTGCCGCTAATCTAGTCTCAAGTACGCATGTCCCCCCCTGTAGGCGGCACCGATCCCCCGGTGCAGGTGGCCCTCCGTATCGGCAGCACGGAGGGCCACCGCCGTCTCCCGGGGCTACCGCTGTCCCGGGGCCACGGCCGTCACGGGGCCACCCCTGTCACGGTGGCCACCACCGCCGACGGCGTTGTCGCCGGCCGGGCCGCCCCGGCGGGGGTCACTCGTCGGGCGGGACGGCGGGCCGCAGGTGGCCGGGGAGGCGGACCGGCGGGGGTGTGCCCTCCGGGCCGGGCGGCGGCCAGGACAGGACCGGGCCGGGGTGGGTCGCCGACGCCACCGCGTCCGGCGGCAACTCCAGCGTGCTGTAGTGCCGGTCCGGCTCCGGCGGGGCGCCGAGCCCGCTGAGCGAGGTCACGCCGAGCCGGCCGGCGAGCACCGGCACCTGGTCGGGCTCGACCACGAAGACCACCTCACGGGGTCGTACCGGCCGCAGCAGGATCAGCACGGCCAGCGCCACCAGGAGCACACCGGTGGCCAGCAGCCCCCAGGTGACCGTCGGCAGCCACGAGGCGGCCCACCGGGCCCGCAGTTCCAGCGCCAGGTCGGGCTGGCCGTCGGGGCGCATCACGACCAGGCTCACCGGGCGGCCGGCGAGGTCCTCGGGGCGCCACTCCAGCGCGCCGACCCCGCCGCGCAGCCAGAAGTCCTGGCCGCCGGGGAGCCCCGGTGCGACGGCGGACGACACGGCCCGCACCGGCCCCCCGCCCGACGACGCCGCCGGCACCAGGCCACTACCCGACGACACCACCGGCACGAGCCCACTGCCCGGGGACGCTTCCGACACCGGGCCACTACCCGACGACGTCGCCGACACCGGGCCGCTGCCCGGCGGCATCGCCGACACCGGGCCGCTGCCCGGCGGCATCGCCGGCACCGGGCCAGCGGTCGGCGAGGCGGCGAGCACGACACCGGGCACCGGCGTGGCGGCGGAGGCACCGGCACCGGTCGGGGGTGGGGCCGGCACCCGGGCGGGGGGTGGGCCGGTCGGCACGTCGCCGACCGGCGGCGGCCCGGCCGGGGCCGACGGCGTGGTGGGGGTACCGGGCGGGGCGGGTGGGCCGACGGGCACGGAGGGCGGGGCGGGCGGGCCACCCGGCGCGGACGGCGGGGTGGCGGCACCGCCCGGGACGGTCGGCGCGGCGGTGGGGCCGGCGGGCGGGCCGGCCGGGTCGAGGCGTACCGGCAGCGGACCCCGGGCCAGCGCCAGCCGGCCGACCGTGGCGTGCGGGACCGGGGCCAGCCAGCGGCGTACCTCGTCGGTCGGGGCGAGGCCGACGAAGGCCGCGCCGTCCGGGGTGGCGGCCTCCAGGCGGACCCGGCTGCCCCCGATCCGGGCCGGCGGCACCTCGGCGCGCAGCAGGGCGGCCAGGTCGGTGACGACCACGGCGTGGCCCTCGGTGCGGACCGGCTCGAAGCCGGCGGTGAACGCGCCGTCGGAATCGGCGTGCCGGGCGAGGAGGCCGAGCGCGCCCCCGGCGAGCGTGGCCGGGATCCCGACGAGCAGCAGCAGCACTCCGACGATCGCCCGCACGAACCGCATCCGTTCCGTCCCCCTCCGTGGCCAGGTACCCGGCCGACCTTACCCAGGCAAAGGGAACAAACAGCGGATATCAGGGCCAAGAAAGGGCGAAACGCCACCGGCCCGTCGGAGCGCTCCGACGGGCCGGTGAACGGGGGCGATCAGGACGTCGGCGTGGTCCCCCGGCGGGTACGCGCGAACGCCAGCCCGCCCAGGACCAGCCCGGCCAGGCCGGCGACCAGCCCGGCGACCCCGAGCCCGGTCGCGGTGCCGGAGCCCTCGGCCCGGTCCTCGTCGGCGTCGTCGGCGGCGTCGTCACCGCTGGCGGCGGTGGGTGCCGCCGAGGGCGCGGCGTCGGCGGCGGTCAGCTGCAGCACCGGGGCGGGGTCCTGCGGCTCCTCGCCGCCGGGGGCCGGCGGCTCGATCCAGCGCTGGACGTTGCCGTCGGAGTAGGTCTGCAACGTCCGGAAGACCATCGTGTCGACCTGCGGCAGCGGCCCCATCGAGACCGGGAACTCCTGGAACTCGCCGGGCTTGACCCCGCCACCCTCGGCGGCCGTCCAGGTCAGCTTCGACACCACCTCGGTGAGCTGGCTGCCGTGCACCTCCACCGGCGGGTCGACCGCGCGCCGCTCCACCGCCACCGTCCAGCCCGCCACCGGCATCGTCGACACCGAGCCGACCGGCGCGTCCTCCGGCAGGGTCACCTCGACCTTCACGGTGTTCGCCGAGTCGCTCTCGTTCGGCACCCGGAACGCGAACCGGCCGTAGCCGCCCTGTGTCGCCTCGTCCGGGTTGATCGTGACGTGCGCGGCGGCGGGCGCGGCGAGGCCGAGCACCAGGGCGGCGGTGGCGCCGAGCGCGAGCACGACGGCGGTGGCGGTACGCCGGGGACGGATCATCGGTGGAACCTTCCTGCTGGGCGGACCCGGAGGCCCTACTTGATCGACACGGTGGCGGTCACCGTGGCCTGGTCGATGTCGGACGTACGGACGGTGAAGCGGAACTGCCACTCCCCGGCGGCGGGGAGACTGATCTCGCTGGTCGCGTGGTTGTCGGTCAGCGGCAGCAGCGGGAACTCGATCGGCTCGACGCCGGCCGAGGGCAGGGCGGCGGTCACCCGCCACTCCTCGACCGGCTGCGGCCGGTTGTCCGGCGTGTACGCGTACAGGTGCAGGGTGTTGTTGCCCCGCCGGGCCGGGGACATCTCCACCTGGAGCGAGTAGATCGAACTGGTCAGCGTGGTCCGGAAGAAGTTCTCCGTGGAGCCGACCTCGTCGGCGACCGCCGTGCGGGCCGGCGGGGTCTGTACCAGTGTGGCGGAGACCCCGAGGACCACCGCCGTGATCGCCAGTTCGGCCATGATCAGCCGGCGGACCCGGGTCGGCCGCTGGGCCGCCGTCCGCTGGCGCACCAGGTGCCGGGAGACCGCAGCCACCCCGATCACCAGCGTGAACAGCACGATCTTGGCGATCACCAGTTGCCCGTACGTGGTGTTGAGCAGCCCGTCGACGGTGGCCACCTCGATCAGCGCCTGGACCGTGCCGGCGAGCAGCAGCGCCGCCACGGCCAGCGCCGCCCAGCGGGACCAGATGGGCAGGATCGCGCCCAGTTCCCGCTCGTCGGCCCGGCGCAGCAGGAAGCCGGCGAGCATCACCAGGCCGCCCAGCCAGACCGCCATGCTGCCCAGATGGACCGCGTCGACGGCGACCGAGACGGCCGGAGCGGGCGAGGCCGCCGCGTGCCCGGCCAGCGGCCAGGTGAACAGCGTCGCGGCACCCAGCACGACCAGGATGATCGTGTCGGTCCGGCCCGCCTGGCCGGCGAGCAGGGGCCGCAGCAGGAAGGCCGCCGCCGCGAGCAGGCCCAGCCGGACCAGGTGCGCGGTGCCGAAGCCGCTGCCCAGGACGCTGCCCAGCCCCTCCCCGCTGACGTCGAGGACCCCACCCCCGGCGGTGTACGGCACCTGGAGCCAGATCGCGGCCACCGTGGCGAGGACCACCAGCCCCATCCCGATCCAGGCCACCCGGCTCGGCCCCTGGCGGGACAGCCGGGACGGCCAGAGCGCGACGAGCACCAGCGTCGCCCCGACCAGCAGCAGCAGGCCGGCGTACCCGACGAACTTGCCCACCTTGACGGCGGTCTCCACCACCGGGTCGGCCCGGCTGTCCGCGCCGGTGTCCGTGGGGGGCTCCGACGGCGCGCCGACCGAGTAGGTGAACGCGCCGGAGACCGGGTGGCTGTCGGCGGAGATCACCCGGTAGCTCAGCAGGTAGGTGCCCTGCCCGGCGTCCTGGGCGACCGGGATCGTGACCACGGTCCCGTCGAACCGGGGCTCGCCCCGGTCGACCCGCGAGCCGTCGGGGGCGATGAGCCTGATCCGGTCGGTGACCTTGCGGACCGGTTCGCTGAAGGTGAGCACCACCTCGGCCGGCGCGGTGGGGACCACGGCGGAGGCGGCGGGACTGCTGCTCTGCAGCACCGCGTGGGCGCTCGCCGGGGTGGCCGGGGCGACCAGCAGGGTGAGCAGGGCGACGAG
The DNA here is from genome assembly GCF_001567585.1 of Micromonospora rosaria. Classification (GTDB taxonomy): domain Bacteria; phylum Actinomycetota; class Actinomycetes; order Mycobacteriales; family Micromonosporaceae; genus Micromonospora; species Micromonospora rosaria. Next base: position 15,740 of record NZ_LRQV01000014.1, read on the forward strand.
GAGGCCGACGGTGGTGGCCAGGCGGGCGGCCCAGCCGCGGGCGGCCACCGGGCCGGCGGCGCTCGGGTGGGCGGCCCGGCGGCCGGCGGCGGGAGCCGACGGGGGGCGACGGTGGACGGCAGTCATGCCGGCCATGCTCGCCGACGGAGGCCGCTGCTGGCGAGCCCCGGTCACCGGAGCACCGCCGCAGGCATGTCGTCCCGCTCCATGCGGAGGTGGTCGGACGGGACGGCGGAAAAGTTCCCGGTGGACGCGGAACAGATTCAAGGGGCCAAGGGCCCTGTGCCACGCCTGCGGGCCGCGTACGCTGGGCAGTCGTGATCCCCGCACCACGTGACCCCACCGGCGCCGGCCGCACCGACGGCGCTGCGGCCGACGCCCGCCCCACCGGCGCCGGCCGCGCTGTCGGCGGTCCGGCTGGCACCAGCGCCACCATCGGCGGTCCGGCCGACGCCGCGTTCGGCGGCAGCACGGGTGCCGAGGCCGCGCTCGCCGACGCCCGGGAGGCCGCCACCCGGTGGGCGCTGGCCGCCCGCAGCGGTGACCCGGCGGCCCAGGCCGCCTTCGTCCGCCTCACCCAGGCCGAGGTGTGGCGGTTCGCCGCCGCCCTGGTCGATCCGGACAGCGCGGACGACCTGACCCAGGAGACGTACCTGCGGGCGTTGCGCGCGCTGCCGTCGTTCCAGGGCCGCTCCAGCGCGCGTACCTGGCTGCTCGGCATCGCCCGCCGGGCCTGCGCCGACCACCTCCGGACCGTGGTCCGGCGACGCCGGCTCGACGACCGGCTGGCCGCGCACGCGCACACCGACGACCCGCACCCCGACCCGTCCGGGCACCTGGGCGCGACCGACCTGGTCCGCCGGCTCGCCCCGGAGCGGCGCGGCGCGTTCGTCCTCACCCAGGTGCTCGGCCTGTCGTACGCGGAGGCGGCGGCGGTGGAGGGGGTGCCGGTGGGCACGATCCGCTCCCGGGTGGCGCGGGCCCGCAGCGAGTTGCTCGACGCGGTCGGCGACGCCCTCGCCGGCTGAGGCACGGGAACTTCGGCCGGGAACGGGACGACCTATGATCATGACCGCCATGCCCACCCGGAGTGACCGGTGGACCACCCTACGCCCCTGGCTCGGGCTCGCCGCCCGGCTCGGGCTCGCCGCGGTCTGGCTGCTCGCCGGCGCCAGCAAGGTCGGTGACCTGGCCGCCTCCGGCCGGGCGGTGAACGCCTACCAGATCCTGCCGTACGACGTGGCGGTGGTGGTCGGGGCCGCGCTGCCCTTCGTCGAGCTGGCGCTGGGCGTCCTGCTGCTGCTCGGCCTGGCCACCCGGCTGGTCGCCGGGGTCTCCACGGCGCTGCTGGTGGTCTTCGTCGCCGGCATCGTCTCGGCCTGGAGCCGGGGGCTGGCGATCGACTGCGGCTGCTTCGGCACCGGCGGCGAGCTGGCCGCCGGCCAGTCGCCGAGCTACCTGCCGGAGATCCTCCGGGACCTGGGCTTCCTGGCGCTCGCCGGATTCCTGATCACCTGGCCGCGCACCCCCGTCTCGGTCGACGCCGCGCTGGCCGGCGACCCCACCGTGGAGGACGACGATGAGTAGTCGCAAGGGCCGCAAGGAGGCGGCGCGGGTGGTGCGCGAGCAGATGGCCCGGGAGCGGCGGCGCAAGCGCACGCTCTGGGCCTCGGTGGCCGCCATCGCCGTGCTGGTCGTCGCCGGTCTGATCGGCTGGAGCGTCTGGTCCGGCCAGCGCTCCGGGGAGGTCACCGTGCCCACCGGGGCCAACGGCGACGGCACCGGGATCGTCGCCGGTTCCGGGCCGGTCACCGTGGACATCTACGAGGACTTCCTCTGCCCGGCCTGCAAGCAGTTCGACGAGAGCGTCGGCCCGACCGTCGACCGGTTGATCAGCGAGGGGAAGGTCCGCGTGGTGTACCACCCGGTGGCGTACCTGAACCGCTTCTCCACCACCCAGTACTCCACCCGCTCGTCGGCCGCCTCCGGCTGCGCCGCCGAGAACGGGCGGTTCCGGGAGTACGCGAAGCGGCTCTTCGCCGCGCAGCCGGCGGAGGGCGGGACCGGCCTCAGCGACGACCAGCTCGCCGACCTCGCCGCCGAGGTGGGGATGGACCGGAACGGCTTCGCCGCCTGCCTGCGCGACGGCACCTTCAAGCCGTGGACCGACCGGGTCACCGACGAGGCCAGCCGCGCCGGGATCACCGGTACCCCGACCGTCCTGGTCAACGGCGAGGAGCTCGCCGAGCGCAGCCCGGAGGGGCTCACCGCGGCCGTCGAGGCGGCGGGCCGGTGACGCGCGTCGATACCCGTCGGGGCCCGACCCGGCCGACGGCGTCCCGCCGGCTGACGGACCGCCGGTCGCGGGGCGCCGCCGGGTGGCGGGCCCTGGCCCGGACCGTGCTGGTCCTCGCCGGGGTGCTCGCCGGCAGCGTCGCCGGTGCGGTACCGGCCGCCGCGCACGGCGCGGACGCCCCCGCCGGCACCGACTACCGCACCGAGGTCACCGGGGTCTTCCCGGCCCGGCCCGGGGTGACCGTCCGGGCCATCGAGGCGGGGGCCCGGCTGGAGCTGACCAACCACGGCGACCGGCCGGTGGAGGTGATGGGCTACTCCGGTGAGCCGTACCTGCGGGTGGGCCCGGACGGGACGTTCGAGAACGTCCGCTCCCCCGCGACGTACCTGAACCGGACCATCGCCGGGGGCAGCGTGCTGCCGCCCGAGGCCGACCCGGCGGCGGCGCCGCAGTGGCGGCGGGTCGACCGCGCGCCGACCGTCCGGTGGCACGACCGGCGGGCGCTGTGGCGGGAGGCGGGACCGCCGCCCGAGGTCCGCGCCGCCCCCGACCGGGAGCACCGGGTACGGGACTGGGCGATCCCGCTGCGCGACGGCGACGACGGTGCGGGTGGCCCGGCCGCGACGGAGCCGGTGGAGATCCGGGGCACCCTGGACTGGGTGCCGCCGCCGGACCCGTACCCGTGGTGGGTGGGGGTGACGCTGGGCCTGCTCGCGGTGGGCGGCCTGGGCCTGCTCCCGGCCGGTACCCGGGCCGGGGCGCGGGCGCTCGCCGGCCTCGGTGGGCTGCTGGCCGCCGGCGGCCTGGCCGCCGGGGTGGTGATCGTCGGCCGGGAGCTGGACGCCGGCGCGGGCGGCGTCGGCGGGGTGCTCGTCGGGCTGCTCAGCGGGCAGGTCTGGCCGTTGCTGACCGGGCTCGGCGCGCTCGCCGCCGGTGGGTACGCGCTGGCCCGCCGACCGGCCGCCGACTTCGTCCTGGCGCTGGCCGGGACCTGCCTGGCGCTCTTCGCCGGGGTCGGCAACGTGGCGGCGTTCGCCCGGTCGGTGCTGCCGGCGCCGTGGCCCACCCAGTCGGTGCGGGTGCTGACCGCCGTGGTCCTGGTCGCCGGGGCGGGAGCCGCCGCCGCCGGGATCTTCCGGCTCCGCGCCGCCGCCGCGACGTCCGGGTCGGGCGGCCGGGTCGACGGGAACGACGACACCGACGGAACCGACGGGAACGACGGGAACGACGGGGACGCCCCCGGTGCCGGGCGCGGTGGCCCGGCCGGGGCCGGCGGGTCGACCGCCCCCGAGGTCGCGCTCGGGTCGAGGGGCTGACAGGGCGGTCAGCCCGGTGGCTGGAAGCCGAACGGCAGTTCCAGCCGGTGCCGGGCGAGCAGATCCGCGTCGGCCAGGAGGCGGGGGGTGGGCGCGTCGGCGACGATCCGGCCGGCGTCCAGGATCACCGACCGTTCGCACAGCTCCGCCGCGTACGGCAGGTCGTGGGTGACCATCAGGATGGTCACCGGCAGGCTCCGGAGGATCTCGGCCAGCTCACGGCGGGCGGCCGGATCGAGGTTCGACGACGGTTCGTCGAGGACGAGGATCTCCGGGCGCATGGCGAGCACGGTCGCCACCGCCACCCGGCGACGCTGCCCGAAGGACAGGTGGTGCGGGGTACGGTCCCGGTGCGCGGTCATGCCCACCGCGTGCAGCGCCTCGTCGACCCGGGCGGCCAGTTCCGCCCCGCGCAGCCCCAGGTTGGCCGGACCGAACGCCACGTCCTCGGCCACGGTCGGCAGGAAGAGCTGGTCGTCGGGGTCCTGGAAGACGATGCCCACCCGGCGGCGGATCTCGGCGAGGGTGGGCCGGTCCGGGCCCACCGTCAGACCACCGACGGCAACGGTCCCCGCACTGCCGGCGAGGATGCCGTTGAGGTGCAGCACCAGCGTGGTCTTGCCGGCGCCGTTGGGCCCCAGCACCGCCACCCGGGCGCCGCGCGGAACGGCCAGGTCCACCCCGTGCAGGGCGACGTGACCGTCCGGGTACGCGAACCGGAGCCCCCGTACGTCGAGGGAGAGGACGTCGGGCGGCACCCGGGCGGTCACGCCGACACCACGGCGACCGCCGCCAGGGTGACCGCCACGGCCGGGACGACCGCCCCGGCCAGCCACTGGCCGGGGCCCGCCGGGCCCGTGCCGCCGGGCTGCGGCAGCCGGCCGGTGTACCCCCGCGACAGCATCGCCAGGTACACCCGCTCGCCGCGTTCGTAGGCGCGCAGGAACAGCGCCCCCACCCCGGTGGCGAGGCCCCGCGCCTGCCACAGGAACCGGGGATCGTCGCCCCGGCTCAGCCGGGCCACCCGCATCCGTCGCGCCTCACCGACGAGCACCTCCAGGTAGCGCAGCATGAAGGTGGCGATCTGGATGAGGATCTGCGGGCAGCGCAACCGGTCCAGGCCGACGATCAGATCCCGGGTGGTCGTGGTCGCGGCGAGCAGCAGCGACGCCCACACCCCGAGCGTCCCCTTGGCCAGGATGTTCCACGCCCCGAGCAGACCCTCGACGGACAGCCGCAGACCGAGCAGGTCCACCCGCTCCCCCGCGCCGAGCACCGGCAGGGCGACGGCGAAGAGGACGAACGGCACTTCGATCAGGGAACGGGTGAGCAGCCAGCCCGCCGGGACCCGGGCGACGGCCGCGACCACCGCCACCAGCAGCGCGTACCCGCCGAAGGCCCAGAACGCCGCGCGCGGGGTGGCGACGACGGCGAGCGTGCCGGTCACCGTCGCCGCGATCTTGACCTCCGGCGGGAGCCGGTGCACCGGCGAGGTGCCCTCCCGGTAGAGCACGTGTCCGGCCCCGGCCGCCACCGCTCAGTCCCCGCTGTCCGGGTCCACCGGCCCCGCCGCCTGCCGGCCCGGCCGCACCGCCGGGTCGGCACCGGTCCCGGCGGGGGTCGGGTCGGTCCCGGCCGGGGTCGGGTCACGGCGGCGCAGCAGCCAGCAGGCGCCCCCGCCGACGGCGAAGGTCAGCAGCACCCCGACCACGCCGGACAGCCCGGTGGCGAGCATGTCGTTGCGCACCCCGGCGAGGCCGTAGTCGGCCAACGGCCCGCCGATCTCGTGCGCCTCCTCCCGGGTGGCGGGGCACGAGCCGCCGACGATGGTGTCGTCGGCGTCGACGGCGCAGCCCTCGCGCAGCGCCGACTCCAGCCCGTCCGGGTGCGCCGAGGCGTAGGTGCTGACCACACCGGCCAGCACGAGCGCGACCAGCAGCCCGCCGCCGATGAACGTCCAGAGCCGCCGGTTCACCGGACCCCTCCCGCGGCCGGGGCGGCGGCGGTCGCCGGGCCCTGCCGACGCAGGGCGTACACCAGGTCGGGGCGGACCGTGGCGACGGTGACCACCGTCGTCGCGGTGATCAGGCCCTCGCCGACGCCGATCAGCACGTGCACCCCGACCATCGTGCCGGCCAGGCCGGCGAGGTTGCCGCCCAGGTCGACGGTGCCGCCCAGCCAGTACTGCCCGACGAAGCCGAGCGCCGCGACGACCACGCTGACCAGGCCGGCGACGAAGCCGGTCGCGGCCAGCCCGGCCGGGGTACGCGGCACCACCCGCAGCAGCAGCGCGATCAGCAGGTACGACGCCGCGGTGCCGAGCAGCGCGATGTTGGTGATGTTCAGCCCGAGCATCGCCACCCCGCCGTCACCGAAGACGAGGGCCTGGACGACGAGCACCACCGCCACGCAGAGCGCGCCCACCCACGGGCCCACGAGCAGCGCGGCGAGCGCGCCACCCATCAGGTGACCGCTCACCCCGGCGGTGAGGATCGGGAAGTTGAGCATCTGGACGGCGAAGATGAACGCGGCCACCAGGCCGGCCAGCGGGGCGAGCCGGTCGTCCAGGTCACGCCGCCCGCGCAGGACGCAGACGACCAGCGCAGCCAGGGCGAACGCGGCGAAGACGGCGGCCACCGGACCGTTGATGATCCCGTTGGAGATGTGCATCGCGACTGGTTCCACTCGACCTCCAGGCGTCGACGGACGGCCCCCCGCAGCCGGCTCAGCGTATGCCCTCAATTCGTTGTTGCCAATATCTGGCAACAACTGCGCGGCTGCCGGGCACGGGCTCGCGGCGGACCGGCCCCTCGACGGCCGTGGGGGCGGCGTCGGTGGGGGCGGCGCGGGCGGCGGTAGGGTCGCAGCATGACCGACCGCCTCTCCCCCGGTGACCCCGCGCCCGAGTTCAGCCTGCCCACCGACACCGGTGAGACGCTCTCCCTGGCCGACCTGCGTGGCCGCCGGGTCGTGCTCTACGCCTACCCGGCGGCGATGACCCCCGGCTGCACCAAGCAGGCCTGCGACTTCCGCGACTCGCTCGCCTCGTTGCAGGCCGCCGGCTACGAGGTGGTCGGCATCTCGCCGGACAAGCCGGCGAAGCTGGCACAGTTCCGGGAGCGGGACGCGATCACCTTCCCGCTCGTCTCCGACCCGGACAAGCAGGTGCTCACCGCCTACGGGGCGTACGGCGAGAAGCAGCTCTACGGCAAGACGGTGACCGGCGTGATCCGGTCCACCTTCGTCATCGACGCCGACGGCACGATCGAGCGGGCTCTCTACAACGTCAAGGCCACCGGGCACGTCGCCAAGCTCCGGCGCGACCTCGGCCTGGACTGATCGCCGGGGCGGGCCGGGGCCGCTTTGCCCCGGGCGGTGGGCGGCTCGGGCGTGGGCGGTGGGCGTGAGTGGTGTGGTCTACGATCGACACGCGGTCACGGCGACCGGTCCTGCCACCGACGGGCGACCACTGCGCCCGCCACCGGCGACCGGCCGGGCGACCGCCCACGTGGTGACGGGGCCGTAGCCCAACTGGCAGGAGGCATACGGTTTAGGTCCGTACCAGTGCGGGTTCGAGTCCCGCCGGCCCTACCACGGGCAGCGGCACGCCGACGGCCGTCCGCGAGCCCCCACCGACCGGGCGTGTCACGATCGTCACGTTCCGGGGCGGCCGGGCGGTACCGGCGGCCAGGATGGCGGCGTGACCCTGCGCTTCGTCCTGGACCCCGACCTCACCCCGGAGCTGTACGACCAGCTCGTCACGCTCTGGCTGGACGTGAGCAACGCCGGTGGGGCGGTGGGCTTCGTCGCGCCGGTGACCGAGGCCGAGGTCCGCGCGCTCGCCGCGCCGACCTTCGCCGGGTTCACCGACGGCCCGGACCGGCTGCTGGTCGGGTACGCCGGAGACCGGCCGGTCGCCGCGCTCATCTTCGGCGACAACCGGTTCGGCCTGAAGGCGCACTGGTGCGTCCTGCGCCGGGTGATGGTCCACCCGGACGTGCAGGGTCGCGGGTACGGTGCCGCGCTGATGCGCGAGGCCGAACGGCTCGGCCGGACGCTGGGCTGGGCGGCCCTGCACGTGACGGTCCGGGACGGGCTCGGGCTGGACGCCTTCTACCGAGGGCTCGGGTACCGCGAGGTGGGCCGGCTGCCCGGCGCGCTCCGGGTCGCCCCCGGCGACGACCGGGACGAGGTGCTGATGTGGCTCGACCTCGCCCCCACCGGCTGAGCCGTACGACCCTAGCCGGCTGAGCCGCGCCGGACGCGGCCCCCGACCGGCTGAGCCGCCGGGCGCGGCCTCACCGACTGAGCCGCCGGGCGCGGCGGTGGGGCCGGTCAGCGGGTGCAGGCGACCGGCCGGTTCTCCTGCGCCCCGCCCGCCGAGCCGGCGGCGAGCCCGTCGACGGCCGGCGCGGAGGCGACCGGGCTGGGCCCCACGGACGGCGTGGCCGATGCGCTGGCCGAGGGGCTGGGTGACGGGCTGGCCGAGGCGCTGGCGCTCGGGCTCGGCGACGGGGACCGGGTGGGGGCGGCCGAACGGCCGGCCCGGGGGGCGGCGCCGCCGTACATCCGCACGTCGCTGGTCTGCACCTGGCCGGGGGCCATCCGGACGCCGGTGGCGACGGCCCGGTTGCCGTACACGTCGGTGACCCGGATGCCGTACGGGCCGGGGCCGGCCCCGGAGTCGATCAGCCAGTAGTTGTAGTCGTGCCGGGTCGCGGTACGCCAGGCTCCCGCGTCGCCCTGCCGGACCTCCACCGCGCGCAACGGGTTGCCGTGCGCGCCGACCTGCACGGCGAGCCAGTACCGCGAGGAGCCGTCCTTCATCCGGAAGGTCAGCGGGCCGGGCAGCGGCGGGTTCACCACCGCGCGGTAGGTGACCGGGACGATCCCCTGCACCGGGTCGGCGATCTCGGCGAACGCCTCGGCGGAGAGGTCGATGTGCCCGGCCGGACACTCCGGACACTGGTCCATGACGACCACCCGGACGGAGCCCTTCGGGCCGGTCACGTCCAGGTATCCGCCGCAGGCGGCGGCGTCGGCGTACTCCGACGGGCCGAGCGCGACGTACCGCTTGTTCGCCGGCGGGCTGGGAAACGAGCAGTTCCCGCCGCCGCCCCTGACGTCGTAGAACGTCGCCTTGCCCCGGTGGACGGTGCCGCCGACCGGCGGCGCGGCGGCCGGCACAGCCGCCGCGAGCCCCTGCGCCGCCACGGCCGGCACCGGTGCGGCGCAGGCGGGGTCGCCGGAGCGGAGCACGAGCGTCAGGCCGAGCACCGAGGCCACCGCGACCACGCCGGTCGCCAGCAGCCACCGGTTCGACCCGGAGCCGGGGGCCCGGCGGCGGCCGGGGCCGGTGGGGCGGTCGGGGGCAGCGCTACCGTCGGTCACGTGGCCCGATGCTGCCGTACCCCCGGTGGCGGGGACAAGCCAGCTAAGCGAAAGCTAAGAGATCGCGCGACGAGGCGGGTGCACGGGGGTGTCAGGGCGACGAGCGGCTGACCGACGCCGGGGTCACCAGGCCACGCCGATGCCGTCGCCCGGGTACCAGTGCCGGGCCGGCGTCTCGCGGTAGGCGAGGAACCGGCGGCCGGTGCGTTCGGCGTGCTCGCCGAGCACGTTGGTGTGGGTGACGTTGTCGGTGAGCAGCAGCCCGCCGGGGGCCATCTTCGGCTCGACCGCGTCGAACTCCCGCTTCTCGTGGGCGCGGCTGTGGTCGCTGTCGTGCAGGAAGAGGTCGACCGGCCGGTCCAGGGCGTCGATCGTGGCGACGGAGTCGCCGATGACCAGGTCGACCACCGCCGACCAGGGTTCGCTGCGGGCCAGGTACCCGGCCTCGGGGTTGATGTCCAACGAGGTGAGCCGGCCGGGGTGGCCCTCGGCGGCGTTGCGCAGCAGCGCGGCGGCCAGCACGCAACTGCCCAGCCCCTTGTCCACCCCGGTCTCCACGACGTGTGCGGGGCGGGCGGCGCGCACGATGGCGTACCACCCGATCCGGCGGGCGTACCGGACCTGCCGGTCGGCCAGTCCGCGCCGGGCCGCGCCGGCGGTGGTCCGCTCGATGTGCCGGCGCAGGGCGTCGTCGGACTCGATCTCGCCGAAGTACGCCCGGACCTGGCTGACCGGCACCGCGCAGACGACGCTGACGAACCAGGCGAGGTGCTGCCGGCTGAGCTTGGTCAGGTCGTAGGTGTAGTTGTGGTGCTCGCGCGAGCCGACCAGCCACCGGGCCGAGGTCCGCAGGACCTTGGCGTCGTGCCGGGCGACCGTGGCCAGCCGTTTGGGGAAGGCCGCGACCGGGGCGAGCGGGGTGCGGGCGATGGCCCGCCGGAGCTTGGTGGGATCCACGATGAGCGTTCTACCAGACGCGGGGAAACAATCGGCGGCGAAAGTTCCACTCGGTCGGTGCATCGACCCGGCCCGAAGAGGGTACGCGCGCGAAATCCCTGATTAGTAGCATGCGCCCATGTCCTATCTCCAGCAGAACACGGATCCCCGCCTACCGCCCCTCGACCCCCCGGTCGAGCCGGCTCCGGGCGGTACGAAACGACCGCGTCGGCGGGGACGCCGGATCCTCCTGGTCTGCCTGCTGGTGTTCTCCCTCATCGGTGGCGGCGGCCTGCTCGCCGCCGGGCTCTACTACCGGTCCGTCGAGTCCGACATCGAGCGGGTCGACGCGTTCGACGGCGTGCCGGAGGCCGGCCGCCCCCAGGTGGTGGCCACCGACGCGATGAACCTGCTGATCCTCGGCAGCGACTCGCGGGACCCGGAGGGGACCTCCGGCTCGCGGACCGACACCATCATCCTGGCCCACCTGCCGAAGGGGCGGTCGAGCGCGCAGCTCATCTCGATCCCGCGCGACACCTGGGTCGCCGTCCCGAGGTCCGCCGACGGCCGCAACGGCGGGCGGGACGCGAAGATCAACGCCGCGTACGCCTGGGGTGGGGTGCCGCTGATGGTGCAGACGGTGGAGAAGTTCACCGACGTCCGCGTCGACCACGTGATGATGATCGACTTTGCCGGCTTCAAGGACATCGTCGACGCGCTGGGCGGCATCGAGGTCACCGCGGAGAAGACCTTCACCTCGATCCACCCGCCCTTCCGGACCTTCCAGAAGGGCAAGCAGCAGCTCGACGGGGAGGCGGCGCTGGACTACGCCCGCCAGCGCAAGCAGTTCGCCGACGGCGACTTCGCCCGGATCCGCCACCAGCAGCAGGTGATCAAGGCGATCCTGGACAAGGCCGCCTCGGGCGGCATCCTGTCCAGCCCGACGCGGCTCAACTCCTTCGTCAAGGCCACCTCGAACTCGGTCTCCGTGGACGAGGGGATGTCCCTGCTGGGCATGGCGTCGGACCTGCGCGGACTGCGCGGCAGCAACCTGAACTTCATGACCAGCCCGACCAAGGGCACCGGCCGTAAGGGCAGCGAGAGCGTGGTGCTGGCCGACCAGGAGAAGGTCGCCACCTTCTACGACGCGGTCCGCCGGGACTCGGTCGACGAGATCCTGGCCGCCGGCAAGAAGGACTGACGCCCGCTACGCACGACGCCCACCGGCGGGAGCATCCCGCCGGTGGGCGTCCGTTCTCAGTACGCGCCCCGGCGGGCCAGCACCACGCTGACCGTCCGCCAGAGGATGCCGATGTCGTACGTCAGCGACCAGTTGTCGACGTAGTGCAGGTCGAGCCGGACGGCGTCGTCCCAGGTGAGGTCGGAGCGGCCGGAGATCTGCCAGAGCCCGGTGATGCCGGGGCGCACCAGCAGCCGGCGGCGCACGTCGCCCTGGTAGTCGTCGTCCTCGGTGGGCAGCGGCCGGGGACCGACCAGGGACATCTGTCCCACCAGGACGTTGATGAGCTGCGGCAGCTCGTCCAGGGAGTACGCCCGCAGGTACTTGCCGATCGGGGTGACCCGGGGGTCGTCCTTCATCTTGAACAGCAGGCCGTCGCTCTCGTTCTGGTCCTGCAGGGCCGCCAGGCGCTCCTCCGCGTCGGTGTACATGGTCCGGAACTTCCAGACCTTGAACGCCTCGCCCTGGTGGCCGATCCGGGTCTGCCGGAACATGACCGGCCCCGGGTCGGTGATCTTGATGGCCGCGGCGATGACCGCCAGCACCGGGCTGAGCAGGAGCAGCCCGAAAAACGCCGTCACCCGGTCCAGCACCTGCTTGGCGAGCAGCGAGACGCCGGAGATGGTCGGCTCCTCCACGTTCAGCAGCGGCAGCCCCTCCACCGGCCGGACGTGGATCCGGGGCCCGGTCACGTCGGTGACCTGCGGGACCACCACCAGGCCGAGGCCGGTGCCCTCCAACTGCCAGGCGAGCCGGCGCAGCTCGTACGACTCCAGGCTGGCCGGGCCGCAGACCGCGATGGTGTCCGCGCCGATCTGCTGCACCAGCGGGACCAGGTCCCAGCCCACGTAGACCGGCACCGGCGCATCGACCTCCTCGCCGCGCTGCGGGTGGCTGGGCAGGTGGATGGCGATCGGTTGCAGCCCCGCCGCCGGGTTCCGGCTGGCGACCTCGTACAGGGCCAGGGCGTCGGAGAGCTTGCCGACCAGCAGCATCCGCTGCGAGGCGTGCCGGCCGGAGTGGCGCAGCCGGCGCAGCACGGTCCGGGCCACGAACCGGCCCGCCAGGGTGTAGACCACCAGGGCGAGGATGACCACCACGACGGTCATCCGGGAGAGGTCCTTCTTGAACCCGAGCGCCAGGAAGGAGACCGCGGCGGCCATCGCGACGGTGGCCCGGACCACCCGCTTCAGCTCCTCGGTGCCGAGGCCGAGCGCCCGCCGGTCGTAGGCGCCCCAGGCGGCCAGCAGCACCAGCCAGCCCGCCGGCAGGCCGATGTTCGCCACCAGGGCGAACAACTCGTCGACGCCACCGGGGGCGGTCGGGTCGTGGAAGCCGGCGTCCGCCGTGTCCAGCAGCGCGATGGCCGTCCGGGTGGCGGCGAGCGCGCTGAGGAAGTCCAGCAGGAGCAACCAGGCGATGTACGGTCGGTGCCAGGCGGACCGGCGGACGGCCGGCCGCGCGAAGACCGACCGGGCCATCCCGTTGGACGGCGTGATCACGTCCGCGTGCGCGCTGGGCGTGGCCGCCGGTGGGGCGCTGCCAGCCGGGCGGACCGGGGTGTGCGTGGACACGGTAGTCCTTTCTCCGTCGGCCCAACCGGGCCGGGCGTCGGCGTCAGCCCCGACGGGCGGATCGCGACGTGCAACCTATGTGGCGGCGACCGTGATCGCCATGGGTCCTTCAGCCGCTTCCCGGCGACGGCACGTCGACCCGGCCCCGGCGTTCCCGCAGCGTCTCCACCAGAGCGTCGTACGCGGGTTTCGGTTCGAGGTCGGCGTCGAAAACACACGCGGCGCCATGGTCCGGATACGTGGTGTTGATCCAGCTCGTGGCGTCGCTGAAGCCCCACACGGTGAACGACTCACAGGTCGGGACGGTGAGGCAGGCCCGGAGCATGTGCCGGTAGAGCCTCTCCTGGCGCTGGAGCTTCTCCGGGGTCACCGGCAGGGTGATCCGGACGTCCAACTCGGTGATCGCCACCGAGACCCCGAGGTCGGCGAAGCGGCGCAGGTTGCCCGTGGTGTCGTCGGGTGTCCGGTCCCAGCGCAGGTGGGACTGGAACCCCACCCCGTGCACCGGCACGCCGACCGCCCGCAGCTCGCGGACCAGCCGGAACAACCCGTCCGCCTTGCGGGTGCGCCCCTCGGTGCCGTACTCGTTGATGAACAGCCGGGCGTTCGGGTCGGCCTCGTGCGCCCAGCGGAACGCGTCGGCGATGTACCCCGGCCCGAGCTTGCGCAGCCAGATGGTGTCCCGCAGCCCGCCCTGCTCGTCGAGCACCTCGTTGACCACGTCCCAGGCCCAGACCTTGCCCCGGTACCGGCCGACCACGGTGGTGACGTGGTTGCGCAGCAGGTCGCGGATGGTCTCGGTGTCCCACGACTCGTCGATCCACGACGGGACGGCGGTGTGCCAGACGAGGGTGTGCCCGTACACCGCCTGCCCGTGGGCCTGGCCGAACTCGACCAGTTGGTCGCTCGGCGTCCAGTTGTACCCGCCCCGGGTCGGCTCCAGGTTGCGCCACTTCATGGCGTTCTCGGCGGTGAGGGCGTTGAAGTTCGTGGTGAAGATGTCCCGGAACCGGGGGTCGGCGTCGAGCAGCTTCATCTCCATTGCCGAGCCGATCCGCAGGTTCGCCGGGGCCAGCGAGCGCAGCCCGGTGCCGGTGCCCGTCGGGGTCGCCCCGGTGGTCGGGGCCGCCGTCGGGCTCCACGGCGGGCCGCTGGGTGGGCCCGCCGCCGGGCTCTGTCGGGCGTGGATGGTCGCCGCGCCGGCCCCCGCCACCACGGCCAGCAGCAGGACGACCAGCAGGGTGATCGAGCCACGGCCGGGGCGGCGCCGGGCCACCGGCCGGGGCGTACCGTCGGCCGGGGCCACGCCCGCGCTGGCGGGCCCGGCTGCCACGTCGGTACGGACGTTCTCGGCCATGACCCTTTCCCAACCCAGCGACGCCAACGTGCGGAGGACCGCCGCAGCGGTCGCACGATCGTACTCGTTACCGGCCCGGCCGGATGGCGGCGAGGTCGGCGGGGCGCGGCGCACCGGCCGGCCGGCGACCGCGCCGCGCCCCGGCGCGGGTCACCGGCCGATCGCGGTGACGAACCACTTCCCCAGCTCGCTGGCCGTCCGGAAGGCCACCACCAGCAGGGCGAGGCCCGGCACGCGCGGGCGGCTGTACGTGGTGATCAGCTTCGACCAGGCGGCGAGACCGGCGACCCGCCGGCGGCTGATGTTGCCGTCGTGCCGGTGGAAGCGGACCACCGGATGGTCCAGGTGGGCCAGGTGCACGCCCTGGCTGAGCGCCCGCATGACCAACTCGACGTCGACCTTGATGGGCATCTGCTCGTCGTACCCGCCGATCCGGACCAGCAGCTCCCGGTCGATGGACATGCCGGAGTGCTTGAACGGCAGGCGGGGCCGGGTCATCACCGCCCAGAGCATCCGCCGCGGGGTCCGGTACGCCGGCAGCCGGATCACCTTGCCGGTGTCGCCGAGCAGCTCCTGGTAGTCGGTGTAGATCCAGCTCGCCCCGGTGCGGTGGAGGTGCTCCTGGATCCGGCCCAGCCCGTCGGGGGCGAGTTCGTCGTCCGAGTCGAGCACGGTGACGTACCGCCCCCGGGCGACCCGCAGCGCCGTGTTGCGGGCCGCGCTGATCCCCGACGGGCGCTGCCGGACCAGCCGGATCCGCTCGTCGGCGAGCAGGCCGGCGGCGGCCAGCCCCTCCTGCACGGGCACCGTGGAGCCGTCGTCGACCACGACGATCTCGAAGTCGTCGAAGCCGCCCGCCAGGACGCTGCGGATCGACTTGACCAGGAGCGCGGGGCGGTCCCGTACCGCGATGCAGACCGAGAAGGCCGGCACCGTCCGGTCGGGCTCACGCGGGCCCGGCAGCGGCGCCGCGTCGACCGTCGCCGGGGGCTGCGCCGGCAGCGGCCGGCCGTGCGGGTTACGCGGCGACGGGGTGAAGGCGAAGAAGGGTTGCTGGGTCATCGCGGCGGGCAGACCCTTCCCGCGTCACCCGCCGATGTGCCACATCCGCCTGGCGATTCCATTCCTTTCGCACCCCCGTTGACAGCCACTGTTTCAGCGACAATTCGTCGGCGGCGCATTGGTCGGAACCCCTGCCCGAAAAGAGCCATAGGCACCGATAGATCCACTGCGCAGCAGGAGGAGTATAGCGAGCCGAGGTTAAATGGCACCACTGTCTAAAGTGGCGAGAATTACTCGCTTTCACGGATGTCGGGAATTGCGGAACATTGCCGGATTTGATGTCACTCCCGACGATCCGCCCGGCGGGCCCGCCGGGCCAGCGCGAGGATCTCGTCCGTGGAGAGGATGTGGGTGTCCGGCTCCGCCCGCCGGACCTTCGGCAGCAGCGCGGTCTCCGCGGTGAAGACCGACGCCCGCGCCTCCTCCGACTGCCGCCGGACCCACCAGGCCAGCCCCACCACCGCCCAGAGCAGGGCCGGCAGCACCGGCCCTGCGAACGAGGGCGACGGGAAGGCGGTGACGACCGCCAGGGCCACCGCGGCGACCCCCCACACCACCAGCGCCGACGGCCCACCGGCGCCGGCCCCCGGGGCGCCGCCGGCCGGGCGCGGCACCAGCGGGCGGACCACCATGAGCAACCAGAGCAGGAACGCCACCACGCCGAGAAAGCCCGTTTCCATGGCCAACTGGAGCCAGAACGAGTTGACCGTCGTCGTCCGTCCGGCATTCTGCCGAAAATCGTTCGTACCGAACTTCGGGTTGTCCCGCCACTGTGGATTGTCCCGTTCGGCGACAGGTCCACCGAACTGGCCGATACCGAAACCGAGCAGCGGTTGCCGGGACAGGATGCCGACCGTACGCCCGAGGTCCGGCTCCTCGGCCGTCGCCGACCCGGCAGCCGGGGGCGGGCCGGCCGGCGGCGCCGCCCGGTCCACCACGGTGAGTCCACTGTTGGCGGTCACCTGCCAGCCCGACCGGTGCTCCGGCCGCACCACCAGCAGGGCGGCGGTGCAGCAGACCAGCACCAGGCAGACCCCCAGCACCCGCCGCGCACCGGCGCGGACCAGCAGCAGGATCAGCAGCGCGGCGACGACCACCCCGGCCAGGGCGCCGGCCGAGCCGGTGGCGGCCAGGGCGACCGCGACCACCGTCGCCGCCGGCCACCAGCCCCGCCGGAGGGTGTCGCTCACCGCCGCGTACGCCAGCAGCCCCAGCAGGGCCAACCCGAGCACCTGGCCGAGCTGGTCCGGGTCGCCGAGCAGGCCCTGCGCCCGCCCCTGCGCGGCCCAGCCGGAGTCCGCCCAGCCCACCGCGCGGTAGGCCGGCTCCCCGAGGACCAGTTGCGCCAGCGCGACGACCACGTTCACCGCCAGCAGGCCGCCGAGCCCCAGCAGCACCCGGCGGACCAGGGTCGGCCCGGGATCCGCCGCGCGCAGCGCGTAGAAGATCACCACCGCGTGCAGGTAGCCGTAGAGCGCCTGGCCGAGCAGCGCCGCCGTGGAGTCGTTGACCAGCCCGGCGAGCACCATGCACAGGGTCAGCACCAGCAGCCCGAGGTCCGCCCCGGTCCGGAACCGACGCCACTGCCGGTCCACCAGGACCTTGCCGACGGTGAGCACGGCGAGCAGCCCGTAGAGGACCCGCTCCACCGACCCGACCCAGTCGGCGCCGCCGCCGCGGGTGCCGTCACCCCCGGTGAGCAGGTCCATCGTGGTGCCGAGCAGCACGTACCCCAGGAGCACCCCGACCAGCGTCCCGATCACCCCGGAGAGCCGGCGGGACACCGGCCCGGGGGCGGCCGGACGGGCCGCCTCGCTGGCCGCGCTCACCGGGGACGCCTGACGGCCGGCACGAGCAGCACGACCAGCGCCACCAGCAGGGCGCCGGCGGCACCGGCGAGCAGGGCCACCGGCCAGGGCGACCGGGACGTCACCGTGCCCACCGCCCGTTGGCCTTCGACGGCGCTGTCCCGGTACGCCGCCGCGAGCAGGTTGGTCGGCGACTCGTCGGCAGCCGCCCCGAGTTCGGTGACGGCCGTGTCGTACCGGCCGGCGAAGTAGGCGTCCAGCCCGGCCCGGTACCGCTGGTCCGCCGCGCCGAGCCGGGGCGACACACCCGCCCGGCTCAGCAGGTCGGTGGCCGCGCCGGCCGGCACCACCACCCGGTTGGCCTCGTCGGGGCGGGCCCGGTCCCGGTTCAGCAGCCCGACGACCCGACCCTGCGGGTCGAGGGCGTACCCGCCGTGCGAGGTCCGGCCGACGTCGCCGTTGGTGCGGTACACCGAGGTCTGGCCCAGCCGGGCGACGTCGGTGACGGTCACCAGCTTGCCGCGCGGGGTGTGCAGGGCGGCCCGGAAGTCGGTATCGCCGGTGTCGTAGCCGACGACCAGCAGCGTCGCGCCGGAGGCGTACTCGGCGGCGGTGTTCAGCTCGACGGCGGGCAGGTTCTCCCGGGCGAGCTTGACCAGCGCCACGTCACCCCCGTCGGTCGGCAGCGCCTCGACCACGACACCGGGCACGGCCTGCTCGTCGGTGACCCCGCCCCGGGCGTCGTGCAGTTGGGCGTACAACTCGCTGGTGGGCGGCGCGGCGGGCTCGGCGCCGGTGAAACCGGTGGTCGGCAGGGTACGGCCGATCCAGCCCGCCACCTGCCCGTCGGTGAGCTTCTCCTCCCGCACGAGCCGGCGGGCCACCACGTCGAGGGCGACCTGCCGGGCCGCGTCGTCGGCGGGCCGTACGCAGGAACTGCTGGTCAGCACGTGGCCGTCCGGGTTGACGACGAAGCCGCTGCACCGCCGGACGAAGCTGACCGCCCCGGTGTGCACCAGGGCCCCGGTGTCCCGGTTGCGGACGTAGCCGGTGAAGGTGACCTCGATGAAGACCAGCGACGGGCCGGCCACCGCCAACGCCTGTTCCTCCACACTGAGCGGCGTCACCTGCGTCCAGGGCCGCAGCCCGGCGACCGGCCCCTCGGCCCCGGTGGCCGGCGCGGCGAACGTGTCGCGGCCCGCGCCCGGTGGCCCGGTCGCCTCGTCACCCCAGACCACCACGAGGCCCCCGCCGACCGCGACGAGCAGCAGCACGGTCACCGCGACACCGACCCACCGGCCGAGCGGGCGGCGGGCCGGGGCGGAGGGCTGGATCCGGCGGGCGTTCGGCCCGAGCGGGTCGGCCCCGGCCGGGTCGCCCGGCGGCGTCGCGGACCCCACCGCCGGTTGGGCGGCGGGCTGCGCCGCCCAGCCCGGCGGACCACCGGAGACCGGGTGGCCGGGGACGGGCTGACCCGAGACCGGCTGCGCGGAGACCGGGTTACCGGAGACCGGCTGGGCCGAGACCGGCTGACCGGAGACCGGGTACGCCGAGACCGGTTGCCCCGAGACGGGCTGACCGGAGACGGGCTGACCGGAGACGGGCTGACCGGAGACGGGCTGGGCCGGGGCGGCGGGCTCGGGGTCGACCGGGGTCGGCGTGGCGGTGGGGTGCGGGCCGGAGGCCGCGACGGCGGGCTCCTCCGGGGCCGGGCCGAGGTCCATGCCGAGGGTCTGGAAGAGCCGCTGGGCACCCATCCCCTCCTCGGAGGGGTACGCCGCCCAGGGCTGCGCCGCCGCGAAGTCCGCAGCGACGTACCGGTTCCCGCCGCTGGCGCGGGCCAACGCCTCGGCCGCGTCGCGGAACGCCGTACGCCAGCGGTGGTCCTGCGCGGCGGCGCCCTCCAGCAGGGCCAGGGTGACGAGCCGGTCCTGCCGGTCCAACGCCCACCAGGCACTTCCGACCAGGCAGGCGCCCAACGCCTCGGTGCACCGGTACGGACCAACCGATCGCATGCCGAACTCCTCCTGCTCGCCCCCGCCGTGCGGATAGTACAGAGGAGACCGGCCCGGCTCCGGCCCGCCGGTCCCACCGGACGCGGGACAGGTCGACACCGCGGGTGGTTGCCTTGTGAAAGTTTTCATGCATAGAGTCGCCGTGTGAATGACACAGTCGTCACCGGGTCGACCGACCGGGTGTTGGGGCTCTTCGAGGGGGTCCGGCTCACCCCGACGCAGCGGCGCATCGCGCACTGCCTCGTCCAGCACGGTTCCGCTGTCGGGTACCTGTCGGCCGCCGAGGTCGCCGAGCTGGCCGGGGTCAGCCAGCCCTCGGTGACCCGGTTCGCGACGGCGCTCGGCCACGACGGCTACCCGGCGCTGCGCCGCCGGCTCCGCGAGCTGACCGCCGGCACCACCGGCCCCGCCGACGCCGGCAACGAGTTGCAGCAGGCGGTCCGCACCGAGATCGGCAACCTGGACCGGCTCGCCGGCCAGCTCGCCGACCGGGACCGGATCGCCGGGGCCGGCCGGCTGCTCGCCGCCAGCCGCCCGCTGCCGGTGCTCGGCCTGCGGGCCGCCGCGCCGCTGGCCACCTACTTCGCGTACTTCGCCGCGAAGGTCCACCCGGACGTACGGGTCCTCGACGACGGGGGCAGCCTCCTCGCCGACCGCCTCGACCAGGCCGCCGCCGCCGGGGCGACCGTGCTGCTCGCGTTCGTGCTGCCCCGGTACCCCCGGGAGACGCTGGACGCGCTGCGCGAGGCCCGCGCCGCCGGGCTGACCGTCGTGGCGATCACCGACTCGCCGGTCAGCCCGGCCAGCGAACACGCCGACCTGGTCCTGCCCGCCGGGGTCGGCACCGACCTCGTCTTCGACCTGCACACCGCACCGATGACCCTGGCCATGGTGCTGTTGCAGGCGCTCTGCGACGCCGCGCCGGCCGACACCCAGCGCCGGCTGGAGGCGTTCGAGGTGTCGGCGGCCCGCCGACAGGTCTTCGTGAGCTGATCCGTGAGCTGAGGGGAGTCACCGATGCCAGAAGCCGTCCGCGCCGCGCGGGGCACCACCCGTACCGCCCGGGGGTGGCCGCAGGAGGCCGCGCTGCGCATGC
Source organism: Micromonospora rosaria (assembly GCF_001567585.1). Classification (GTDB taxonomy): domain Bacteria; phylum Actinomycetota; class Actinomycetes; order Mycobacteriales; family Micromonosporaceae; genus Micromonospora; species Micromonospora rosaria. The sequence goes on from NZ_LRQV01000014.1 coordinate 35,831, forward strand.
TGATGAACAACCTCGACCCCGAGGTGGCCGAACGCCCCGACGACCTGGTCGTCTACGGCGGCACCGGGCGGGCGGCGCGGGACTGGCCGTCGTACCACGCGCTGGTGCGCACGCTGACCGACCTGCGCGACGACGAGACGATGCTGGTGCAGTCCGGCCGCCCGGTCGGCGTGCTGCGCACCCACGAGTGGGCGCCCCGGGTGCTGCTGGCCAACTCCAACCTGGTCGGTGACTGGGCCACCTGGCCGGAGTTCCGCCGCCTGGAGTCGCTCGGCCTGACCATGTACGGGCAGATGACCGCCGGCTCCTGGATCTACATCGGCACCCAGGGCATCCTCCAGGGCACGTACGAGACCTTCGCCGCCGTCGCCGCCAAGCGCTTCGGCGGCTCGCTGGCCGGCACGCTCACCCTCACCGGCGGCTGCGGCGGGATGGGCGGGGCGCAACCCCTGGCGGTCACCATGAACGGGGGCGCCTGCCTGATCGTGGACGTGGACCGCACCCGGCTCGACCGCCGGGTCCGCGACCGCTACCTGGACGAGGTCGCCGACGACCTGGACGACGCGGTACGCCGGGTGCTCGCCGCCAGACGGAACCGGCGGGCGCTCTCCGTCGGCGTGGTCGGCAACGCGGCCACCGTCTTTGCGGAGCTGCTGCGCCGGGGCGTCGAGGTGGACGTGGTCACCGACCAGACCAGCGCCCACGACCCGCTGTCGTACCTGCCCGAGGGGGTGGCGCTGGCCGACGCCCGGGACGCCGCCGACCGCGACCCGGCCGGGTTCACCGACCGGGCGCGGGCGTCGATGGCGCGGCACGTCGAGGCGATGGTCGGCTTCCTCGACGCCGGGGCCGAGGTCTTCGACTACGGCAACTCGATCCGGGGCGAGGCGGAACTCGGCGGGTACCGGCGGGCGTTCGCGTTCCCCGGCTTCGTGCCGGCGTACATCCGGCCGTTGTTCTGCGAGGGGAAGGGGCCGTTCCGGTGGGCGGCGCTCTCCGGCGACCCGGCCGACATCGCCGCCACCGACCGGGCCGTCCTGGAGTTGTTCACGGAGTACGAGTCCCTGGCCCGGTGGATCCGGCTGGCCGGCGAACGGGTCGCGTTCCAGGGGCTGCCCGCCCGGATCTGCTGGCTGGGCTACGGGGAACGGGACCGGGCGGGGGTGCGGTTCAACGAGATGGTCGCCTCGGGGGAACTCTCCGCGCCGGTGGTCATCGGCCGGGACCACCTGGACTGCGGCAGCGTGGCCAGCCCGTACCGGGAGACCGAGGCGATGGCCGACGGCTCGGACGCGATCGCCGACTGGCCGCTGCTCAACGCCCTGGTCAACACCGCCAGCGGGGCCTCCTGGGTCTCCCTGCACCACGGCGGCGGGGTCGGCATCGGCCGCTCGATCCACGCCGGCCAGGTCTGCGTCGCCGACGGCTCCGCCCTCGCCGGCCAGAAGATCGAACGGGTGCTCACCAACGACCCGGCGATGGGGGTGATCCGGCACGTCGATGCCGGGTACGACGCCGCCCGCGCGGTCGCCGACGACACCGCCCTGCCCATCCCCATGACCCCCCGGTAAGGAAGGGCCCCTTGTCAACGCATTCGGTAGCGGAAGGGTCCCTTCCCCACCGGTTCCGCGCGCTGTGGGACCAGCTCGCCCCGATCGGGCGCGACCCGGACAGCGGCGGGTACCTGCGGTACGCCTTCACCGCGCCCGAACTGGAGCTGCGCGACTGGTTCCGGGCGCAGGCCGACCAGCGGGACCTGCCGGTGACCTCCGACGGCAACGGCAACCTCTTCGCCCGCTGGGGCGACCCGGCGGCCGGGGACGCGGTGCTCACCGGCAGCCACTTCGACTCGGTGCCGCACGGCGGGGCGTACGACGGGCCGCTCGGCATCGTCAGCGCGTTCCTCGCCGTGGACGAGCTGCGGGCCGCCGGGGTCGCCCCGCGCCGACCGCTGGTGGTGGCCGCGTTCGCCGAGGAGGAGGGGGCCCGGTTCGGCGTACCGTGTCTGGGGTCCCGCCTGCTCACCGGCGCGCTGTCGCCGGACCGGGCGGCCGGGCTGCGCGACGCCGACGGGGTGGGCCTGGCCGAGGCGCTGGGCGACCGGCCGGCGGGGGCCCGCCCCGACCTGCTCGGCGGCTTCTCGTCCTTCGTGGAGCTGCACGTCGAGCAGGGGCGCGCGCTGGTCGACCAGGACGCGCCGGTCGCGGTCGCCAGCGCGATCTGGCCGCACGGCCGGTGGCGGCTCGACTTCCACGGCGAGGGCAACCACGCGGGTACCACCCGGATGGCCGACCGCCGCGACCCCATGCTCACCTACGCGTTCGCCGTGCTCGCGGCCAACAAGGAGGCCCGGCTGCGCGGCGCGCACGCCACCGTCGGACGGGTCCGGGTCGAGCCGAACGCCACCAACGCGATCCCGTCCACGGTGACCGGCTGGCTGGACGCCCGCGCGGCCGACCCGGAGACCCTCGCCACCCTGGTCGAGGCGGTCCGGGCCAAGGCCACCGAGCGGGCCGGCCGGGACGGCACCCGGCTCACCTGCACCGAGGAGTCGGCGACCCCGCTGGTCGCCTTCGACGGCGGGCTCGGCCGGCGGCTGGCGACGCTGCTCGACGCCCCGGTACTGCCCACCGGAGCGGGTCACGACGCCGGCGTGCTCGCCGGGCACCTGCCCACCGCGATGCTCTTCGTGCGCAACCCGACCGGGGTGTCGCACTCGCCCGCCGAGGCGGCCACCGACACCGACTGCGCCGCCGGGGTCACCGCCCTGGCCCGGGTCCTCACGGAGCTGACATGCGGCTGACCTCGACGATCGTGGGTCGGCCGGGGTCGGGGCACCGGCCGGGGCCGGGGTGGGGACGCGCGGCGGCCCGGCCGGGCGGGAACATCGTTGCGCTCCCTGTCGAACTGCCCCCACGAACGGGGCACCCGCGGGCGACGCGGGCGGTGGTCCCACCGGTGGGGCAGCTCGACAGGAGGGCGACCCGATGACCGCGACCCGCTGGCTGGCCGAGTACGCCTGGTTGCCCGACCGGGCCGAGCCGACCCCGGACGTGCTGATCGAGGCCGAGGCGGGCCGGATCACCGCGGTCACCCCGCTGACCGCCGGCACCCCGCCCCGCACGGGCGTCGAGGTGTACGCCGACGCGGTCCGGCTGACCGGGCTGACCCTGCCCGGCCTCGCCAACGCCCACTCGCACGCCTTCCACCGGGCGCTGCGCGGGCGCACCCACGGCGGCCGGGGTGACTTCTGGACCTGGCGCGACCAGATGTACGGCGTCGCCGGACGGCTGGACCCGGACTCGTACCTGGCGCTGGCCCGGGCCGCCTACGCCGAGCTGGCGCTGGCCGGGATCACCTGCGTCGGGGAGTTCCACTACCTGCACCACAACCCCGACGGCACCCCGTACGCCGACCCGAACGCGATGGGGGCCGCGCTGGTGGAGGCCGCCGCGCAGGCCGGCATCCGGATCACCCTGCTGGACACCTGCTACCTGACCGCCGGGGTGGACGGCGCGCCGTTGGTCGGGGCGCAACGCCGGTTCGGCGACGGCGACGCGCAGCGCTGGGCCGACCGGGTGAGCGCGTTCACCACGCCGGCCGGCGGGCTAGCGCCGGGCGACGGGCACGCGCGGCTCGGGGCGGCCGTCCACTCGGTCCGCGCGGTCCCGGCCGACCAGCTCGGCACGGTGGCCGGCTGGGCGGCCCGGCACGACGCGCCGCTGCACGTGCACCTCTCCGAGCAGCCCGCCGAGAACGACGCCTGCCGGGCGGCGCACGGCGTCACCCCGACCCGGCTGCTCGCCGACCACGGGGTGCTCGGGCCGACCACCACCGCCGTGCACGCCACCCACCCGACCGGCGCCGACCTGAGCCTGCTCGCCGAGTCGGGCACCGGCGTCTGCCTCTGCCCCACCACCGAGCGGGACCTCGCCGACGGGATCGGGCCGGCCCGGCGGATGGCCGACGCGGGCATCCCGCTCAGCCTGGGCAGTGACAGCCACGCGATCGTCGACCCGTTCGAGGAGGCCCGCGCGATGGAACTGGACGAGCGGTTGCGCACCCGCCGACGGGGCCACTTCCCGCCGGCCGCGCTGCTGCACGCGGCGAGCGCCGCCGGGCACGCCGCGCTGGGCTGGGCCGACGCCGGCCGGATCGCCGTGGGGATGCGCGCCGACCTGGTCACGGTCCGCCTGGACAGCGCCCGGACCGCCGGCGTACCCCCGGTCGGGGTGTTCTTCGCGGCGGGCGCGGCGGACGTCACCGACGTGGTGGTCGACGGCCGGCCGGTGGTCGCCGAGGGGCGGCACCTGCGGGTCGACGTGCCCGCCGAGCTGGCCGCCGCGATCGGGGCGGTGACCGGATGAGCAGCCTGCTGGTCGACGACATCGGCGAGCTGGTCACCAACGTCGCCGGCAGCGGCGCGGGCGGGCCGCTGGGCCTGCGGCGCGACGTGGCGCTGCTGGTCGAGGACGGTCGGGTGGCCTGGATCGGGCCGACCCGGGACGCCCCCGCCGCCGACCGCCGGATCGACGCCGGCCGGGCGGCCGTGCTGCCCGGGTTCGTGGACAGCCACGCGCACCTGGTCTTCGCCGGGGACCGGGCCACCGAGTTCGCCGCCCGGATGGCCGGCCGGCCGTACACCGGGGGCGGCATCCGGACCACGGTCGCCGCCACCCGCGCGGCCACCGACGACGACCTGCGCGCCACCGCGCACCGGCTGCGCGGCGAGGCGCTGCGCCAGGGCACCACCACCATCGAGGTCAAGAGCGGGTACGGGCTCACCGTCGCCGACGAGGTCCGGTCGCTGCGGATCGCCGGGGAGGTGACCCGGGAGACCACCTTCCTCGGCGCGCACGTGGTCCCCGCCGAGTACGCCGACCGGCCGGACGACTACGTCGGGCTGGTCTGCGGCCCGATGCTGCACGCCGCCGCCCCGTACGCCCGGTGGGTCGACGTGTTCTGCGAGCGGGGCGCCTTCGACGCCGACCACGCCCGCGCGATCCTCACCTGCGGGCAGGCCGCCGGGCTGGGCGTACGGGTGCACGCCAACCAGCTCGGCCCGGGGCCCGGGGTCCGGCTCGGGGTGGAGCTGGGGGCGGCCAGCGTGGACCACTGCACCCACCTCGACGACGCCGACGTCGACGCGCTCGCCGGCACCGCCCGCCCGGACGGGACGGGCACCACCACGGTGGCGACGCTGCTGCCCGGCGCCGAGTTCTCCACCCGCTCGCCGTACCCGGACGCCCGGCGGCTGCTCGACGCGGGCGTCACCGTCGCCCTGGCCACCGACTGCAACCCCGGGTCGTCGTACACGTCGTCGGTGCCGTTCTGTGTGGCGCTGGCCGTCCGCGAGATGGGGATGACCCCGGCGGAGGCGGTGTGGGCGGCGACCGCCGGGGGCGCGCGGGCGCTGCGCCGCGACGACGTCGGGGTGCTGCGTCCCGGTGCCCGCGCCGACCTGGTGATCCTCGACGCCCCCTCCCACCTGCACCTGGCCTACCGGCCCGGGGTGCCTCTGATCCGCAGGGTTCTGCACGACGGAGTGTTGCTGTGACCGAGATTGTGACCGTCCACCCCACCGGGATCTCCCCCGCCGACGTGCTCGCGGTGGCGCGGCGTGACGCCACCGTGCGCCTCGACCCGGCCGCCGTGGCGGCGATGGCGGCCAGCCGGGCCGTGGTGGACGGCATCGAGGCCGCCGGCCGCCCGGTGTACGGGGTCTCCACCGGCTTCGGGGCGCTGGCGAACACCTTCGTCGCGCCGGAGCGCCGGGCCGAGTTGCAGCACGCGCTGATCCGCTCGCACGCCGCCGGTGTCGGCGCGCCGATGCCCCGCGAGGTGGTCCGGGCGATGCTGCTGCTGCGGGTGCGCTCGCTGGCGCTGGGCCGCTCCGGGGTCCGGCCGCTGCTCGCCGAGGCCCTGGTGGACCTGCTCAACCACGGGATCACCCCGTGGGTGCCGGAGCACGGCTCGCTGGGCGCCTCCGGGGACCTGGCCCCGCTGGCGCACTGCGCGCTGGTGCTGCTCGGCGAGGGGTGGGTGCTCGGCCCGGACGGTGAGCGGCTGGACGCCGCGCCGGCGCTGCGCGCCGCCGGGCTGGCCCCGGTGGAGCTGGCCGCCAAGGAGGGGCTGGCGCTGATCAACGGCACCGACGGGATGCTCGGCATGCTGCTGCTCGCCGTGCACGACGCCGCGCACCTGTTCACCATGGCCGACGTGACCGCCGCCCTGGCGATCGAGGCGATGCTCGGCTCGGAGCGGCCGTTCCTGCCCGAGCTGCACGCCATCCGGCCGCACCCCGGGCAGGCCGTCTCGGCGGCGAACATCCACCGGCTGTTGCAGGACTCCCGGGTGATGGACTCGCACCGCGACGACCTGGCGCACGCGGTGCAGGACGCGTACTCGATGCGCTGCGCGCCGCAGGTCGCCGGGGCGGCCCGGGACACCCTGGAGTTCGTCCGGACGGTGGCCGGGCGGGAGCTGCGTTCCGTGGTGGACAACCCGGTGGTGCTGCCGGACGGGCGGGTCGAGTCGACCGGGAACTTCCACGGCGCCCCGCTCGGCTTCGCCGCCGACTACCTGGCCATCGCCGCCGCCGAGGTGGGCGCGATCGCCGAGCGCCGGGTGGACCGGCTGCTGGACGTGGCCCGCAACCGGGACCTGCCGGCGTTCCTCTCCCCCGACGCCGGGGTCAACTCCGGGCTGATGATCGCCCAGTACACGGCGGCCGGCATCGTCGCGGAGAACCGGCGGCTGGCCGCCCCCGCCTCGGTCGACTCGTTGCCCACCAGCGGCATGCAGGAGGACCACGTCTCGATGGGCTGGGCGGCCACCAAAAAGCTGCGCACCGTGCTGGAGAACCTGACCAGCCTGCTCGCGGTGGAGCTGCTCGCCGGCGTCCGCGGGTTGCAGTTGCGCGCGCCGCTGGTGCCGTCGCCGGCCGGGCGGGCCGCCGTGGCCGCGCTCGCCCCGGTGGCCGGCCCGCCCGGCCCGGACGTCTTCCTCGCCCCGGTGCTGGCGGCGGCCCGGGACGTGGTGGCCGGCCCGGACCTGCGCGCCGCCGTCGAACGCGAACTCGGCCCGCTCGGCTGACCGCCGCCGGCTCGGGCCGCCGAGGTCGGGCCGCCGGGTCAGGCCACCGGGCGGGCCCAGGGCGCCTGGGTGAAGTTGAGCCGGGCCCGGTGGGCGAACTCGGTGAGGTCGAGCAACGGGCGTTCGGTGCTGGTGAGCAGCCCGGACAGCACCTTGTGCACCTCGTACGGGTCGTCCGGGCGCACCGGCAGCCGGCGGCCCATCGGCTGCCCGATCTCGGTGAGGAAGTCCGCGCACTTTCGGTGGTACGGCACCAGGGTGAACGGCACCCCGGTCAGGTACGCGAAGATCCCGCCGTGCATCCGCATGTGCAGGCCGATGTCGCAGGCCCGCATCTCGCTCCACATCGCCCGGACCCCGTCGTCGGCGGTGACGGTACGGATGTCGCAGCGCCCCTGGAGCGCCGCCCGGAGCCGGTCGCTGCACGCGACGTCACCCTTGGTCGGGTGGGTGTTGAACACGAGGATCGTCACGTCCACCGGCTCGGTGTCGACGAACGACCGGATGCCGGCGATCAGCGCCTCCTCGCGCCGCCGCTGCTCCGGCTCGGCCAGGTCGGTGTCCGAGCCGAGCAGGGTCACCCCGAGCCGGGCCCGGCCCGGCGTGCGGGGCACCGGCGCGGGGGCCACGTCGCCGAGCGCCTCGGGCAGCAGCCCGGCCAGGTCCCCGGCCGGGACGGCGATCCCCGGGTACCCGAGGTCGCGCAGCCGGTCCACCGACGCGGCGTCCCGTACCCCGACGTAGTCGATGTGCTGGAACACCTCGGCGAGCCGCTGCTGCGCCCCGGCCGACACGAACGGCCCGACCGAGACCCCGACGGCGGCGATCGGCCGGCGGGACACCCGCGACCAGGCCGCGAAGACCTTCTTCTCGCTGAACGGGCCCATGTCCCGGAACACCGAGCCGCCGCCGAAGAGCAGCATCGACGCCCCGCCGAGCAGGCTGGCCTTGTTCAGCAGCTTCCCGGCCCGGCGGACCGGGTCCAGCGACTCGAACAGGCCCTGGCTCATGCCCACCCGGTTCGCCGGCAGGTCCACCATCGGCGGGGCGGCGAAGACCGGCTCCTCGGCCCCCCAGTACCGGGGCAGCGCCCAGTCGAGGATGACGCAGAAGGCGTTGTCCCCCACGTTGCGCATCCCGTAGTACCCGACCACCAACGGCTTGCGGGCCGCGTGCTGATTCCGACTCATGGTGTCATTCCTTTGTGAGACGCCGACGGATCTCCGCCCACGACGGCAGCGGTGCCCCGGCGACGACGTTGCGCCGCACCGAGGTCCAGAACAGGACGAGCAGCATGGCCTCCGCCAGCACCGTCGCCAGGGCCGCGCCGGTCAGCCCGAACACGGGGACGGCCAGGGCCAGCGCGGCCAGGTAGACCACCGCGCCGAGCCCCTGGTAGAAGACCTTCCTGCGGAGCAGGCCGCCGCTGGTCAGCAGGGACGCCACGCTGGCCGAGCCGAAGCGCAGCGGGATGGCCAGGGCGAGCAGGGTCATCACCGGCACGGAGTCGCGGTACTCGGCCCCGAAGACCAGCGGGATCGCGTACCGGCCGACGACGGCGACGGCCAGGCCGAGCAGCACCCCCATCCCGATCATGCCGATGGTGCCCGCCTTGTACGCGACCAGCACGGCGTCCCGGTCCGAGCGCGACCACCGGTGCAGCTTCGCCAGGAAGTACTGCTGGTACACCACGCGGGGCAGCACGTAGATGGCGGTCAGCAGGGTCATCGGTACGGCGAGCAGCGCGGCGGCCCGGACGCTGAGGAACTCCCCCGAGACGACCACGCCCAAATGGATGCCGAGCAGGTAGAAGAGGCTGCCCAGCATGAACGGGGTGGCCCCGCCGACCAGGTGCCGGTACCGGGGTGGCCGGCCCGGCCGCACCGGCGCGCCCCGGTGCCCCTCCAGGGTCACCCGGCCGGTCCAGAACGGGGCGATCGCCACCGCGCTCAGCGCCACCGTCGCCACCGCCACCAGGGCGTACCCCGCCCCGGCGGCGAGCGCCGACCAGCCGGCGAGCCCGGTCAGCACCGCCACCAGCACCCGGCCGGCGTGCGGGGCGAGTTGCAGTACGGAGAGCTGGCCGTACCCGCCGCGCAGTTGCAGGGCGGAGACCGACACCGCCATCGCCGCCTGGGCCAGGATCACCGGGGCCAGCGCGATGCGCAGGTCGCCGACGAGCGGGTCGCCCCGGTCCAGCAGGCCCCAGGCCGTCATCGCGGCGACCTGCAGGCCGGAGCAGGCCAGGATCAGCACCACCGAGGGCTGCACCCAGCGCAGCGCCCGGGGCCCCTCCCGCCCGAACCGCTGCAACCAGAACTCGGCGACGCCGAAGAGCGCCACCGGCCCGGCCAGGGTGACCAGCGACAGCACCGCCATGAAGGCGCCGAAGTGCTCCTGCGGCAGGCTCCGGGCGAGCAGCACCTGGGTCAGGAAGGCCAGCACGGTCAGGCCGACCTGGCTGATCGCCAGCATGCCGAGCTGCCGCAGCCGGCGGGTCAGGCCCCCACCGGAGCGGCGGACCGGGGTCGGCGCGGTGCCCAGCGCGGCACCGGTCATGCCGGGCCGTCCACCGGCCGTCCGGCCCGGCCCTCCCCCGGCCGCGCCGGAGCGGCCCCGGCCGACCGGCCCCCGGTCGCGGCCGGTCGCCGGGTCACCGGGCGGCCTCGGTTGTCACGTGCGCCCGTAGCTGCGCCAACTCCTCCCGGGTACGCCACATCCACTGCTCCCGCGCCGCCGCGATCCGGCCGGGCAGGCTGCGGTCCTCCGTGATCGCCTGGCGGATGCCGGCGGCGAGGGCGGCGCGCTCGTTGGCGACCAGCGTCGCGAAGCTGCCGAACAGCTCCTCGGTGGTGCCGGTGCGGGAGAGCACCAGGGGCCGCAGCGCGCTCAACGCCTCGCACGCGCCGCTGGGCTGGCAGCCGTCCCGGTCGGTGAGCACCACCACCGCCCGGGACGCGGCCACCGCGGCCTCGTAGTCGGGCAGGTCGAGGAAGCCGAGGCCGTGCAGGTTCGGCAGGGCGGCGGCGCGCTCGCGCAGCCCGTCCGGCAGCTTGTGCAGCGGGGCGGTGGTGGCGAAGGTGACGTCCGGCATCGACGCGATCACGTCGACCAGGACGTCCATCGGCTCGTCCGGGGCGGCGGTGGCGACCACGAAGACCCAGCCGCGCGGGGCGGCCGGCGGGATCGGGCGCAGCGGGTCGTGCACCACCAGCGTGCGCAGCCCGGGGAAGGCCGCGCGGGCGATCTCGTCGGCCTGCCGGTTGTGGGTCAGCACCAGCCGGGCGCCGCGCAGCACCCGCTCGGTGCCGGGCACCTTCCGCCACCAGGACTGGAACTGCCCGTTGTGCGCGTCCACCACGTACGGCACCCGGGCCAGCAGCGGGGCCAGGCCGGGCAGGTGCGGCTGAGTCTGGGCGAGCACGTACGAGGGCCGCCGGGACCTGATCAGGGCCAGGTCGTCGCGGCTGTGCGCCAGGTAGTCCGAGGGGCGCAGCACCTTGGACGTGGCCCGGTGCGGGCGCCACACCATCTCCGCGCCCAGCGCCTCGGCGAGCACGTCCGAGCGGCGCTGGTACCGCTTCCAGGAGATGAACATCGGCTGACTCATGGACGACCACCTGTTCCGCCCGCGTCGGGCACCGTCGCGTCGTCGCGTGGATGGACCGCGATGACCAGCACGTGTGAGAAGAGGAACAACCACATGAAGTACGAGTAGGCGGTGGGCTTCTGGGTGACCGCGAAGACCGCCGAGGTGAAGTAGAGGACGGCCAGCGCCCACTGCCCGTCGAAGGTGGTGAGCCGGCTCGTGGTCCGCCACAGGGCGGCGAGGATGACGCCCATGCAGACCAGCCCCAGCACGCCCCACACCACGAAGACCCGGATCGGGTCGCTGTGGGTGTTCCACGGCTCGTAGCCCAGCCCGGTCAGCCAGACGTCGACCGGGGCGCCGCCCCACGCCTGGGCGATCTCGTACCAGATCTCGCCCCGGCCGCGCATGAAGTCCTTCGAGTTCAGGTCGAGCGAGCCGATCTGGGTCACCAGGAACCGGGCCCGGTCCCACAGGAAGGAACCCCAGCCGACCAGCAGGACGGCCACCCCGGCGGCGAGCACCAGCCCGGCCGGGACGGCGATCCGCAGCGGCAGCCCCCGCACCCAGCGCAGCAGCGCGGGCAGCCGGCGCAGCTCCATCGCCACGACGACCAGGCCGACACAGAGGATGGTCAGCCGGTGCGTGGAGACCACGGCGGTGGCGACCATCACCGCGATCAGGGCGAACCGCAGCACCGGCCGGATCCGCAGCCGGTCACCGGCGGCGTACAGGATGAAGACCGCGAACAGCAGCAGCCGGCCCAGCGAGGCCGGGTGGAAGTAGCCACCCGAGGCGCGACCGATGTTGCCGCCGGGCAGCTTGAAGAAGAACGTGTAGTCGACCAGCCCGGCCACCTGGAGCCAGGCGATCCCCGCGTGCACCACGGCCCCGAACAGCACGAGCAGCAACACCCAGCGGATCCGGTCGGCGGAGAACCAGTGCGGCCGGGCGAGCAGCACCGCCAGCAGCACCACCGGCGCGAACCCGACGGCGAGCTGGGCGGCCTGGGTGAGCGTGCCCCGGGTCGGCTCCACGTACGAGCCGAAGATGTCCCGCAGGCCGGTCGCCGCGAACTGGTCGACGAAGTCGGCACGCGAGGGCAGCAACAGCAGGTCGGCCACCGACAGCAGGCCCAGCACCAGCAGCGCGACCAGCGCCGGGGTCAGCTTCCCGGGCAGCCGGCGGGTCATCACCAGGACGCCGACGAAGGCCAGCACCATCAGCAGCGCGCCCAGCGTGCTCGCCACGAACCCGGCGTCCATGCTGTCCTGGGCGGTCTTCGGGCCGGGGATGTCGAACAGGGGCTTCAGGCCCAGCAGGGCCAGCGCGGCGACCACCAGGTACCAGGTCGGCGACTCCAGCCGGCGGCCCGCGCTGCGGCCGGGCTCCGGGTCGGCGTGCAGGGTCGACGCCGGCTGGTTCATCGGCGGACGGCCGGTGGCCGGGACCCGCACGGCCGTGTCCGGCCGCGATAGCTGTCCACGTCGTTCCTCCCCGCAACGTCCTGTCCGGGGGGCACTATACGCCAGAGCCGAGCGTGGCCGGTGCGCTCGGCGGGCCCCCCGGAGCCGCCGGCCGGGGCGGATCCGGGGGAACCGGGCGGAGGTCAGCCGGCGGCCGGCGGCAGTACCTTCGCGACCAGCTTCGCCAGGTCGCGCAGCGCCTTGCCGCGGTGGCTGATCGCGTCCTTCTCCGGCGGGGTCAGCTCGGCGTTGGTCCGGTCCTGCCCCTCGCCGAGGAAGATCGGGTCGTACCCGAACCCGCCGTCGCCACGCGGGGCGCGCAGCAGCCGGCCCGGCTGGCGGCCGTCGACCAGGTGCTCCTTGCCGCCGGGCAGCACCAGGGCGACCGTGCAGACGAAGGAGGCGCCCCGGTGCTCGTCGGGCAGGTCGGCGATCTGGTCCAGCACGAGCTGGAGGTTTGCCTGGTCGTCGCCGTGCCGGCCGGCCCACCGGGCGCTGAACACCCCCGGCATCCCGTTGAGCGCGTCGACCGCCAGCCCCGAGTCGTCGGCGATCGTGGGCAGGCCGGTGCGCCGGCAACCCTCCCGGGCCTTGATCAGCGCGTTCTCGCCGAAGGTCAGGCCGCTCTCCGGCAGCTCCGGGTAGTCGTCCACGTCGTCCAGGCCGAGCAGGGCGACCCGGTGCGCGCCGAGCGCCCCGTCGAGAATCCGCTGCAACTCGATGAGCTTCTTGCGGTTGCGGGTGGCGAGCAGGACCTTGTTCATCAGGAGAGCGCCTTTCGTTGGGCCTCGGCCAGTTCCACACAGCCCGCCACGGCCAGGTCGAGCAGCGCGTCGAGCTGGTCGCGGGCGAAGACCCCGGCCTCACCGGTGCCCTGCACCTCGACGAACTCGCCGTCGCCGGTGCAGACCACGTTCATGTCCACCTCGGCGGCCACGTCCTCGGCGTAGTCGAGGTCCAGCCGGGGCTCGCCGGCGATCACGCCCACGCTGACCGCGGCGACCGACCGGTGCATCACCTTCTCCACCCTGCCGGTCAGCGCCTTGCGCGCGGCCAGCCAGCTCACCGCGTCGTGCAGGGCGACGTAGGCGCCGGTGATCGCCGCCGTCCGGGTACCCCCGTCGGCCTGGAGCACGTCGCAGTCGAGCACGATCGAGTTCTCGCCCAGCGCCTTGAGGTCGACGGCGGCCCGCAGGCTCCGCCCGATCAGCCGGGAGATCTCGTGGGTCCGCCCCCCGACCCGGCCCTTGACGCTCTCCCGGTCCGACCGGGTGTTGGTGGCCCGGGGCAGCATCGCGTACTCGGCGGTGACCCAGCCGAGCCCGGAACCCTTGCGCCAGCGCGGCACCCCCTCGGTGACGCTGGCCGTGCAGAGCACCCGGGTCCCGCCGAACTCCACGAGCACGGAGCCCTCCGGATGGGTGCTCCAGCCCCTGGTCAGGGTCACCGGTCGGAGTTGGTCGGGCCGCCGCCCGTCAGGTCGCGCCATCCCTGCACCCTATGCGTTGGCGTGATCGACCCGTGGCCGGGTCCGGGGGCTCGGGGCGGCGCGGGTCCGGGGCTCAGATGTCGTAGGTGGCGCCGGGGCGGACCACCTCGAGCGGGCCGACGTACGCGGCGGCGGCCGACTCGACGGTGTGCGCCTCGCTGCCCCACGCCGCCACCAGGTGGGTCAGCAGCAGCCGCCCCACCCCGGCCTTGGTCGCCGCCTCGCCCGCCTCCCGGCCGGTGAGGTGCAGGTCCGGCGGGTTGTCCACACCGTCGAGGTAGCTGGCCTCGCAGAGGAAGACGTCGGCCCCCTGCGCCAGCCGCAGCAGCGCGTCGCAGGGCGCGGTGTCGGAGGAGTAGCAGAGCACCCGTTCCTCGTGCTCCAGCCGCACGCCGTACGTCTCGATCGGATGGTTGACCCGGTCCACGGTGACGCTGAACGGGCCGATCGGGAAGGTGCCGGGTTGCAGGCCGTAGAACTGGTACACGTCCTCGACGGTGCTGTTCTCCTGGCCGTACGCGGTGGCGAGCCGGTCCGGCGCGCCGGAGGGGGCGTACACCGGCAGGGCCGGGTACGGCCCGTCGGGCGCGTACCGGCGCACCACGACGTACGACGCGGCGTCGAGCATGTGGTCGCAGTGCAGGTGGGTGAGGAGGATGGCGTCGACCGCGTGCAGCCCCGCGTACCGCTGGAGGGTGGACAGCGCCCCGGAGCCGAAGTCCACCAGGAGACGGAAGCCGTCGGCCTCGACCAGGTACGCCGAACAGGGTGAGTCAGGACCGGGGAAGCTTCCCGCGCAGCCCAGGACGGTCAGACGCATCCGGTCGTCCCGTTACCACGCGCCGTAGTCACCGCACCGGCAACGCTCCCACCGATGATCTTTACCGACGCGTACGCCACGCTGCGCAGCCTACGCCCACGTGAGCGGGGCACGAATCATCTCGTGCAAGTTGTCGCGAACGTGACACCGCCCCCGACGAACCTCGTCGGTCGACTCGTACGCGCGTCACCGTGCCACCACGGACCGGTAACGGACAGCGATCGGCCCGGCCCGGCTCAGCGCCGGACCGGGCCGCGACCGTCAGGCCCAGAGCTGACCCTCCAGGGCCTCCTCGGCGTCGGCGAGGGTGCCGCCGTACGCCCCGGTGGAGAGGTACTTCCAGCCGCCGTCGCAGACCACGAAGGCCACGTCGGCGCGGCGGCCGTCCCGGACCGCCTCGTGCGCCACCGCCAGCGCCGCGTGCAGGATGGCCCCGGTGGAGAAGCCGGCGAAGATCCCCTCCACCTCGACCAGTTGCCGGGTCCGCAGCACCGCGTCCCGGGTGCCCACGGAGAACCGGCGGGAGAGCACGGTGGCGTCGTACAACTCGGGGACGTACCCCTCGTCGATGTTGCGCAGGCCGTAGACCAGCTCGCCGTAGCGGGGCTCGGCCGCGACGATCTGGATCGCCTCGACCTTCTCCCGCAGGTACCGGCCGGTGCCCATGAGCGTCCCGGTGGTGCCCAGACCGGCCACGAAGTGGGTGATCGTGGGCAGGTCCCGCAACAGCTCCGGGCCGGTGGTCTCGTAGTGCGCCCGGGCGTTGGCCTCGTTGCCGTACTGGAAGAGCATCACCCAGTCGGGGTGCTCCGCGGCGATCTGCTTCGCCACCGCGACGGCCTGGTTCGAGCCGCCGGCCGCCGGCGAGAAGATGATCTCCGCGCCGTACATCCGGAGCAGTTGCACCCGCTCGGCGGAGACGTTCTCCGGCATCACGCAGACCAGCCGGTACCCGCGCAGTTTCGCCACCATGGCCAGCGAGATGCCGGTGTTGCCGCTGGTCGGCTCCAGGATGGTGTCGCCCGGGCGGAGCCGGCCAGCCGCCTCGGCCGCGCGCACCATGAACATCGCCGTGCGGTCCTTGATGCTGCCGGTCGGGTTGCGGTCCTCCAGCTTCGCCCACAGCCGCACCGGCGGCGCCCCGTCGGGCACCGTCGGGGAGAGCCGGGGCAGCCCGATCAGCGGCGTGCCGCCGCAGGCGTCCAGCAGGCTGTCGTACCTGGCCATGGCGGGCGCCGTCAGCGACCGGCGGAGCCGGCCACCGCCACCGACGCGGCGTGCGAGGCGATCGCCGCCGCGGCGGCGAAGCCGAACGCGCCCCCGGCCACCGCCGGCAGGATGGTGATGCTGTCGCCGTCGCTGAGCTTGGCGTCCAGCGCGCCGAGGAAGCGGACGTCCTCGTCGTTGACGTAGACGTTGACGAACCGGTGCAGCGCGCCGGTCTCGGTGACCAGCCGGCCCTTCAGCCCGCCGTGCCGCGAGTCGAGGTCGGTGAGCAGGTCGGCCAGGGTCTCCCCGGAGCCCTCGACGACCTTCGCGCCGCCGGTGTAGCTGCGCAGGATGGTGGGGATGCGAACCTCGATGGCCATGATGTCGTAACTCCTTGATCGGGTATGCCTCGGTGACGGGAACAGGTGGGCCGGCGCTGGGGTCTCAGCGGTCGGAACACTCGTAGTCGACCGTCGCCGGGCTCTGCCCGAACATGTAGGACTGCACGGCGTGCGGGTCCACGGCGGCGTCCAGGACCCGCACCGGCTCCTCGGTCACCACGCCGTCCACGATCCGGAAGGAACGGATCTCCTCACGGTCCGGCTCGCGGGTCGAGACGAGCAGGTAGTGCGCGCCCGGCTCACCGGCGAAGGAGATGTCCGTCCGCGACGGGTACGCCTCGGTGGCGGTGTGCGAGTGGTAGATCACGACCGGCTCTTCGTCCCGGTCGTCCATCTCCCGCCAGACCCGCAACTGCTCCATCGAGTCGAACTCGTAGAAGGTCATCGAGCGGGCGGCGTTGTCCATCGGGATGTGCCGGGTCGGGGTGTCGCTGCCGACGGGACCGGCGACCACGCCGCACGCCTCGTCGGGGTGGTCCCGGCGCGCGTGGGCGACGATCGCGTCGACGATCGACCGGTCGATGCTCAGCACGTGCCCCAGCCTAACGCCTGTCGGGCCGCAGGCCGAAGTGGCCGCTGTCACCTTCCCACCGGCCGGGCAGGCAATCTGGTTTTTTCGGCCCGGCGGGAACGGGTACGAACGCCGGAGCACCCCGACGAACGACGGAGGAGAACACATGCAGCAACGCCGCATCGGCGCGGTACGGGTCGGCGCGATCGGGCTCGGCGGGATGCCGATGTCGCTCGGCGGTCGCCCCGACACCGACCGCGCCGTCCGGACCATCCACGCGGCCCTGGACGCCGGGGTCACCCTGATCGACACGGCCGACGCGTACTCGCTGGACTCGACGGACTTCGGGCACAACGAGTCGCTGATCGCCCGCGCCCTCGCCGGGTACGGCGGGGACACCTCCGGCGTCCTGGTCGCCACCAAGGGCGGGCACACCCGTCCCGGCGGGTCGGAGTGGGGGCTCGACGGCTCCCCGGAGTACCTGCGGGCCGCCTGCGACGCCTCGCTGACCCGGCTCGGCGTCGAGGCGATCGGGCTGTACCAGTTCCACCGGCCGGACCCCCGGGTGCCGTGGGCCGACTCGATCGGCGCCCTGCGCGACCTGGCCGACGCCGGCAAGATCCGGATGGCCGGCATCTCCAACGCCGACCCCGACCAGATCCGCACCGCCCGGGACATCCTCGGTGACCGGCTGGCCTCCGTGCAGAACCAGTTCTCCCCGGAGTTCCGCAGCAGCGAGAAGGAGCTCCGGCTCTGCGCCGAGCTCGGGATCGCCTTCCTGCCCTGGTCGCCGCTGGGCGGCATCGGCCGGGCCGGGGACCTGGGCGGGCGGTTCCGCCCGTTCGCCGAGATCGCCGAGGCGCGCGGGGTCAGCCCGCAGCAGGTCTGCCTCGCCTGGCAGTTGGCGCTCGCCCCGGTCGTCGTACCGATCCCGGGCGCGAGCCGGCCGGAGACGATCCGGGACTCCGCCGCGGCGGCCGACCTGACCCTCGACGACCGGGAACTCGCCGCCCTCGACGCCGCCTGACCCCCACTCGCAGGCCCCCGGTGCAAGGAAGGGCCCCCTGTTAACAGGGTGGTGTTAACAGGGGGCCCTTCCTCTACCGGAAGCGTTAGGAGGGGCCCTTCCTCACTCCGCGATGAGGGCGTTGAGCAGGGACTCCTGGAGGTAGCCGAGGTAGGCGTAGACGGAGAGCTGGAAGACCCGCGAGGAGCTCGGGTCGGCGGCCATCGCCACGTCCAGTTCCGCGCCCAGGTCGGTGCCGTCCTTGATCTCCAGCCGGACGCCCATCGCCAGCCGGGCGTCGTTGAGCGCCCGCAGCCACGCCTCGGCCGCCTCGGCGTCGAGCCGCACCTCGCCGCCGGCCTCGTCGGGCAGGGCGGCGAGGATCGCGCCGGCCTGGTCGATCTTCGCGGTCTTGAGGTCGCCCTCGGTGTACCGGCGGAACTCCGCCGTCCCGGCCGCGTCCTCCGGGTACACCTCGGGGAAGAGCCGGCCGACGACCGGGTCGGTGTGGTCGAAGCCGTCGGTGAGCAGGCCGACCACCTCGGAGGCGACCTTGCGCAGCACCCGGACCTCGTCGACGGCGAAGGTCGCCACGTACCGGTCCCCCCGGCGGCGGAACATGCTCACGAGCGCTCCACCGTCGCCCAGAGGCCGTACGCGTGCAGCTGCGACGCGTCGTGCTCCATCCGCTCCCGGGCCCCGCTGGAGACCACCGCCCGCCCCTTGTGGTGCACGTCCAGCATCAACTGCTCGGCCTTCTCCCGGCTGTACCCGAAGAGCTTCTGGAAGACCCAGGTCACATAGCTCATCAGGTTGACCGGGTCGTCCCACACGATCGTCACCCATGGCCGGTCGGCAGCCGGCACCTCATCGGTGTCCGGCGTCTCGACTGGTGCAACCTGAGGAGCCGCCATGCCCCCCATCGTGCCACCGGATCCGGCGAACCGATGAACCGGAACACCCGCCGTGTCCCCGGCACCCCCGCGCGGCCCGTCCGGACCGGCCGGGCCGGGGCACCCGGCGGCCGGGTGACCGAGCCCACCCCGGCCCCGGCGCCGACCCCACCACAGGGCACCTGACCAGCGGAACCGACACCGGCGACGGAGACCGGCGCAGCGGGCCGGGCCGACACGGACGCCGGACGAACTCTAGGCTGGCACACGTGAGCACCTTTCGCCCCGCGCTGCTGACCGACCACTACGAGCTGACCATGGTCAGCGCCGCGCTGCGGGACGGCACCGCCGACCGGCGCTGCGTCTTCGAGGTGTTCAGCCGCCGGCTGCCGGCCGGCCGCCGGTACGGGGTGGTCGCCGGCACCGCCCGGCTCGTCGAGCTGATCCGCGACTTCCGGTTCACCGGGGAGGAGGTCGACTTCCTCCGCCGGACCGGGGTGGTCGACGAGACGGCCGCCGCCTGGCTGGCCGACTACCGGTTCACCGGCGACGTCGACGGGTACGCCGAGGGGGAGCTGTTCTTCCCCGGCTCGCCGATCCTCACCGTCTCCGGCGGCTTCGCCGAGTGCGTGGTGCTGGAGACGCTGGTGCTCTCGGTGCTCAACTACGACTGCGCGGTGGCCGCCGCGGCGGCCCGGATGGTCACCGCCGCCCGGGGACGGGCCCTGATCGAGATGGGGTCGCGGCGGGCCCATGAGGAGGCGGCCGTGGCCGCCGCGCGGGCCGCGTACCTGGCCGGGTTCCGGTTCACCTCGAACCTGGCCGCCGGGCAGCGGTACGGCATCCCCACCGCCGGCACCGCCGCGCACGCCTTCACCCTGCTGCACGACGACGAGCGGGCCGCCTTCGCCTCGCAGGTCGCCACGCTGGGCAGCGACACCACGCTGCTGGTCGACACGTACGACATCAGCCAGGGCATCCGCAACGCGATCGAGGTGGCCGGGCCGAAGCTGCGGGCGGTCCGGATCGACTCCGGCGACCTGGCGGTCATCGCCCACCAGTCCCGGGAGCTGCTCGACTCGCTGGGCGCCACCGAGACGAAGATCATCGTCTCCGGCGACCTCGACGAGTACGCCATCGCCGCCCTCGCCGCCGAGCCGGTCGACATGTACGGCGCGGGCACCTCCGTGGTCACCGGCTCCGGCGCACCCACCGCCGGCCTGGTCTACAAGCTGGTCGAGGTGGAGGGGCGGCCGGTGGTCAAGCGCTCCGAGCACAAGGCCACCATCGGCGGCCGGAAGGTCGCGGTCCGCCGGCACAAGCCGACCGGTACCGCCACCGAGGAGGTCATCGTCCCGCAGGGCGTACCGGACCGGCAGGCCAACGACCGGCTGCTGCAACGGACGTACGTGGCCGGCGGCGAGCCGGCCGACCTGCCGTCGCTGGACGAGTCCCGCGAGCACCTGCGAGAGTGTCTGATCTCCATCCCCTGGGAGGGGCTGAAGCTCTCCGCCGGCGACCCGGCGGTCCCGGTCACCGTCGTACCCGCCGGCTGACACCCCCGGCGGGGAGGAAAGGAGCCACCCGGTGGGCAATGCGTTGATCATCGTGGACGTGCAGAACGACTTCTGCGAGGGCGGTTCCCTCGCGGTGGCCGGCGGGGCCGGGGTGGCGGCCGGGATCTCCCGGCTGCTCGCCGCCGAGCCGGACCGCTGGGACCACGTGGTCGCCACCAAGGACTACCACGTCGATCCGGGCGACCACTTCGGCGATCCGCCGAACTTCATCGACACCTGGCCCCGGCACTGCGTGGTCGGCACCGACGGCTCCGAGTTCCACCCGGAGCTGGACACCGGCCGGGTGGAGGCGATCTTCCACAAGGGCGAGCACGCCGCCGCGTACTCGGGCTTCGAGGGGCACGCGGCGGACGGCGAGTGCCTGGCCGACTGGCTGCGTCGGCACGACGTGGACCGGGTCGACGTGGTGGGCATCGCCACCGACCACTGCATCCGGGCCACCGCCCTGGACGCGGCCCGGGAGGGGTTCGCCACCACCGTGCTGCTGGACCTGACCGCCGCCGTCGCGCCGGCCACCACCGACGTGGCGCTGCGCGCCATGGACGGCGCCGGGGTGACGCTGCGCGGCGCCCCCGTGATCCGGAGCGCATAACCGGAAAATTGGTGGTGCGGGTCGTACCCGGGGGCCAGGATGTCGCCCGGAGGTCGACCACGTGAACCTGAAGCCCTACCGGGAGGCGCTCGCCCTGCCCGGTCTCCGCTCGTTGCTGCTGGTGTCGGTGTTCGCCCGGTTGCCGATCACCGCCGCCGGTATCACGCTGACCTTCTACGTGGTGCTGGACCTCGGGCGCGGGTACGGCGCGGCGGGGCTGGTGGGCGCGGCGCTGACGGTGGGCTCCGCGGTCGGCAATCCCCTGCTGGGCCGCCTGATCGACCGACACGGCCTACGCCCGGTGCTGGCGCTGACCACGGTCGCCGAGGCGGTGTTCTGGGCCGCCGCGCCGGCCCTGTCGTACCCGTTGCTGCTGCCGGCCGCGTTCCTCGCCGGCCTGCTGGCGCTGCCGGCCTTCTCGGTGATCCGCCAGTCGATCGCCGCGCTGGTGCCGGCGGAGCGCCGCCGGCCGGCGTACGCGCTGGACTCGATGTCGACCGAGCTGTCCTTCATGATCGGCCCGGCGCTGGCGGTGGCCGCGGCCACCACCGTCTCGGCCCGCGCCACGCTCTGGGCGGTCGGTGCCGGGATCGTGCTCTCCGGGGCCACCCTCTGGCTGCTGAACCCGCCGACCCGCAGCGCCAGCGAGGCCACCACGCCCGCCCGGCGGCTGCCCCGCCGGGCGTGGCTCACCCCCCGGCTGCTCGCCGTCCTGGCGGGAGGTGCCGCCGCCACCGTGGTCCTGGCCGGCACCGACGTCGCCGTGGTGGCCGTGCTGCGGGAGAACGGCGCGGTCGGCTGGACCGGCGTCGTCCTCGCCGCCTGGGCGGTCTCCTCGCTGGTCGGCGGCTTCGCGTACGGGGCGGTCAGCCGGCCGGTCTCCCCGCTGGTGCTGCTGGCCGCGCTGAGCCTCTGCACCATCCCGGTCGGCCTCGGCGGGGGCCACTGGTGGCTGCTCTGCCTGGCCCTGGTCCCGGCGGGGATGCTCTGCGCGCCGACCCTGGCGGCCACCGCCGACCTGGTCAGCACCCTGGCCCCGGCCGAGGTACGCGGGGTGGCGATGGGTCTGCACGGCTCGGCGGTGACCGTCGGCATGGCGGTGGGCGCCCCGCTGGCCGGGGCGGTCATGGACCGCAGCGCCCCGGTGTGGGGCTTCGTGGTCACCGGGGCGCTCGGCCTGCTGGTCGCCCTCGTCGTCCTCCCGGTGGAGCTGCGCCGCCGGGCGACGCCCCCGGCGGCGGGCACGGACGCCGAGCAGCTCGCCACCGCCGGCACCGCCCACTGACCGCCGCCGCGGGTGGCGCGGGGCACCCCCCGACCGGAGCGGTCGGCCCGCCGGCACCCGCTCCCCTCGACGCCGCGTGCCGCGCGATCGGCGACGGGCACCGGGCAGACGGCGACGGGCGCCGTACCCGGTGTGGGTACGGCGCCCGTCGGACGCGCGGGTCGGACCGCTCAGCGGTCGATCGTGGTCTCGGTGTCCTCCTGGTAGCTGGCCCCGCCGTTCGCCTCGCGGGTCAGCGGCTTGGCACCACCCTCGGGCGGGCCGGCCAGGGACTGGCCGCCGGCGGCCAGCTCCGGGAACTTGTAGTCGAACGCCGGCCGCTCGGAGCGGATCCGGGGCATCCGGTCGAAGTTGCGCAGCGGCGGCGGCGAGCTGGTCACCCACTCCAGCGAGTTGCCGTGGCCCCACGGGTCCTCGACCTCGACCACCGGGCCGGCCTTGTAAGACTTCCAGCAGTTGTAGATGAACGGCAGCGTGGAGACACCGGTGATGAACGCGCCGACCGTGGAGATCATGTTCAGCGTGGTCCAGCCGTCGATGGCCTGGTAGTCGACGTACCGGCGGGGCATGCCCTCGTTGCCGAGCCAGTGCTGCACCAGGAAGGTGGTGTGGAAACCGACCATGGTGAGCCAGAAGTGCACCTTGCCGAGGCGCTCGTCGAGCATCCGGCCGAACATCTTCGGGAACCAGAAGTAGATACCGGCGAAGACGGCGAACACGATGGTGCCGAAGAGCACGTAGTGGAAGTGCGCGACGACGAAGTACGAGTCCGAGACGTGGAAGTCCAGCGGCGGGCTGGCCAGCAGCACACCGGTCAGACCACCGAAGAGGAAGGTGACCAGGAAGCCGATCGCCCAGAGCATGGGCGTCTCGAAGCTGATCTGGCCGCGCCACATGGTGCCGATCCAGTTGAAGAACTTCATCCCGGTCGGGACCGCGATCAGGAAGCTCAGGAAGCTGAAGAACGGCAGCAGCACCTGGCCGGTGGCGAACATGTGGTGCGCCCAGACGCTCATCGACAGGGCGGCGATGGCGATGGTCGCGGCGACCAGACCCTTGTAGCCGAAGATCGGCTTGCGGGAGAAGACCGGGATGATCTCGCTGATGATGCCGAAGAACGGCAGCGCGACGATGTACACCTCGGGGTGGCCGAAGAACCAGAACAGGTGCTGCCAGAGCAGCGGCCCGCCGGTCTCCGGGGCGTAGATGTGCGCGCCGAGGATGCGGTCGGCGGCGAGCGCGAAGAGCGCGGCGGCCAGCAGCGGGAAGACCAGGATCACCAGGAGGCTGGTGACCAGGATGTTCCAGGTGAAGATCGGCATCCGGAACATCGTCATGCCGGGCGCGCGCAGGGTCAGGATCGTGGTGATCATGTTGACCGCGCCGAGGATCGTGCCCAGACCGGAGATGGCCAGACCGACGATCCACATGTTCGCGCCGACACCCGGCGAGTGCTCGACGCTGCTCAGCGGCGCGTACGCGAACCAGCCGAAGTCGGCCGCGCCGCCCGGGGTGAAGAAGCCACCCATGGCGATCGTGCCGCCGAAGAGGTACAGCCAGTAGGCGAAGCTGTTCAGCCGGGGGAACGACACGTCCGGCGCGCCCACCTGGATCGGCACGATGTAGTTCGCGAAGGCGAACACGATCGGCGTCGCGAAGAACAGCAACATGATCGTGCCGTGCATCGTGAACAGCTGGTTGTACTGCTCCGGGGAGAGGAACTGCATCCCGGGCACGGCCAGCTCGGCCCGCATGACCAGGGCCATCAGACCACCGATCATGAAGAACACGAACGCCGTGATCATGTACATGATCCCGATCTGCTTCGCGTCCGTGGTGCGCAGCAACCGCGCGAGGGCCGACCCCTTGACCGGTTCTCGGACCGGCCAGGGCCGGGTCACGACCGGCTTCGGTGCGACGGTGGTCACGAATGGCCTCCGGTTCTCGGTTGTCCCGCTCGGCTGCGCGCTGGTGATCTGCGAGCCGTCATCCGCAAGGAGGATAGTCCCCGGCAGGTCGGAACCCGGTTCGGGGGTGCGCCGGGGTGACACCCCAAGCCACCCGGTCGATCACAGCGGGTCCACCAGGAGCCGGTAGTGCTCACCGAAGATCCGTCCACCCCGCCCACGCAGCAGGGGATCGCGCAGCGCCGGCGGCACGTCGCGGGTCCGGTTGCGGTCCCGGGTCCGGTCCCGCACCCACCGGGTACGCGGCCGGCGTCGGCTCTCGTACGCCACCAGGGCCGCCTCGACGGTGTCGGCTTTGGTCAGCGCGTCGGCCAGCACCACGGCGTCCTCCAGCGCCATCGCCGCCCCCTGGGCCAGGGTCGGGGCGGTGGCGTGCGCGGCGTCGCCGACCAGCAGCACCCGTCCCCGGTACCAGCGGCCCAACTCGACCTCGTCGGTGCGTTCGGCGCGCACCTCGACGTCGGTCAGCGCGTCCAGCACCCGGGGCACCGGCCCGCCGTACCCGCCGAAGAGTTCCCGCAGCCGCGCCCGGGGGTCGGCGGGCACGTCGGTGCCGGCCTCGTCGGCGTAGCAGTACAGTCGCCCGCCGCCGATCGGGATGGTCAGGAAGCTGGCCCGCTGGCCGAGCAGGGCGGTCCACTCGGTGACCCGGGGACCACCCCGGAGCACGGCACGGTAGACGACCTGGCCGGCGGGGCGGGGCGGGCCGCCGAGCGCGGCGAGGGTACGCACCGAGGAGCGCGGCCCGTCGGCACCGATGAGCAGGTCGTACTCCCCGGTGGTGCCGTCGACGAAGGTGACCCCGACCCCACCGGGCAGCAGGTCGACGGTACGCACCTCGGCACCGTGCCGGACCGCCCCGCCGGCCCCGGTGAGCAGTACCCGGTGCAGTTCGGCGCGGGGCAGGGCCCGGCACTCGCCGACCCCGCCCCAGAGGGCGCCGAGGTCCACCTCGCAGAGCGGGTCCCCGGCCGCGTCGAGGAACCGCTGCCGGTGGATGAGCTGGCCGAGGGGGCGCACCGGCCCGTCGAGGCCGAGACGCCGCAGCGCGCGGGCGGCGTTGCCGGGCAGGTACAGGCCGGTGTCGGCAAGCTCACTCGGGGGCTGCTTCTCGGTGACGTCGGGCCGCAGACCGACCATCCGCAGTGCCCGCGCGACGGCGAGGCCAGCGATGCCCGCGCCGACGATGAGGACACGCAGGGAGGAACCGCCCATCGTGCTGTACGCCTCCGAGGGGGTGCGGGACGCGTTGGAGGCAAGACACTACTCGGTGCAATCGTGGCACGCCAGGGGCGTTCGACCCGCGCGTCGACCCCACCCTCACCCGCGTCGATCCACCTCCCCACAGGTCATGACCATCACGCCAGGTCCGACCCGGTCCGCGCGGGCGGACCTGCGACGATCCAGTTGCGTGAGCATTTCATACATGTGAATGTATCGGTTGAACCTGGGAGCGCTTCCGCTCGTACCCCACGGCAGTCCGGCGCCCCCAACGCCCGAGCCGAGGAGCATCATGAGACGAACCCTGCGGGCCGTCCTGGCGGCCGGCCTGCTGGCCGCCGGCACGGTCGTCGCCGTCGCCCTGGGCGGCAGCGCGTCCGCCGACACCCAGATCTGCGAGCAGTACGGCTCGACGGTGATCCAGAACCGGTACGTGGTGCAGAACAACCGCTGGGGCACCACCGCCCAGCAGTGCATCAACGTCACCGGAACCGGCTTCGAGATCACCACCCAGAACGGCAGCAACCCCACCAACGGCGCGCCGACGGCGTACCCGTCGATCTTCGTGGGCTGCCACTACACCAACTGCTCCCCCGGCACCAACCTGCCGATCCAGGTCAGCCAGATCAGCAGCGCCACCAGCGCCATCAGTTACCGGTACGTCAGCGGCGCGGTCTACAACGCCTCGTACGACATCTGGCTCGACCCGAGCCCGAAGCGGGACGGGGTGAACCAGATGGAGATCATGATCTGGCTCAACCGGCAGGGCCCGATCCAGCCGATCGGCTCCCCGGTGGGCACCGCCACCATCGACGGCCGGAGCTGGGAGGTGTGGCGGGGCAGCAACGGCTCCAACAACGTCATCTCGTACCTGGCCCCGTCGGCGATCAGCAGCGCGAACCTCAACCTGCTGGCCTTCATCACCGACACCCGCAACCGGGGCGCGATCACCAACTCCTGGTACCTGACCAGCATCCAGGCCGGGTTCGAGCCGTGGCAGGGCGGCGCCGGTCTCGCCGTCACCAGCTTCTCCGCCGCGGTCAACGGCGGCGGCACCAACCCCACCACGCCGCCCACCACCCCGCCGACCACGCCGCCCGGCGGCAGCGGCGGCTGCGCGGTGAAGCACACCGCCAGTTCGTGGAACACCGGCTTCACCGCCGACCTGCAGATCACCAACACCGGCTCGACCACGGTCAACGGCTGGACCCTGGTCCACAGCCTGCCCGCCGGGCAACAGGTCACCAGCGCGTGGAACGCCACGGTGAGCCAGAGCGGCAGCACGGTCACCGCCCGCAACGTGGGCCACAACGCCACGATCGCCCCCGGCGGCACCGCCAGCTTCGGTTACCAGGGGACGCTTTCCGGGGCGTACGCGGCGCCGACCAGCTTCACCCTCAACGGCGTCACCTGCACACGGTCCTGACCCACCCGGCGCGGGCCGGCGGCACCACCGGCCCGCGCCGGTACTGGCGGCGCCCTCGGCCCGGCGTGGGCTGGCACTCCTGCCGCCGTGCCCGCCGACCCGCTGCGCCCCCGCCGGCCCGACCCGCACTTCGCCGCCGAGGCGGCGGCGGCCCACGCGGCGGGACTGGACGTGGCCCTGGTCGACCACGACGCGCTCGCCGCAGGCCGGGACCCGGACCGTACGTGCCCGACCTCGCCGACGTGCCGGCCGCCCTGGGTCACCGCCCTCGCCGCAGCAGCCTGATCGCACAGGCCCCGTCCACCCGCCTCACCCGCCGACCACCTGCCACCGTAACGGCTCGAAGCGGACAAAAATCCTCGTCGCGGACAGCCACCCCTCGACAGCGATATACCTGACCGGAATAATTATTCCGGTCAGGTATATCGCTCAGAAGGTAACCTGCCCCGGGCCCTCGCCAGCCGACGCAGGCGGGCACGGTCCGGCGCGGCGAGGCGGCGCAGCAGCGCGGCCAGGGACGTCGGTCAGCGGCCCAGGGCGTCGATGTCGCGCATCTCCTCGGCGGTCAGCGAGAACGAGAAGATGTCGGCGTTGGCGCGGATCCGCTCCGGGGTGACCGACTTGGGGATCACCACGATCTCGTGGTCGACGTGCCAGCGGAGCACCACCTGGGCCGGGGAGACGCCGTGCGCGGCGGCGATCCGGGTGAGCACCGGGTCGGCCAGGTCGCTGGTCTTGAACGGGCTGTACCCCTCCAGCACGATCCCCCGGTCCCGGTGCTCGCGGTGCCGCTGCCGGTCGTACAGGGACGGGCTCCACCGGATCTGGTTGACCGCCGGGTTCTCGTCGGTCGCCTCGATCAGTTCGTCGAGTTGGGGCGTGGCGTAGTTGCTCACCCCGACCGCCCGGGTCAGCCCGGCGTCGCGGGCGGCGAGCATCTCCCGCCAGACCGGGACGCTGTCCGCCGGGTCGGAGGGGGGCCAGTGGACCAGCCAGAGGTCGACCTGGTCCAGGCCGAGCGCCCGCAGGCTCTCCTCGATGGTCTCCCGTTCCCGGCCGACCCGTTCCGGCGGCAGCTTGGTGGTGACGAAGACGTCCTCCCGGCGCAGCCCGCTCTCCCGTATCGCCCGGCCGACCTCGGCCTCGTTGCCGTACATCGTGGCGGTGTCGACGTGCCGGTACCCGGCGTCGAGCGCGGCGAGCACGGCCTCGTACCCGGGCTCGCCGGTGGCCTGCCAGGTGCCGAAGCCGAGCAGGGGCATCCGGACGCCGCCCGGTAGCGCGACGGTGGGCTGGTCAAGGGTGGTCATGGCAGATGTTCTACCCCCTGATCGCACGGGCGAACCCGGCCGGGTGGCGCAGACGCGCCGGAGCCCGGCGTCGACGCGTGGGTCGTCGACGCCGGGCTCCGGCCGGTGGTGCCGGCGGGACCGTGCCGTCCGTGCCGGGCACCGGGTGGTGAGGTCAGCGCCAGGTGATGTCGGAGGCGTTGTAGATGCAGTTGGTGCCCGTCCGCGCCCTCACCGATCTTGGTGGGCTCGCTGCCCTTCGGCACACCCCGGTACTTCTCGTGGACCGTGGTGGTGGTCCCCGACCGCCCGCGCCCGGTGGAGTGCCGGGGCGGGCAGGGACGGGTGTCGGGGACCGGGGTTTCCCGGGCCGGAGCCCCACGGCTCCAGATCGGGATGTGTTGCGGGTCAGACCACTCGGGGAAAGGGCTTTCCTGATGGCCAGGCTAGGACCCTCTGAGCTGCAGCGTCAATGAGTTGCGTTTGCAGGAATGTTGCAGAGTTCACATTGCGCGGACCGCGTCGTCGTCAGTCGGTCGCGGGGTCGGTCAGCCGCCACGCCGCGCTGATCAGACCGATGTGGGACAGCGCCTGCGGAGTGTTGCCCACCTGCGCGCCGGAGACCGGGTCGACCTGCTCGCTGAACAGCCCGACGTCGTTGGCGTGGGTGACGGCCCGCTCGAACACCGCCCGCCCCCGCTCCGGCTCCCCGGCCAGCACCAGGCACTCGACCAGCCAGAACGAGCACATCAGGAACGCCGCCGGGTCGGTGGGCCAGCGCCGTACCAGGCCGTCGCCGGCACCCAACTCCCGCTCCACGGCCGCGATGGTGGCCCGCATCCGGGGATCGGTGGCCGGCAGGAAGCGCACCAGCGGCAGCAGCAGCGCGGAGGCGTCCAGCTCCGCCGAGCCGAACACCCCGGTGTACGCGCCGACCTGCTCGTTCCACCCGGCACGGAGGACGGTGGCCCGGATCTCGTCCCGGATCGCCGCCCAGCGGACCGGATCGGCCCGCTTCCCCAGCCGGGGCGCCAACTCCACCGCCCGGTCCAGCGCCACCCAGCAGAACACCTTCGACGACAGGTGGTGCCGCTCGGCGTCCCGGGCCTCCCACATCCCCCGGTCCGGCAGCCGCCAGGTCCCCGCCACCTCCTCGGCCAGATCGACGACCATCTCCCGGATCTCGGTGTCGAAGGTCTCCCCGAGGTACTCGTGCAGCCGCCACACCGCCAGGATCACCTCGCCGGGCACGTCGAGCTGCCGCTGCCGCCACGCCTCGTTGCCCACCCGGACCGGCCGGCTGTCGGCGTACCCGCGCAGGTGGCCGAGGTCGCGCTCGGCCAGTTCCCGCTCCCCCTCCAGCCCGAACAGCACGGGCACCGGGGCTTCCCCGATCCGGCCGGCGGAGCGGGCCGCCCAGGCGAAGAGACGGTCCGCCTCCTCCGGGCAGGCCGCCACCCAGAGCGCCCGCATGGTCATCGCGAAGTCGCGCAGCCAGGAGTAGCGGTAGTCGTAGGTGCGGTCGCCACCGAGCCGCTCCGGCAGCGAGGTGGTGGCCGCCGCGGCCACCGCGCCACTACGGGTGTACGTCAGCCCGGTCAGCACCGTCGCGCTGTGCCGCACCAGGTCGGCGTACTCGCCGTCGTAGCGGTGCGTCTCCCGGAACGCCTCCCAGGCCCGTACCGTGTCGGCGAGCGTCGGCACCGGGTCCAGCCGGGCGGGCGGGTCGCCGTACGCCGCGCCGTACGCCAGGTCGAAGCCGACGGTCTGCCCCGCCGCGACGGTGACGTCGCACCGGACCCGGTCGCCGGCCACCCGCAGCGGCCCGCCGCCGCGCAGCGCCAGCACCACCGGGCCGGCGGTGGCCAGCACCGACCCGTCCGGCCGCTCGTGCAGGTACGGGGTGAGCCGGCCGTACTCCGGGCGGGGCGCGAAGTCCAGCCGCATCGGTACCCGACCGGTCAGCCCCTCCACCACCCGGACCAGCACGGCCGGCGAGTTCAGGCCCAGTTCGTGCCCGCGCGCACCCGGCCCGGCGGCGAGCGCGTCGGTGACCGCCACGCTGCCGGTGGCGGTGTGGTGCACGGTACGCAGCACCAGGCTGCCCGGCCGGTACGCCCGTTCGACCCGCCCGGGGGTGACCGGGGCGAGCCGCCAGTGCCCGGCCCGGGGGTCCAGCAGCCGGCCGAGGACCGACGGCCCGTCGAACCGGGTGGGGCACCACCAGTCGACGGAGCCGTCCCGACCGACCAGCGCGCCCGACCGGCAGTCGGAGAGGAACGCGTAGTCGGCGATCGGCGGTTGCTGCGGCACCCGCCCCGGATACCCCGACCCGGGGCGGGTTCACCCGGCTCAGGAGGTGGGTGGCTCGTCCTCGCCCGCCGCCTCCGCCCGGTCGGCCTCCTCCTTCGTCCGGTGCACCGCGCCGTCGGCGTGCTCCGGCGGGCCGTACACCGTGTAGAGGACCAGCGGGTTCGGCCCGGTGTTGACGAAGTTGTGCTTCGTCCCGGCCGGTACCGCCACCAGGTCGCCCTGGGCGACGGCCTTGGTCTCCCCGCCGACCCGGGCCTCCCCGGCACCGCTGACGAAGGTGAGGATCTGGTCGATGCCCTCGTGGACCTCCTCGCCGATCTCGCCACCGGGCGGAATGGTCATGATCACCAACTGGGTCTGCTGGCCGGTCCACAGCACCCGCCGGAAGTCCGGGCTCTTCTCGGCGACGGTCGCGATCGTGAAATGTTCCATGTGGCGCTCATACCCGGCTGCGGGCCGATCCACGCCGGGAATCGCAGATGGTGGAAGGCGGCCCGGACGCGAGGTTTGGATTCCCCCGGGGCGGGGATCGAGGAGCTGTCCGGCGCAGTGCGGTGCCGGTCGAGCCAGGTCCCCGCCGACGTACCGCCGTAGGGCTGCGAGGGTGGGAGACGGCCAGAGCGCGGCGACGTCGGACCCCGGTCGGACGGCGCCGCGCGCTCGTCTGCGGACCCGGCACGGCCGCTCGCGTCAGCCGGGTCGGGCCGACCGGTCAGTCGTCGTCGTCATCGTCGTCGTCCGGGATGAGCACCGGCTCCCCGCCGACGCACTCCACCTGGAGCTCGTGCTCGCCGCCCGGCCCGACGAAGCTGACCTCCACGTCGTCGTCCGGCCCCCGGTCGATCTCCACGGCCCGGTACCCCTGGGCCGGGGACCAGGACACCAGGAACGCCGCACCGCCGCTGCGGCACTCGGCGACCGCGCTGCCTCCCGTGACGACGAAGACCCGCTGGGACCCGGCCGGGCTCGCCGACGGGGTGACCGGGGGCGTGGCCGAGGGGACGGCGGTGGGGGTCTGCGGCGTACCGGACGGCCCCGCGCCCGGGGCACCGGGACCGGTCGGGGTACCCGACACGGCCGGGGCGGACGGCACCGGGGAGGCCAACGCCCGGGCGACCTCCTCCTGGCTGAGCACCCCGCCGGGGGTACCGGCGATCCCCTCACCCACGAGCCGGATCGCGCCCAGCCCGAGACCGGTGGCGAGAACGGCGGTGGCCAGCCACCCGACGGCGGCGAGCAGTGTACGGCGACCCATGTCACCGACTATCCCCGACGAGACGTTGGGCGGGGCTCTGCGGGGGGATAAGGGAAGGTTAAGAACAGTGGTGCCCGTCGACCGGCCGGCTAGCCTGCCTGGTGTGCCCCGCCTGCTGCTCGTCGAGGACGATCTGACCATCCGTACCCCGCTGGTCCGCGCCCTACGGGAACGTGGCCACGCCGTGGCCGCCACCTCCACCGCGATGGACGGCCTGCGGGCCGCGCTGGACGACCGGCCCGACCTGGTCGTGCTCGACCTCGGACTGCCCGACCTGGACGGCCGCGAACTGCTCCGGATGCTGCGCGCGGTCAGCGCGGTCCCGGTGATCGTGGCGACCGCCCGCGACGACGAGAGGGAGATCATCCGGGTGCTCGACGCGGGCGCCGACGACTACGTGGTCAAGCCGTTCACCGCCGCCCAGCTCGACGCGCGGGTCCGGGCGGTGCTGCGCCGGGGCCCCTCCGCCGCCGACGCCGACGATCCGACGATCACCGTGGGCGGGCTGCGGGTCGACCCCCGCTCCCGGCAGGTCACCCTGGACGGTACGCCGGTGGAGCTGACCCCGCGCGAGTTCGACCTGCTGCACCACCTCGCCGGCCGGCCCGGTCAGGTGGTCACCAAGCGGGAACTGCTCACCGAGGTCTGGCAGATCCCGTACGGCGGCGCGGACAAGACCGTCGACGTGCACCTGTCCTGGCTGCGCCGCAAGCTCGGGGAGAGCGCCCAGCAGCCCCGGTACCTGCACACCGTCCGGGGTGTCGGGGTGCGTCTGGCCGACCCCGGGGCGGACCGGTGAGGGGTCGGCTGGCCCTGCTGGCCGCCGCAGTCGGCGTCCTCGTCCTGACCGCGTTCCTGGTGCCGCTGGCCCTGCTGGTCCGCGACGTCACCGCCGACCGGGCCACCGTCCGGGCCACCGCCGACGCGCAGAGCCTGGTGCCCGTGGTCGGTACCGCCGACCCGGAGATCGTCCGACTCACCGTGGAACAGCTCGTCGCCCAGTCCCGCCGGCCGGTGAGCGTCTTCCTGCCCGACGGCACGATCCTCGGGGCGGCGGCCCCGCGTACCCCCGCGGTCGAGCTGGCCGCGCGCGGGCAGAGCCTGACCGCCGAGTTCGACGACGGCCGGGAAGTGGTCATCGCGGTGCAGCGGCGCGCGGACGGCATCGGCGTGATCCGGACCGTGGTGCCCGCCGCCGAGCTGACCCACGGCGTGACCCGGGCCTGGCTGCTGCTGGCCGGGCTCGGCATCGTCCTGGTGCTGGTCGGCCTGGCCGTCGCCGACCGGCTGGCCCGCAGCCTGGTCGGGGCGATCACCGACCTCTCCACCGTCTCGCACCGGCTGGCCAACGCCGAACTCGACGCCCGGGTCACCCCGGCCGGCCCGGCCGAGCTGCGCGAGGTCGCCGGGGCGCTGAACCACCTCGCCGGCCGCATCCAGGTGCTGCTGCGCGAGGAACGCGAGCAGGTTGCCGACCTGTCGCACCGGCTGCGTACCCCGCTGACCGCGCTCCGGCTGGAGGCCGAGTCGCTGCGCGACCCGGCGGACGCCGCCCGGGTCACCGCCGCCGTCGACGGGCTGGAGCGGGCCGTCACCGGCCTGATCCGGCAGGCCCGCTGGCGTACCCCGACCGCCGGGGCCGCCGTCTGCGACGCGGCGGCGATCGTCGGGGACCGGGTGGCGTTCTGGTCGGTGCTCGCCGAGGACACCGGCCGAGCCGTCACCCTCGACCTGGCCGAGGGTCCGCTCCCGGTCGGGGTACCCGCCGACGAACTGGAGGCGGCGGTGGACGCCCTGCTGGGCAACGTCTTCGCGCACACCCCCGACGAGACCCCGTTCACCGTGCGCCTCGCCCCGGACGGCGGTCACGTGCTGCTGACCGTCGCCGACGAGGGGCCGGGCATGCCGCCCGGCACGGTCCGCCGGGGCGCCAGTCACGGCGGCTCCACCGGCCTCGGCCTGGACATCGCCCAACGGGCCGCCGAGGCCAGCGGCGGCTCCCTGGAGGTCGGCACCGGCCCCGAGGGCGGCGCCCGGGTCCTGCTCCGCCTCGGCCCACCCCGCTCCCCCAACGACTGAGGCCACTACTGACCGGAACTGCCCCCGCCCGCCTCCGACCCGGCCTGGCTCGGGTTGCTGGCTGTCCATCCGGATGGCCGGATCCGCAGGTGCCTGGGCCCAACGTGGCCAGCGGACCGCTGGCGGGCACCCCAACATTGGCGTCCTGTCGAGCTGCCCCGCCCACGAGACCAGCCGGGCACCAGCCCCCGCGCGCCACAGCCCTCGCCCCGCGCGCCACAGCTTCCGCCCCGCGCGCCACGGCTTCCGCCCCATCCGTGAGGGCAGCTCGACAGGGCACCGAATCGAACACCCCGGCGGGCGGGAAGCACTGGCCGGCGGCTTAACCGGGCCTTAGCAATCGGACAGCGCGCCCCTATCCACCCAGGACCGATCCTCGATTGCAGCAACGAGGAGAGGATGGACCCGATGAACCGGATCTCACTGGCACTGGCCGCGATCGGCGGCACCGCCGTGCTGTCGGTCACCGGCGTGGCGCTCGGCAGCGCCGCCGCCGACCGCACCGCGCAGCGCAGCGCCGACACCGCGCTGGTGGCGACCACCAGCACCCCCGACACGACCACCCCCGCCGCCCCCGCCACCGACGGCAACCCGGCCCCCGGCCTGACCGCCACCACCCGCGCCGCCACCGACCCGGGCACCCCGCCGGCCAGCCAGGACACCATCAGCCGGGAGCGGGCCGGCGAGATCGCCCTCGCCGCCGCCGGTGGCGGCCGGATCGTCGAGGTCGACCGCGAACGGGAGCACAACCGCCCGGTCTGGAGCATCGAGATCATCAACGGCACCACCGAGTACGAGATCGACGTCGACCGCGAGACTGGCACGATCCTCGACACCGAGAAGGAGCCGGTCGACGACGACAATGACGATGACGACGACCGCGACGACGACCGGGACGACAAGGACGACCGGGACGACGACGATGACGACGACCGGGACGACGACGACCGGGACTGACTTCCGGGAGTAGGCAGAGCAGCTAGCGAGACAGCAGAGGGAGCCCCGGATCGGGGCTCCCTCTGTCGTGGTGGGCTGGTCGGCGTGCCTGCGGGAGCTGCTCAGCGCCGGAGGTCCCGGGTGAAACGCGCCCAGGCAGCCGGCGCGAACACCAGGGCCGGGCCGGACGGGTCCTTGCTGTCCCGTACGGCCACCGCACCCGGGAGGTCGGCGGCGACCTCCACGCACGCGCCGCCGTTCGGGCCGCTCTTGGTCGACTTGCGCCAGGTGGCGTTGCTCAGATCCATGCTCGGGCCGCTTCCTTGATCAGGTCGAGGGACTACCGGGGCCGCACCGCCCCGGGACCGATCGAGGGTAACAAATTCGCGCAAGGGTGCTCACGATCCGTGATCAGCGGTGCAGCCAGGCGAGCAGGTCCGGCGGGGCCAGGGCCGCCACCCGGGCCTGGTAGCGGGCCAGCACGGCCGGGTCGAGCGACGCCCGGCCCTGCCCCGAGGTGCCCGCCCGGAAGAACGCGGCGCGGCTGCGCAGCACCCCGGCCGGGTCGGGGGCGAGCTGGTCCGCCCGCTCCCGCATCCGCCCGAAGGTGGCCGCGTCGACCAGGTCGGGCCAGTCTCGCTCCGGCACGTCGAAGCCGAGCCGGTCGGCCAGCCGGCGCATCTCCCCCGCCAGGTCGGCCAGCAGGTCGGCGTAGTGCACGAGGACGACGTGGGGCTGGTCCCGACGCCGCCAGGCATCGGTGAGGTGCCACAGGACACCGGGCAGCGAGTCCAGTTCCGCACGGGGGTCGACCTCCCGGTCCACCCAGCGGCCCAGCCACTCGGGCAACGGCCGTCGCGGCCCGGTGGGGCCGACGGGCTGGCCGGTCAACTCGTGCATCCGCTCGCGGTCCAGGTTCCGGGCCTGGTGGTACAGCGAGACCGCCATGTCCAGCGGGTGCCGGGCGACCACGACGTACGTCGCCCGGGGGTCGAGCGGTACCCCGTCGAGCGGGGTGTGTGTCTTGACGAACCGCCGGTGCTCCTGGGCGGCGAGCCGGGCGACGACCTCGTCGCGGGGCTCGACCAGCCAGTCCAGCCAGGGCGACAGCCGCGACAGCGGGGCCGGCAGGTCGGGGGTACGGAACACCAGCAGCGCGCAGATCATCTGCATCCAGGTGGTGCCGCTCTTGGACCGGGTGCTGATCACGATGTCGCCGGTGCGGAAGGGGAACCCGAGCCACCGGGCGCTGTCCTCGTCCGGGGAGCGGTAACGGAAGGGGTCGGCAGGCACCAGGGCATGGTAGGGACGTTCCGGCCCGTCCACACCGGATTTTGCCGGGGCAGGTGGGCCGTTCGGGCCTGTGACCGGGGTGTTCCGGCAGGTAGATTGAGGTATGGTGCCCGCCCACCAGGGCCGGGCAGGCCGCCGGGCAGGCCCGCCAGCGTCGGAACCCGTCTACCGTCCCCTTCTCGCCGGCCGGCGAGGTGAGTTCGAGGCCCTCCGCCACCTCGACCCCCGCACCGCCGCGCTGCTCTCCCCGGTCATCGTGTTGTCCACCGTCGACCGGTCCACCCTGGACGCTCTCGGCCGGCTGCCGGCCGGCCTGGTCCCGGCGGTGGACCTCCGCGCCGTACCGCACACTCCGGAGGCCGAGCCGGCCCGCTGGGGCGTACCCGTGATCCCGGTGGTCGGGCTCACGGAGGACGACCACCGGCTGGTCGCGTACGGCGCGGCGGCCCGGTCGTCCGCGCAGCGGGCGGTCGTGCGGCTACCGGCCGACCGGAGCTGGACCGGCCCGGACGCCGCCACCGCCGGGCTGGAGCGGGTCTGCCGGCTCACCGGCCTGCTGCCGGAGCAGCTCGACCTGCTCGTCGACGCGGGCGACGTCTGCTGCCCGGCCGACGTACGGTTGGCCGAGTCCCGGGTACGCCGGGTGCTGGAGTGGGCCCGGCGGCATCCCTGGCGGTCGGCGACCGTGGCGTCCGGCGCGATGCCCCCGGCCCTGTCCGGCCTGCCCACCGACGAGCCGGTCCGGGTAGACCGGTGGGACCGGGTGCTCTGGCGCCGCCTGGCCGACCTGGGCGTCGGGTACGCCGACTACGGGATCACCCCGGCGGGCCCCGTTGACCGGGAGCCGGGCGACCGGTTGCCGACGGTGCGCTACACCGCCGGCGACGCCTGGTGGGTCTACCGCTGGTCGAGGCGGGGTGGCCGGGGTGACGAGCGGTTCGCCGACCTGTGCCGGACGCTGGTCGCCGCCCCGCACTGGGCCGCCGCCGGGGCGGCCTTCTCCTGGGGTGACCAGGAGTTCCTGCGCCGGGCCCGGCGGGTGACCGGGGCGGGGTCGCCGACGAACTGGCTGGCCTGGGGCACCTCCCACCACGTGGCCCAGGTGCTGGCCGAACTGGTCGCGCCGCAGCGGGAGCGACGGGCCGCCGACGGGTGGTCCGCCCGGCACCGACCGCCCCGGGGCACCGGCCGACCGGCCGCGCCCCGGTGACCCGACCAGCCCGTGCAGTGCGAGCCGGTAAGGCAGGGCCAGCCTCTCGGGCAGGCCGGGCGGTGGGTCAGTCGCGCTCGGTGAAGCCGAACTGGATGATCCCGTCGTCGTCCACGACGGCGTCGACGGAGGTGTCGTTGAGCAGTTCGGCGGCGTCCGCGTCGAGGAAGATCCGGGCCCCGGAGTCGTCCACCACCTGGTCACCCGCCGCCGGTTCGGGCACCAGCTCGATGGTCAACGAGCCGGCCTCGGTGTCGGCGGCGATGCGGACCCCGCCGGCATCGCTGACATCCTGCTGCGCGGCGAGGTCACGGATCACGAGCACGGCGTTGTCTGTCATGGTCAACATGGCGGAACTCCTCGTGGATTCTCGGCTCGCGGGTACGCCGGAGCGGGCCGGGACCGGCCTGCTGGGCGGCCCGGATGCGCGGCGCGGCGACGCGGCGGGCCGACGGCACGGCCCGGGTACGGGCCCCTAAAAACGGGTCTTGCCCGGCACACCGACCCTACCCCGTGAACCGGGTCGGGACGGGCATCCTGCCCGGCCCGGGGGACTCGTCGCCATTCTTGTGATTCGCCCGGATATCAGCCATACGCTGACCCCCATGGACGACGCCCGACGGTACGCCGCCGAGTTCCTCGGCACCCTGCTGCTGGTCTTCTTCGGGGTGGGCAGTGCCGTGGCCGCCCGGGTCCAGGGCGGCGTGGTGGTGGTCGGGCTCGCCTTCGCCTTCATCGTCCTCGCGCTGGTCTACGCATTCGGCCCGCTCTCCGGCTGTCACATCAACCCGGCGGTCACCATGGGGGTGCTGCTGTCCCGCAAGATCTCACCGGTCGGCGCGGTGGCGTACTGGATCGCCCAGTTCGCCGGTGCCGCGGTGGGCGGTTTCCTGCTCTGGGCGCTGACCCGGTGGGGCGGGGTGGTGGACCAGACCGGGGCCCTGGGCACCACCGGGTACGGGGCGAACATCAGCCGGGGTGGCGCGATGCTGCTGGAGACGATGCTGACCTTCATGTTCGTGCTGGTCGTCCTGGTGGTGACCAGCCGCCCGGAGCACGCCGGCTTCGCCGGGCTGGCGATCGGCATCGCGCTCGGGGCGGCCATCCTGCTCGGCACCACCCTCGACGGAGCCTCGCTGAACCCCGCCCGCTCCTTCGGTCCGGCGATCTTCGAAGGCGGTGCCGCGCTACGCCAACTCTGGCTGTTCATCGTCTTCCCCCTGCTCGGTGGGGCCCTCGCGGCGCTGGTGGCACCGCTCGTCCTGCAACGGAACCCGCGCTACCGGGGCGGCCCCGAGCAGCCGCCGCCCCGTCCCGGACCAGGCCAGAGTCCGGCCTGACCAGCGCCGGGCGGGTCGTCAGGGCTCCGGTCGGGACGGGCGGCGGACGGGTCGTCAGGCGCCCGGTTGGACGGGCGGCGGGAGCACGGCGGCCGGGTCGCCCTGCTCGACCAGCGCGTCGATGGCGGCCGGCGGCAGGCCCCGCAGCGCCAGTACCCGCCGCCCCCACCGGTGCAGCCGGCACGGGTGCGGGTTCGCGTCGTTGCGGCAGACCGTCCCGCCCGACCAGCGCCGGGGCGCGTGCACCACCACCGCCCGGACGGCGAACTGCGCGTCCTCCCCGGTGACGTACGGCGGTAGCGGGATCTCCCGCAGCACCTCGCCGGTGGACTGGGCGGAACGGAGGGTCGTGCTGCTCATCGGAGGAGCCTCCACAGCGGATGGACGGTTCGGACCAGCCACGACGCTAAGCCCAGGGGCCGATCCCCACGACGGACAAACTGTCCCGCCCCGGCACTCACGCCGCGACCCGGCCCGCCGCCCGGTCAGCGCAGCGCCACCGCCTGGAGGCTGACGCTGCCGCAGTCGGGGTTGAAGGCGTGCTCGGTGATCCAGGACAGCGACAACCGGGTGCCCCGGGGCGCCTGGAACCGCACGTCGAACCCGGCGGTGTGCTCGGTGTGCGGGTCCTCCAACCGGACCGTGACGGCCGGGCCGCCGTCGGGCAGCCGGGCCTCCAGCCGGCCCCGGGCCATCCAGACGCCGACGTACAGCCGGGCGGTGCGGACCTCGCCGTCGCCCGCCACGGCCAGCGCGAACCCGCTGTCCGTGCCACAGGTGTGCACCCCGGTCGGGGTGCCCGTCTCCTGGTGCGCCTCGGCACCGTCCCGCCAGGCGAACACCTCCGGGTTGGTGTCGTGGCCCGCCCGCACACCCGGCCCACCGGCGTCCACGATGGCACCGGAGCCGTCCCGCTTGCGGACCGTCGAGTCCGCCCCGCGCAGCCCCCAGTGCAGCCAGTCCCGGGTACCGACCTGGGTGAGGTCGACCGTGGCCGGCACCTCGACCCGGGTGATGTCGAGGACCGGACGCGCCGGAGCCGGCAGGGTGCCGTCCGGCGCGGGTGCCGGTGCCGCCGAGCCGGCTCCGGGGGTGGCCGTGGGCGTGGGGGCCGGCCGGGCCCGGGGGTTCAGTCCCGGCGAGACCACGGCGGGCAGCGCGCTGGCGGTACGCCCGACGCTCGGCCGTTCCACCCCGGCCTGCCCACCGGGCATGACCGCGTGGTCGGTCTCCGGCCCCGGTGCGGACTCCCGGCCGAGGTACGCGACCAACCCGACCAGGCAGACGAACACGGTCAGCCCCTCGACCGCCCACAGCCGGCGCTGCCGGGTCCGGGCCATCCGCCGCTGGGCGCTACGGGTCGGCTGACCACTCCCGGCCGCCCCGACCCGCTCGGCCGTTCCGCCGCCGGCCGCTGCGGCACCCCCGTCAGCCGCCCCGCTGCCGCCGCCCGGCGTGCCCCCGCCGGCGATGGTCGGGGCCGTCGCCGGGACACCGGAGCGCCGGTCGGTCCGCTCGCGGTCCGTCTCCCCCACCTGACCTCCACTCCCCAGCCGCCGCACACCGATCCGTCTCGGACCCGGCGCTGACAACCGCGCCGGTTCACGTTGTCATCGGATCGACCCGGACACCAGATGGAAACCGAGCGATTTTGTCATCGATCAGTCACCACGGTGTCAATGGGGTCGGTGGGTCCGGAATTCGGGCCGGACGTCCGGAACACCGGCCGTCCGGCTCACCCGGGACGGGAGCGCCCCGGCGACCGCCGGGGCCGGATCAGTGGCGGCGCTGGCGGCACAGGCCCCGCCCCGGGTGCCAGCTCTCGATCACCAGGTGGTCCGGCGGGTCGCCGACCCGGGTCAGCACCACCTCGGTCAGCGCGATCCGGAAACGGTGCGAGCCGTCCTCGCCGGCCGCGCGGCGAACTCGGGTTCCTCGTCGACCAGATCCGACCACCATGCCATGCCGGGAAGGGTGGCAGGAAAAGCTGACAACCGACGGCAGCTTGCCCGAACCGGAACCGCCCGCCCGCCGGACCGCACCGCCCCCGGACCGGACAGCCCGCTCCCCGGATCGCACCGCCCCCGGACCGGACGGGCTCAGCGGATCTCGAAGCCGAGCGCCTGGGCGATCACCAGCGCCTGCGTCGCGTCGATCAGCGCGCCGGCACGACTCACGGTGGTCGGGTCCAGCGCGGTCAGGTCGCTGCCGCGCAGGTCGGCCCGGGTGAGTCGGCTGCCCGCCAGGTGCGCGGCGGAGAGGTCCACCCGGGTCACCGTCGCGCCGGTGAGGTCCGCGCCGGTCAGGTCGGCCTCACGCAGGCGTACGTCGGTGAGGACCACGCCGCGCAGGTCCGCCTTGGGCAGCGCGACGAAGGACCAGTCCCCGCCCTCGACCCGCAGCGGACGCAGGTCGCACTCGTCAAAGGTGCTGCCGACCAGCTTGCAGCCGACGAACTCGGCGTCGAACAGGTTGCACCGCCGGAAGCCGCACCGGACGAAGGCCGAGTCGACGTGCCGGGAGGCGTTGAACCGGACCGCGCCGAAGGTGCACTCGGTGAAGGTGGAGCCCCGGGTGACCGCCTCGGTCAGGTCGACCCCGTGGAACTCGCACCGGACGAAGTGCCGGTCCACCAACTCCTCGGCGTACCAGTCGTCGCGGCGGAAGATCGCCTCGGTGACCGGTTCCGGTCGAGCGGTGTCCCGGGTGACGTCCCGGCTGTCGTCGGGCGACTGCGGCATCCGGTCAGGGTACGGCCGGCCACCGACACCCCGGCCGCGTG
This sequence comes from Micromonospora rosaria, assembly GCF_001567585.1. Lineage (GTDB taxonomy): Bacteria > Actinomycetota > Actinomycetes > Mycobacteriales > Micromonosporaceae > Micromonospora > Micromonospora rosaria. Next base: position 76,875 of record NZ_LRQV01000014.1, read on the forward strand.
GCGCGGCCGACACTTCCGACCGGGCCGTACCGGCTAGTAGGTTCGTACGGTGAGCGTGACACGGACGACCGACCCGGACCTGATCGGTTTCGACCCCGCGCGGCTGGCCCGCATCGACGAGCACTTCGGCCGGTACGTCGACGAGGGGCGGCTCGCCGGCTGGCAGATCGTGGTGACCCGCCGGGGCGAGATCGCCCACTCCAGCACCTACGGGGCGCGGGACGCCGAGGCCGGCGCCCCGGTCGGCGAGGACACCCTCTGGCGGATCTACTCGATGACCAAACCGGTCACCTCCGTGGCGGCGATGATGCTCTGGGAGGAGGGCCGGTTCGAGCTGACCGACGAGATCAGCCGCTGGCTGCCCGAGTTCGCCGACATGCGGGTCTACTCGAAGGGCTCGGTGCTCAAGCCGTACACGGTGCCGGCGGTCGAGCCGATCCGGGTCTGGCACCTGCTCACCCACACCGCCGGCCTGACGTACGGGTTCATGCAGACCTCCGTGGTCGACGGCCTGTACCGCGCCGCCGGGTACGAGCTGATGCCGCCGCCAGGGGTCGACCTGGCCGGGGCGTGCGCCGTCTTCGGCGAGTTCCCGCTGCTGTTCCAGCCCGGTACGGCCTGGGGCTACTCGGTCGCCACGGACGTGCTCGGCCGGCTCGTGGAGGTGGTCTCCGGGCAGAGCCTGGAGGCGTTCTTCACCGACCGGATCTTCCGCCCGCTGGGCATGACCGACACCCGCTGGTGGGTCGAGGAGGCCGACGCCGAGCGGCTGGCCGCGCTGTACGTCCCGGACCCGCGCACCGGCCGGGCGGTCCGCCACGAACGGTTCGGCGCGGTGGCCCGGGAGAAGCCGGGACTCCACTCCGGCGGCGCCGGCCTGATCTCCAGCGCCGCCGACTACCACCGGTTCACCCAGATGCTGCTGCGCGGCGGTGAACTGGACGGGGTCCGCCTGCTCGGCCCCCGGACGGTCCGCTTCATGACCCGCAACCACCTGCCCGGCGGCCACGACCTGGCCACCCACTCCGTCGGCGGGTTCGCCGAGACCATCTTCGACGGGGTCGGCTTCGGCCTCGGCTTCGCCGTGATCGACGACCCGGTCCCGAGCCGGCTGCCGTCGAGCGTCGGCGAGTACTACTGGGGCGGCATCGCCAGCACGGCGTTCTGGGTCGATCCGGCGCAGGAGCTCACCGGGCTGCTCTTCACCCAGCTCATGCCCTCCAGCACCTGGCCGCTGCGGTCGCAGTTGCGGCAACTGGTCTACGCGGCCCTCGTCGACTGAGCGCGAAGCGACCCGCGCCCAAACGGGCCACCCCGCCGCAGATCGTCGTTCCGCCGCGCACCGGCGGGGCGGCTCCCTAGCCTGGGGTGATGAGCAACGTCGTCGTGTTCGGGGCCGGCGGGACCGCCGGGTCGCGGATCGTCGCCGAGGCGGCACGCCGGGGGCACCGGGTCACCGCCGCGGTCCGGCGGCCGGAGGCCGTCTCGTACCTGCCGGCCGGGGTCCGGGTGGTCACCGGGGACGCCACCAGCGAACGGAGCGTACGGGACCTCGCGCCGGAGGCCGACGTCTTGGTGGTGGCGATCGGTGGGGGTGGGCGCGACCTCTGGGTCGACGCGGCCCGGAACCTGGTCGACACGCTGCGTGGCCTACCGGACCCGCCCCGGATCATCCACATGGGTGGTGGTTCGACCCTGTGCACCCCGCAGGGCGGCCGGTTCCTCGACGAACCGGACTTCCCCCCGGAGTATCGCGACTCGGCGCTGGGCCAGGCCGACGCCCTGGACTACTACCGGTCCACCGCCGACGGGGTCTCCTGGACGTACGTCTCCCCGCCGCCACTGGAGTTCCATCCCGGCGAGCGGACCGGGCGGTACCGCACCGGCACGGACGAGCCGGTGGTCGACGGCTCGGGCCGGTCGGCGATCAGCTACGAGGACCTCGCCGTGGCGATCGTCGACGAGATCGAGAATCCCCGGTTCACAAACCGTCGTTTTACCGCCGCATACTGATCTGACCTGCGGAAAAACCCTGGTGCACGATCTTGAGAAGGGAGGGGCGGACAGATAGGTTCGGTCGCATGTGACCCGGGCCCACCGCAAGACGGTGCCGGGTCCAGCCCCCGAACCAGGAGGACCCTTTGACCACACAGGACGGTCACGTCACCCCTTCTTCCCCCGCTGCCCTGAACCGCCGCCGGATGCTGGCCGTGGCGCTCGGCGGTGCCGCCACCGTCGCCCTGCCGGTCCCCGCCTGGGCCGCGGACGACCTGCGCCCGGGTGCCGTCCGGCTGCCCCAGCTCACCGCGGACGACAAGAAGATCGTCCGGCAGGCGTCGGCGAAGCGCGCGCTGAACGACCTCTTCACTCTCAGTGAGAAGATCGGCCCCCGGATCGGTGGTACGGCGTCGGAGCGGCGGGCCGCGGACTTCATCGCCCGCACCCTCGACCGGATGGGCTACGACACGACGTTGCAGCCGTTCCCGGTGGCGGACAAGTTCCTCGCCGACCTCAGCTCGCCGACCCGCCTGCCCTGGGACCTCTGCTGGCAGGCCGGCGCCTCCGCGCACGGCGCGCTGGACACCAAGGTCCGGGGCCGGGTGATCGACGTCGGCGCCGGCGCCCCGGAGAACTACCCGGCGAACGCGGCCGGCCGGATCGTCCTCGTCGACTACGTCGCCGCGCAGCGGGAGCAGCTCGTCGCCACCGCCGTGGCGAAGGGCGCGGCGGCCGTGGTCTTCCTCCCGGCGGACGCGGTGGCGCCCCGGATGGCCTCGGCCTTCTCCCCCACCCTGCCCGGCTCGGCCAGCAACCCGGTGCCGATCCCGGTGGTCGGCGTCGCGCAGGCGCAGAAGCACCGGCTCCGTGCGCTGGTCGCCGCGCAGGAGCTCGTGCTGGTCATCAAGACCTCGGCGCACCGCAACCTGATCTCGAACAACGTGATCGGCGAGCGGGTCGGCACCCTCGGCGCGAACGCCCCGGTGGTCATGGTCTGCGCCCACTACGACACCGTCATCGGCGCCCCGGGCGCCAACGACGACGGCTCCGGCACGGTGCTCGCCCTGGAGCTGGCCCGGGTGCTGAAGAACACCCCGCTGGAGGCGACCATCCGCTTCGCCCTGTGGGGCTCGGAGGAGCAGGGCCTGATCGGCTCGCGCTACTACGTCCGGGAGCTCCCGCAGACCGAGCGGGACCGGTTCCTCGCGGTCTACAACAACGACATGGTCGCCACGAGCTGGGACCCGGCCACGAAGTACTGGCTGCTCTCCTTCACCGGCCAGGCGAACCGGGCCACCGACGAGGTCGCCGCGGCGGCCGTCCGGCTCGGGTACGAGCCGCAGATCTCCCCGGTGACCCAGCGCGGGTCGAGCGACCACCAGTCGTTCCAGGAGGTCGGCATCGCCAGCGCCAACTTCTCCTGGCGGGGCGAGGAGTCCCCGGCGCTGCTGGAGCCGCCGTACCACAGCCCGGAGGACACCATCGAGAAGAACATCAGCCTGGAGCGGCTCCAGGTCTCGCTGGAGCTGATCGGCGCCGCCACCTTCGCGACGGCCCGGGGCTGACGCACGGCCGGTCGGCCCCGGGGCCGACCGGCCCGGCAGGACCCCGACCGGGGTGGGACGCCGAGTCCCACCCCGGTCGTGCGCGTACGGTCAGTCGGCGAGCCGGGCCGGGAAGCCGCCGGTGGCGATCGGCCCCCAGTCGGTCACGGTGACCCGGATCAGCGACTTGCCCTGCCGGACCATCGCCGTGCGGTACTCGTCCCAGTCGGGGTGCTCGCCGGAGATCGACCGGAAGTACTCCACCAGCGGCTCCAGGGCCGCCGGCAGGTCGAGCACCTCGGCGGTGCCGTCGACCTGCACCCAGGGCCCGTTCCAGTCGTCGGAGAGCACGCAGACCGAGACCCGGGGGTCGCGGCGGATGTTGCGCACCTTGGCCCGCTCCGGGTAGGTCGAGATCACCAACCGCCCCTCGGCGTCGACCCCCGCCGAGACCGGCGAGGACTGCGGACGCCCGTCGGCGCGGGTGGTCATCAGCACCACCCGGTGCCGGGGACGGAGGAACTCGGTCAGCGCCGCCCGGTCGACCCGGGTGGTGCTCGCGATGCTGCGTGCCATCGCTCGTTTCTACCAGCGGCGGGGTCAGGGCCGCTGGGCAGGCCGGGCGACGCGCGCCGGCGTGGGCTGGGCGGGCACCCGGGGCCGAGCCGCCGGACGCCAGGCCCGGCCGTTGGCGTAGATCACCCGGAAACCGAGGTACGCCGCCAGCGGCCCCCAGTGCGCGGAGCCCATCCGCAGCTCGGCGGCGTTGTGCCGCTGGCCGTTGGCGAGCGCGTCGAGCAGCACGGTCTCGAACGCGGCCGACTCGGCCCAGTCGACCTCCCGGGTGTACCCGCAGATCAGCGCCGCCCCGGTCACCGCCAGGAACTCCCGGAGGGTGGCGTCGGGGGCGCGCAGCACCGAGCAACTGCCGAAGTAGAGCCGCCGGCCCTCGCCCCGGCCGGCCATCCGCTCGGCCACGTCGGCCAGCTCGACGGAGTCCCAGTCGGTGAGGCAGAGCCGGTTCGGCTCCCCGTGCATGGCGAAGAACCCGACCCGGTAGTCGGCGTACTGCTTGAGCAGCCAGCGGTCCAGGAAGTAGAACAGCTCGTCGCGGGTCGCCGCGTCCTTGTGGATGAACCTGATCTTGCCGAGCCGTTCGAGCAGTTCCAGCGTGGGCAGGACCGACGTCCGCTCGTTCAGGTCCCGGTGCCACTGCCCCTCGACGCAGAACACGCCGCCGCGCGCCATGCGTCCACCTCCCCCGTTCGCCCGGCCCGGCGCTGACGTTACCCCTCCCGGCGGGTCCGGGGACACCGGCCGGACTGTGCCCGTTGGGATGATTTTCGGCAGCTCAGCCCCGGTCGGCGCGGACCCGGGGCGGTCGGCGGCGGGACCGGGCACCGGCTCGGTCGGGCGGAACCAACCCGGCACCCGGGTCGGTGGGCGGTCGGCCGGGAGGAGGCAGGGGGTCCCCCCTCCCGGCCGACGCCCGGCCCCGGGCCGTGCCGCTCAGCTCGCCCGGGGCCAGCGTGGCGCGGTGGCGGGGGGTGCCACCGGCCGTCCGGGAACGCGGGCCGGAACGGACCGCCCCGCCTGGCCGCGCAGGTGGGCCGGCACCGGCCGGGCGACCCGTGGCGGCACCACGGCGGTACGCGGCGGCACGACCCCGGCGCGGGGCGGCATGGTCCCGGCGCGGGGCGGAACCGTGCCGGCGCGCGGCGGAACCGTGCCGGCGCGGGGCGGAACCGTGCCGGCGCGGGGCGGAACCGTGCCGGCGCGGGGCGGCACGGCACCGGTGCGGGGCGGGACGACCCCCGCCCGGGGCGGCAC